>NZ_JBEAJG010000011.1:0-58974 GCF_040065235.1 Klebsiella sp. GB_Kp047 | reverse complement strand
CCCCTACCCGGGGGGGGGGGCGGGGGCGGGCGCCATCGACCGCCTCGGAAAGGGTGAAGCAGTCGGCATCGTTTGCCATCCACACGGGTTGGCCAAGCTGCTGCATGATATCCCGGCGCAGATCGTGGCCGTTGAGCACCAGGCAGTTGCAGTTTTTAATGCGTCCGCTTTGCGGATCGATAGCCCCGGGCAGGCCGATCCCCAGAGTGAACGGCTGCGGGCTGACCGCGCGCATATCGGCAATCAGGGTCAGCAGTTGACGCATAAAGGCGTCATAGCTCTCTTTGTGGGTTGGCCGACGCAGGCGCTGGACGCATTCGCCTGCGGGATCCAGCAGTACGGCCTCCATTTTGGTGCCGCCAATATCTATTCCAAGATGTAACATAGTGACCTCGGGGAATCAGACCCGGCCAGCACGTCTGGCCGGGCAAGGCGCTAGGCGTGAAGCGGTTGCGCGCGGTAAATCGCAATCAGTTCGGCAATCAGCTCTTTCGCCAGAATGGAGGTCATCAGGTGATCCTGAGCATGGACCATCACCAGCGTCATTTTGGTTTTTCCCTCGCCTTCGTCAGCTTCGATAAGCTGGGTCTGCACAAGGTGAGCTTCGCGGGAATAGTGCGCCGCTTCCTGCATTTTGGCGTCGGCGGTGGCGAAATCACCCGCTTTAGCGGCGTGCAGCGCTTCGTAGCACAGGCTACGGGACTGGCCGGCGTTGATGATGATCCCCATCACCTGTTCTTCTAATTCCATGATTATCCTCTGAATCGTTAGCGTTAAGCGGTTTGCGCCGCGTTGTCAGCCTGGTCGACGGCGTTTTCACGCTCCTGGGCCAGCAGCTGTTTTTCGTAAGCTTTGAGAAATGGCAGGTACATCACCATGGCGGTGGCCATACAAATAAGGCACAGGATCACCGGGCTAAAGCTCCAGTTCGCCGCCCACGAGGCGCCGATAGGGGCCGGCGTCGTCCACGGCGTCATCGACACTACGCGGCTGACCAGGTCCAGCTTCAGCGCAAAGTACGCCAGGGTCGCGTTGACCATCGGCACCAGCACGAACGGCAGGAAGAACAGCGGGTTCATGATGATCGGCGCGCCGAACAGAATCGGTTCGTTGATGTTAAATACGCCCGGCACCACGCCCATCCGGCCAATCGTCCGCAGATGCACGGCCTTGCTGCGCAGCAGCATCAGCGCCAGCGGCAGGGTTGAGCCGACGCCGCCGATCAGCAGATAGTGATCCCAGAAGCCCTGGACATAGATGTGCGGGATAGCGGTGCCAGCGGCCATCGCCGCCTGATTGACCGACAGGTTGGCCATCCAGAACGGGTTCATGATCCCGGTGACGATCAGCGCGCCGTGGATCCCGGCGAACCACAGTACCTGACAGACCAGCACTGACAGCAGGATCGCCGGCAGCGTATCGGAAGCTGCGACCAGCGGTTTCACCAGCGACATGATCGCTTCCGGAATGATCATCCCCAGCTGGGCCTCGATAAACAGGTTCAACGGATGTAGCGTCAGGATGATCGCCAGCACCGGGATCAGGATCTCGAACGAGCGCGCTACCCCGGCAGGCACTTCCGGCGGCAGGCGAATGGTGATGTTATGTCGCTTGAGGAAGGCGTACAGCTCGGTGGAATAGATAGCCACCAGAATGGCGGTAAAGATCCCCTGGCCGGAGAAGTAGGCAGTAGAGATCTGGCCATCTTTCAGCGGCGCGGCGACCAGCAGAAACGACATCAGCGACAGCATCCCGGCGGTCAATGAGTCCAGGTGATGGTGCTTGGCGAGGCTGGCGGCGATCCCGACGGCGATAAACAGGGTCATCACCCCCATGCTGAAGTTGAACGGCAGCATCAGCGCCTCGCGATGATCGAGCGAAAATTGCAGCCAGGCGCGGGCAAAGCCCCACGTCGTATCCGGAGAAAACGGCGGGAAGATAAACACCAGCAAAAACGAGCCGACGATCATAAAGGGCAGGGCGGTAATAAAACCGTCGCGGATGGAGGTAACGTATTTTTGCTGGCCGATCGCTCCCGCCATAGGCGTGATCTGCCGTTCGATCACATCGATCAATTTAGCGTACAGAGAGCTCATGATCTTTCCTTAGTTCTTGTTTTCGATGAGGGAAAGGGCGAAATCAAGGACTGCGGCGCCTTTTTGCATGCCGTAGTCCATCATATTGATGGGTTCGACGCGGATACCGTATTTATCCGCCTGCTTTTGCAAATCCTGCTGCATGTATTTCACCTGCGGCCCCAGCAGCACCACCTGATAATGGCCAACCTGTTCGGCGAACTCCGCTACGCCATAGGCGTTGATCTCTACCGGCAGGCCCCGCTGTTCGGCTTCCGCAATCATTTTTTTCATCAGCAGGCTGGTGGACATGCCTGCCGAACAACACAACATAATTTTTTTCATAAGTACCGCTCCTGATGAGGTTGGATGTGCGGACTATAGTCAAAATGGATGCATTACGGAAAGCGCTTTCCATTTATGGATTTATTTATTGTGACCATGATCACCTATGGCAGGCTTTCACTTTCCGGTGTTGTGGGCGATCATCCCGGCGAGACAATCATTCGCAAAGGTAGGAGTATGAACATTCAGTTAATGAATGTGGCCGTGGACATCATCGAGCAGCGGCTGGCGCCGTTGGCGAATGTTCTGACGCGCAACAACCACATTACGGCGATGCGCGATAGCTTTGCGCTGGCGATGCCATTTGTGATTGTTGGCAGCCTGTTGGTTCCCATTTTGTTTCCGCCCGTTTCCATCGACGGCGCCTCGCGTTTCGGCCAGGTCTATTTGCTGCTGCGGCCTATCCTGCTGCCGACCTTTCAGCTAACCATTGGCCTGGTGGCGCTGATCGTCGCTTTCGGTGCCAGCGCCAGTCTCGCCAAGCAGTACCGTCTGCCGGAACGGCTCTGTGGTTTAACCGGGTGTCTGGCTTTTCTGCTGTTTATTGGCTTTCGCGAGACTGCGGTGAGCAACGTTTATCTCGGCGGCATGGGGATATTTACCGCCCTGATATCCAGTACCTATTCCATTGAGATAATTCGTTTTTTCTACAAAAAAGGCTGGTGTATCCGCCTGCCTGATGAAGTACCGCTGATGACTCGCAATGGCTTTCAACTGCTGATCCCGCTGCTGGTGGTGATGCTGTCGATAAGCGTGATGAATGCCATACTGCTGCAGACCACCGGGCGCATCGTACCGGAGCTAATCAGCGAAGCGGTGCGGCCGCTGGTGCTGGCGTCCGACACGTTGATGGCGGTACTTATCTCTTTGTTTATCTGTAACTTACTCTGGTTTATCGGTATCCACGGCGCGCTGATTATCACCGGGATTATGAACCCCTTCTGGATGACCTATCTGTTTGAAAATCAGCAGGCTTTGGCGGCGGGTTCGCCAACGCTGCCGCATATTTATCTGCAGGGATTCTGGGATTTTTACCTGCTGATCGGCGGTATCGGCTCCACTCTGCCGCTGGTATTGATGGCGATGCGCAGCCGCTCACGGCAGCTGAAAAGCGTGGCCAAAATTGGCCTGCTGCCGTCGCTGTTTAATATCAACGAGCCGATACTGTTTGGTTTTCCGGTGATCATGAACCCGGTTTTTTTACTGCCGTTTCTCTTTGTTCCGCTGATAAATGCCTGTATTGCATGGTATTTGACTCAGCTGGGCATCCTCGATCGCGCGGTGGCGATGCTACCCTGGTCGATGCCTTCTCCGCTGGGGGCGGCATGGTCGGCGAACGGCAGCTGGAAAAATTTGTGCATGAGCCTGTTCGCGATGTTTAACGCCTGGATGCTTTATCGCCCCTTCTTCAAAGTTTACGAACGCCAGCTCGCGGAAACCGAGCGCTGATCCCCTCGCCGTCGGCGGCTTATCCCCCGACGGCACCTGTTCACTTTCTCTTTCTTCCGCTCTGCTGCCGGCTTCCGGCGGTATTCTTGTTATTTTATGTGATCAGTCTCACGAATATATTCGTCGCAGAGCGAATTTTGTGAACCAGACAGGCAATTATGGAAAGCGCTTTCCATTGGTGGATGTACATTTCCATTTTTGATCCGTAAATTTCCCCTCCGTTATCGGTTCGTGTTAACAAACATAACGTGGGAAAAAAATAATGATAAAGCTGAAACACTCAATACCTCTGGCTCTCCTCTCGCTGGCCGGGACCAGCAGCCTGGCCTGCGCCGATCCGAAGTATGATTTTGCGCTGCATGGCTATATTCGCTCCGGGATCCTTGCCAATTCTGATGGCAACCGCGCGGACTCCGTCGGCCTGATGCCGGACGGCAAGTGGCGACTGGGCAACGAAGAAGACACCAAGATCGAACTGATCCCCACCGTAACGCTGACGGCGGACAGCGGCGTGGTGGCGAAAGTGCAGGCCAACCTCACTCACCAGTCGAAATGCACCTCCGACTGGAACTGTCAGGATGACGATGGCCATGATGTGCAGTTTCGTGAAGGGTTCGCCGAGCTGAGCAATCTGGATTTTGCGCCGGAAATGACTTTCTGGGCCGGTAAGCGCTACAGCAGCTCCAACACTTCCAGCCATCAGTTTGACTGGGAGTACATTCAATACAATGGCACCGGCGGCGGCTTCGATAACATGGATCTGGGCTTCGCCCGCTTCGACGCCGGGGTCTACGCCTTTTCGCCCACCGATGAAACCAAAGCCTACCCGGTGGATAAGGGAGATCAGGGCTACCCGGATGATTACTCCCTCAACCTGTGGCTGAAAAAGATCGCCGGGACAGGCTTCGATCTGGAGCTGATCGGCCACCACATGAACCGTAACGAAAAACATCCGACTTCCGCCGAAAAGGGCTATGGCGTGACCGGTATTTATAACTTTGACGGTTTTTATGGCCTCACCGGGGGGTACTCCCGCCTCGCATTGCAGTATGGCAAAGGGCTGGCGGCGGGCGATTCGCTGGGTAAAAACGGCTGGGGCTGGGCCAATCTGGAAAACACCCAGTCCTGGCGGGTGGTGCTGGATAGCGTGGCCTCGATGGGCGATCTGGAAATCTCCACCTTCGCCTTCTGGCAGAAGGATAAAAACTACCGCTGGTGGACGGAAGATGACAATGGCTGGGGACGCTCGATGTGGGTCGCCGGTATCCGCCCCTATCATCAGATCACCCGCAACTTTGCCATGCAGTACGAGCTGGGCTACGAATACCTGGATGACAAAAACTACAAAGGGGTTAACGGCAAAGGCAAAGGCGGCCTGACCAAAGTCACCGTTGCGCCAACGCTGACCTTTGACTCCGGCTTCTGGGCGCGCCCGCAGCTGCGTTTCTTCGTCACCTACGCGAAGTGGGACAAAGGTGTCTCCGATGCGCTGGACGGCAACTACAACTGGGATACCAATACCATCACCGCCGGCGGTTATTCCCGCAGTGGCTCAACCGACACCGTTAACTTCGGCGTACAGGCCGAAGTCTGGTTCTAAGGAGAGACAGCGATGAAGCCGATGAAAAACCTGCTGCTAATGGGGCTGCTGTCCGCGCTGGGGGCCGGCGGGGCGCTGGCCGCCGAGCGCTCGCATTTTGAACACTTTATCACTCGCGACGGCGCCGCTCTCAAGGATGGCGATAAGGTGTTTCGCTTCGCCGGGATCCACGCGCCGGAGCTGCACCGCATTGAAGACGACGCCCGCGGCCCCTGCAGGGCAGACCCGCGCGGCTGGGGGCAATACTTTAAATGGCCGACGGCCCAGGAACAGCAAAACTGGATCCAGGCGATGGTGCAAACCGGGGCGAAAGCCCAGCGCGTCTACGTGCTGTCGGTGCAGCAGGAGTTTGACAAGGCCTGCGGCCGCGAGACCCATATTCTCGCGCCGGAAACGGCGGACGGCATGCCGCGGCTGAATGAGAAAGCCATGCGGGTGTATGACAACATGATTGCCGAAGCGGATAAACAGGGATTGCGACTGATCCTGCCCTTTATCGACCACTGGTGGTGGTGGGGCGGGCGCGAGCAGCTGGCGGCGTTCTACCACGAAAAAGCGGAAGACTTTTATCGTACCGATAGCAAGACCTTCAAAGCCTATCTGGATGTGATCCGTCAGGTCATCACCCGGACAAATACCGTCACCGGCCGCGCCTATTTTGATGAGAAGGCGATCATGGCCTGGGAGACCGGTAACGAGCTGGAGGATACCAATGCCGATTTTCTGCAGCAGACCGCGGCGTGGATTAAAAAGTGGGCTCCCAACCAGCTGGTGATGGATGGCACCTATAAGAAAATCAATTCTTTTGCGTTGACTGACCCCAATGTGGATATCGTCAGCAATCACTATTACACCAACGCCGATAATAACCATCCCGGGCAGGTGACGCAGGATCTACGCGCCGTCGGCGGGCAAAAAGTCTATCTCGTCGGCGAGTTTGGCTTGCTGCCGGCGGATCAGCTGAACGCCATTATGCAGTCGATTGTTCACAGCGAGGTCAACGGGGCGCAAGCCGCCGGGGGGCTTATCTGGGGCTTCCGCGGCCATCGTCACGACGGCGGCTTCTACTGGCATAAGGAGTCGACCGGACACTACAGCTACCACCTGCCGGGGTTTGCAAAAGAAGGCGAAGCGAACCAGGAGCAGGCGGTGGTCGATCTGGTGCGCACCGCCGCAGCGCAGATGGCCGGACAGCAGAGGATGGCGCCGCTGCCGAAGCCGGACGCGCCTCTGCTGCGCGAGACCACCTCGCCCTTCGCGATCAACTGGATGGGTGCCGCGGTAGGACGTAGCTACGATGTCGAACGCGCTGGCTCGCCGACCGGGCCGTGGACGGTGGTGGGCCGGGATATATCCGATGGCGTTAACGAATGGAACCCGGAAACCATGGTTCTGTTCCGCGACGATTATCGTCAGCTTCAGCTCGGGCGGACGTACTACTACCGGGTGACGGCGAAAAACGAGAGCGGTCGTTCTGCCCCTTCCAATGTGATTAGCGTGAAGCATAGTGAGGTGAATCAGCCGCCGGCTATCACGCTGGAACCCGCCTTAACTACCACTCAGGACCAGGGCGTCGAGCTTACGGCCAACTGGCAGGACGATGGCCTGCCGTCGCGAGAGGTGAAAGTGGGCTGGCAGCACGCCGGCGACGGACAGGTACATTTCTGCCATGCCGATCGGCCGCAAACCCGGGCCTGGTTCACGGCGCCAGGCACCTATGCGCTGACGTTCACTGCCGACGATGGGCTGCTGAAAAGCAGCAAAACCGTGACCGTGACGGTGGGCGAGGCGACGGGGAAGGCGCCGGCGGATTTCTGTCGTTATCACGGCAAAGTCTATGGCGTGGCTGAGGGGCGCCTGACGGTAATGAAGAGTGATAAAGACGCGCTGGCAGTTGGCGAGGACGGTTTTCTCGGCCCATTTGCCAGCGAGGGGGATAAGATCAGCTGGCAGGTGCAGGCGCCGTGGAGCGGTCAGTTCCAGCTCAACGTAACCTTCAACGGCAAATGGGGCGGCAAGCAGAACTCCTTTGTCGTCAACGGGGGCGCTCCGCAGGCCGTGGCCTTCCCGCAGACGGATGAGCAGGGCCAGCAGCTGCGGATACCCGTAACGCTGAAAGCGGGGAGCAATCAGGTTGACTTCGGCCGCTTCGCCGGCGACTGGGGCTATATGTTTATTAAATCGATCGAAGTGGTCGCGGAGTAGTACGCTCAGGCTGCGCCAGACGGGCGCAGCCTTTTTTCGAAAGGAGAGGTTATGCAGCAGTATCAGTTTCCGCAAGGGTTTCTGTGGGGGGCGGCGGCGTCCGGCCCGCAAACGGAAGGGGTCACCAATAAACGCCATCGTTCCATCTGGGACAGCTGGTTTGCTGAACAGCCGGAGCGATTTTATCAACAGGTAGGGCCGCAAACCGTGTGTGATACTTATCATCAGTATCCGCAGGACGTGGCGCTGATGAAACAGACCGGCTTCAACTCGTTTCGAACCTCGATTCAGTGGTCACGACTGATCGCGGATTTTGAAACCGGCGCGCCGGACCCGGACGCGGTGCGTTTTTATCACGCCTATCTTGATGAGATGATCGCCAACGGCATTGAGCCGATGATCAATCTCTACCATTTTGATATGCCGGAGGTGCTGCAGAAACAGTACGGTGGCTTTGAATCGGCGCACGTAGCAGAGCTGTTTGCCCGCTTTGCCCGCACCGCCTTTAACCTGTTTGGCCATAAGGTTAAATACTGGATAACCTTCAACGAGCCGATTGTACCGGTTGAGGGAGGCTACCTGTACGACTTCCACTATCCGTGTAAGAAAGATGGCCGGCTGGCGGCGCAGGTGGCGTTTAACATTATGCTGGCGCATGCCAAAGCGGTAACGGCTTATCGTGAACTGGCGCTGGCGGGCGAGATCGGCGTGGTGCTCAACCTGACTCCGAGCTATACGCTCACCGACAGCGACGCGGATAAAAAGGCCGCCTGGTATGCCGACCTGTTTTTTAACCGCAGCTTCCTTGACCCGCTGGTAAAACATGAATTCCCTAAAGCGCTGTGCGAGATCCTCGCCGCCCACGACTGCCTGCCGACGACCAGCAAAGACGACGTGGCGTTGATCCTCAGCGCGGAGATCGATTTTCTTGGGGTGAACTATTACGTGCCGCGGCGGGTAAAAGCGCGTGAGAGCGAATATAACCTCGATTATTTCACCCCGGAATACTATTTCGAAAACGCGGTGAACCCGCAGGGCCGCTTTAACCCCTATCGTGATAACAACGAGATCCTGCCGCAGGCTATTTACGACATTGCCGCCAATATTCGTGAAAACTACGGCAATATTAAGTGGTATCTCGCGGAAATCGGTATCGCGATGGATCGACAATCAGAGGGAGAGCCCGGGGCGGACGGGGTCATAGACGATACTTTCCGCATTCAACTGATGGAAGAGCATCTGGTGCAGCTGCACCGCGCTATTGCCGACGGCGCGAACTGCTTTGGCGTGCATCAGTGGACGTTTATCGACAACTGGTCGTGGATCAATGCCTTCAAACGGCGCTACGGCTTTTGGCGACTGGATCTGGAGACTGGCGAGCGACAGATAAAACGCAATGCGCTGTGGTTTGCCGAACTGGCGACCAGCAACGGTTTTACCCGCGACAAATAGCGCGCTGCGCCAGCGCTCCCTCCTGGCGGCGCGCAAAGAGGGAGCGTGCGAGGCTACACCAGTTCGTCTTTATTAATGCCCAGCCGCTTCATGCGCGACAGGAGCGTGGTGCGCTTCAGCCCCAGCCGCTGGGCGGCGCCCTTCGGCCCGGCCACCACGCCGTTGCTCTCCTTCAGCACCCGGACGATCAGTTGATATTCATCTTCGCCTTCCTCAGGCAGGACCTCTGGCGACCGCGGAGGCTCGACGATATCCCGCTCCGGCAGGGAGAGCTGCAGCACGTTGCCGCGGGTCAGCAGGACCGCCCGTTCGATGACGTTTTCCAGTTCGCGCACGTTGCCCGGCCACTCCATGCGCGTCAGGGTGCGCAGGGTTTCCGCCGGGATGCTGTCGATATTGCGTCCCATGCGGCGGGCGATTTTGAAGGTAAACGCCTTCACCAGCAGCGGGATGTCGTCGGGACGCTCGCGCAGCGGCGGCAGGTGGATCGGGAACACGTTGAGCCGGTAGTAGAGATCGCTGCGGAATTCCCTGTCGATAACCATTTGCTTGAGATCGCGGTTGGTGGCGGCGATCAGTCGGACGTCGGTCTGGATCAGCTTGTTGCTCCCCAGGCGTTCGAACTCCTGCTCCTGGAGGACGCGCAGCAGCTTGGGCTGCAGCTCCAGCGGCATATCGCCCACTTCATCAAGGAACAGGGAGCTTTTGTCCGCCAGTTCGAAGCGGCCGATACGCTGGGCGCTGGCCCCGGTAAACGCGCCGCGTTCGTGGCCGAACAGATCGCTCTCCAGCAGCCCGGCGGGCATCGCGGCGCAGTTCATCTTCACCATCCGCCGACTGTTTCGTCCGCTGAGGTTATGAATGGCGCGGGCGATAAGCTCTTTACCGGTGCCGGTTTCGCCGAGGATCAGCACGGTGCTGTCGCTGTGGGCCACCATCTCGACCTGCTTGAGCACATTGTTCATCGCCTCGCTGCGGCCGATGATCTCCCCGAATTCGCTCTCGACATTGTTGAGCTGCTCGGTGAGGGCGAGGTTCTCATCCACCAGTCGCTCTTTCAGGCGCTGAATTTCGCGGTAGGCGAGGGCGTTATCGATAGCGATCGACACCCGCTCGGCGATCTGCCGCAGCAGCTTGAGATTGGTGGTGGTAAACACCTGTTCGTCGCACTGCGCCAGCTTCAGCACGCCGAGCAGGGTGTTGCCGGACATCAGCGGCAGCAGGCACAGGGTCTGGATCTTGTTGCCCCACATCTCGAAGAGCATTTTCTCGTACGGCGCGAGAGTGTCATGCTCGTGCAGGTTAAGCAGCAGCATCTCTTTGCTTTTGAACACCCGCTCGGTGAGGGTGCCGGCTTCATCCACCTCGCTCTGGTCGTGAACCGGATGGCTGGCGTCAAGATAGTGGGTGGAATAGATGTTGAGCTTCCCTTTGCGGTTGCTGCGCAGCACTACGCTGATGGCATCGATCCGGAAGTAGCGATGGATCTCTTTCGCCACCTCGCTGACCAGCTCGTCGATATCCAGACGCGAGAGGACCGCGTTGGTGATCGCCACCAGGATGCGAAAGTTGTCGCGCTCGTGGCACAGCAGATCGTAATCGACGTTGTTGCTGACCCGGTTCTGAATCTGCTCGGTGACCACGGCGACGATCTGCGCAAAGGTATGCAGCCGCTGGAACTCTTTCTCGCTCCATGGCCGGTTGTCACGACGCAGAAATTCGCAACCGCCGAAGATCCGCCCGTCGGCCGCCAGCGGCAGCAGCGAGTAGTACCCGAACGGGCGATAGATCCCGCTGCGGATAAGCTGCGGCCAGGTGTCGGCAAAGGTCTCATGATCGCAATGCAGGGCATCCGGCCGGGAGAGTAAGCGGCGCACCGGACCGTGGGCGAGCACGGTTTCATCTTCGTAGCTCACCGGCTGGCCTGCCTCATCGCAGGCGTATCTGGCCGCGCGGTGGTTGCCTGCGTTCCACAGGATAATGGCCGCTTCGTCGGCCAGCGCGGACTGTTGCACCAGGCGGGTCAGGGTTTCGCTCAGCGCAGCCAGATCGGGCTGCTGTAATAAAAGCCGGGTGATATCAAACAGACCCTGCTGGCCGAGATCGCTCATCGGTGTATACGACATGGCTTACATCCAAAACGCGCCGGCAACGCGGCGCATAAGAAAATGATGGTACAAATAATAGTATGTTAATAAGGCGGTTGTGACCGCCGTTAACCCATCCGTGGGCGCCCGCTGGTTTGGGCTTGATACTCATGCTGGCTTTTCCCGGCTTACGCTGCGCTTAGCCGGGCTACAAGTGCGCGGAGTTTTGTAGCCGGATAAGGCGCCAGCCGCTAACCGGGCCCCGACGCCGTCGTTAACAAATTCTCGGCAGCGGCTCGGCGTGGGGAAGATCGAGCGTCCGCTTCACGCCGTACAGCCCGACGGAACGCACCCCCGGGCGGGCGACCACCTCGCCGATTATCGCCGCCTCGCATCCCAGGGCGTGAGACCGTAGATGCGTCAGCACATTTTCCGCTTCTTCGCGGGCGACGGCGATCACCAGCTTGCCTTCATTGGCGAAGTTCAGGGCGTCCAGTCCGAGTAGCTCGCAGACCCCGCGCACGGTGTCGTTGACCGGCAGCTTTGCCTCGTGCAGTTCAATGCCGCAGCCGCTGGCGACGGCGAACTCATGGGCGACGGCGTTGACGCCGCCGCGGGTGGCGTCGCGCAGGGCTTTTACGCCGCGCAGCGGCCGCAGGGTTTGGATCAGCGGCGTCAGCACCGCGCAGTCGCTGGACAGCGCGCCGTCGAGCCCCATCTGCTCACGCAGATTAAGGATGGTGGCGCCATGATCCCCCAGCGTGCCGCTGACCAGCAGCACATCGCCGGCGCTGATCTGCTGCGTCCCCCAGCGAACGTCCGCCGGGATGGCGCCGATGCCGGCGGTGTTGATAAACAGCTTATCCGCCGCGCCGCGCGGCACCACTTTGGTATCGCCGGTGACGATGGCGATCCCTGCCGCCCGAGCGGTATCGGCCATGCTGGCGACCACCGCTTCCAGGGTAGTGATCTCCAGCCCCTCTTCGAGAATAAACCCGCAGGAGAGATAGCGCGGGATGGCGCCGCTGACCGCCACGTCGTTGGCGGTACCGCAGACGGCCAGCTTGCCGATATTGCCGCCGGGAAAGAACAGCGGGTCAATCACATAGCTGTCGGTGGAGAAGGCGAGGCGATCCCCCTGAGCGGCAAGCGCCGCCAGATCGAGGCGCGCCTGATCCTCCTGCTCCGCCAGCCAGGGGTTGGCGAAAGCCTGCATAAACAGGTCGCCGATCAGCTGCTGCATTGCCTGACCGCCGCTACCGTGGGCTAACTGGACGCTTTTCATGCTTCATATTCCTGACTGCGATATTGATACCAGGCGGCGCAGGCCCCTTCCGAGGAGACCATCAGCGCGCCAAAGGCGCTTTGCGGATTGCAGGTGCTGGCGAAGAGCGGGCACTGGTGCGGTTTACAGCGACCGGTCAACACCTCGCCGCAGCGGGCGCGCGGGTCGTCGCACACGCGCTGCGGCGCCGGGCGGAAATGGGCCTCGGCATCGAAGCGCTGATAGGCCGGCGTGAGGTGCACGCCGGAGTCGCTGATGACCCCCAGACCGCGCCATTCGCTGTCGCCATCAAGGCAAAACACGTCGGCCATCGCCGCCTGCGCCAGCGGGTTGCCGGCATCCGGCACCACGCGACGGTACTGATTTTCCACTTCGCTACGCTGCGCTATTGTCTGCTCAACCAGCATCACCGCGCCTTGCAGTAGATCAAGCGGTTCGAAACCGGCGACCACTAACGGGCGATGATAGTTGCTGGCGATAAAGCCGTAGGCTTCGGTGCCGATCACCATACTGACGTGGCCGGGGGCGAGAAAGGCGTCGATACCGTTGTCCGGCTGATCCAGCAGACTGCGCAGGGTCGGCAGCAGGGTGATGTGCTGACAGAAAAAGAAGAAGTTTTCGACGTTGCGCTCCCGCGCCTGACGCAGGGTGAGGGCGGTGGCGGGCATGGTGGTTTCGAAACCGAGACCGAAAAAGACCACCTCACGCTGCGGGTTTTGCTGCGCCAGCCGCAGGGCGTCCATCGGCGAGTAAACGATGCGAACATCGGCGCCGCTGGCTTTCGCCTGCAGCAGTGAGCCGTTTTTGCCCGGCACGCGCATGGCGTCGCCGAAGGTACAGAAGATCACCCCCGGGCGGCTGGCAATCTCAATGCAGGCGTCGATGCGCCCCATCGGCAGGACGCACACTGGGCAGCCGGGCCCATGAATAAATTCAATATTCTCCGGCAACAGCTGGTCGAGAC
This sequence comes from Klebsiella sp. GB_Kp047, assembly GCF_040065235.1. NCBI lineage: Bacteria > Pseudomonadati > Pseudomonadota > Gammaproteobacteria > Enterobacterales > Enterobacteriaceae > Klebsiella > Klebsiella sp. GB_Kp047. Next base: position 45,512 of record NZ_JBEAJG010000011.1, on the reverse strand, counting down.
CGAACTTAAATATGGCATGGGTATGGCCGCCGCAGACCTCCATAATGCGCAGCGGACGCTGCGCGGTGTGCGGCAGCAGATGGGCACGCTGCTGAAGATGGGCCACCAGCTGCATGACCTGCTCGGGGGCGCGGTATTCGTCAACGTAACGCATTATCGCTCCTCGCCGTACAGCAGGGCGCCGACGTCCGGCTCCACGTCAAACATATTTTGCAGCGCCTCGAGAGTATCGCGCGCTTCGTCTTCATTAATCACGCTCATGGCGAACCCGACGTGCACCAGCACCCACTGGCCGAGACGCGGCTGACCCTGGTCGTCAACGGCGCCCACCAGCGTCAGGTCAACGTCGCGCTGAATGCCACAGACTTCCACCTTCGCCAGCACGCCGTCGATGGCGCAAATTTGTCCCGGAATGCCTATGCACATCGTTGCGTCTCCAGCCAGGTGAGCCACTGGTCCATGCCTTCGCCGCTGGTGGCGGAGAGGAGGATAATTTCAATATGCGGATTGACCTCGCGGGCGCAGGCCAGGCATTTATCCACGTCAAAGTTGAGATACGGCAGCAGGTCGACTTTGTTGAGCAGCATCAGGCTGGCGGCGGCGAACATATGCGGATACTTCAGTGGCTTGTCTTCGCCTTCGGTGACCGACAGTACCGCCACCTTATGGCGTTCGCCGAGATCAAAGCTCGCCGGGCAGACCAGGTTGCCGACGTTTTCAATAAACAGAATGCCGTGGTCAGCCAGCGGCAGTCGCGGGGCGGCATCGGCGATCATCTGGGCGTCGAGATGGCAGCCTTTCCCGGTGTTGACCTGGATCGCTGGAGTGCCGGTGGCGCGAATGCGGGCGGCGTCATTGACCGTTTGCTGGTCGCCTTCGATCACCGCGCAGTCGGCACGCCCTTTCAGCCGGGTGAGGGTTTCGGTGAGCAGGGTGGTTTTGCCGGAGCCGGGGCTGGAAACCAGATTCAGCACCAGCTGCTGCTTTGCCGCAAAGCGCGCGCGGTTGCGCGCCGCCAGGCGGTTGTTTTTATCCAGCACGTCGATTTCCACTTCCAGCATCCGCCGCTGGCTCTGGCCCGGGGCGTGAGTCCCCGCTTCGCCATGGCCGTAATGCAGATCGCCCTCTGTCGTGCGGGTGGGGGCGAAGTGGTCAGTTTTGACGCCGGTGATGGTCATCGTCTGGCGTGGGGCGGGCGCGAAGGGGGCGCTGCGGAACGCGGAATGCGGGTTTCGTTCGTCTCCTTCAATATAGAGGTTGCCTTCGCCACAGCCGCATGTCGTACACATAATTTACTCCAATTCTAAACGCTGAATCTGTAAGCCGTCATCCGCCACGATCTGTAGCTGGTCGTTATTGCAGTGCGGGCAGCGGCGGACGTGCTGCGAGACAAGATGGACGTACTGCTGACAGCGTTCGCACCAGCATTCAGCCTGTTGTTCGGCGATATGCAGTTCACACCCCTCCGCCAGCGTGCCGCGGCAGACCAGCTCAAAGCAGAAGGTCAGGGCGCTGGCTTCGACGCAGGAAAATGCCCCGACCTTAAGCCACACGCCGGTCACCCGTCGCGCGCCGGCCTGCTGCGCCTGTTGTTCAATAATTTCCAGCGCCCGCTGGCTGAGGGTGATTTCGTGCATAGTCGCCTCCGTATCGCGATGCGCCTTTTATGCAATAACGATGCCAGAACAGACTCATGGCGGTGGGAAATGTCGATGACGACGCGCCGGGGCTGTCATCGACATGTCGCGTCGGCAGGAGATAAATATAAAAACATAATTAAATCAAATAAATAAAATGTGGCACGGAAAATGCTTAAACGGTGCATCTCATGCTACGGAGAAACCGATATGACTATTTGGGAAATAAGTGAAAAGGCGGATTACATCGCCGACCGTCACCGGCAGCAGCAGGAGCAGTGGCATATCTACTGTAACTCGCTGGTTCAGGGGATCACCCTGTCGAAAGCCCGCCTGCATCACGCGATGAGCTGCGCGCCGGACAAAGAGCTGTGCTTCGTGCTGTTCGGCCATTTTCAGGTGTTCGTCGCCCTGGCGGAAGGCTTCAACAGCCACACCATCGAATACTACGTCGAAAACAAAGGCGGCGGTGATAAGTATCTGATTGCTCAGGCCACGCTCGCCGCGGATGGCACGGTGGACGGGCGGATCAGCAACCGCTCCCGCGATCAGGTGCTGGAGCACTATCTGGCGATTATCGCCACCGTCTATGACCGTCTGTACGACGCCATGGAGCAAGACCAACCGGTGGACTTAAGCCATCTGGCCCTGACCCACTGATCGCAAGGTGTCGACATGTGTCGAAAATGACACCTGCGCAACCTGATTTCGTCAAAAGTGACTTTCACCCGAGGATGACCCGGTGAACCGTTTTGTAATTGCTGACTCCACTGTCTGTATCGGCTGCCGCACCTGCGAAGCCGCCTGCTCTGAAACGCATCGCCAGCATGGCCTGCAGGCGATGCCGCGGCTGCAGGTGATGCGTAATGAAAAAGAATCGGCACCGCAGATGTGCCACCACTGCGAAGACGCCCCCTGCGCCGCTGTCTGTCCGGTTAACGCCATCCAGCGCGTCGATGGCGCTGTCCAGCTCAACGAGAGCCTGTGCGTAAGCTGCAAACTGTGCGGCATCGCCTGCCCGTTTGGCGCGATCGAATTTTCCGGCAGCCGTCCGCTGGATATTCCGGCCAATGCCAATACCCGACTGGCGCCCCCCGCGCCGCCGGCGCCGGCCCGCGTTAGCTCGCTGCTCGACTGGGTGCCTGGGGTGCGCGCCATTGCCGTGAAATGCGACCTCTGCCACTTCGATGACCAGGGCCCGGCCTGCGTGCGGACCTGTCCGACCAAAGCGCTGATGCTGGTGGATAGCCGTGATATCGCCCTGGCCAGCAAGCGTAAACGCCAGCTGACCTTTAATACCGACCTTGGCGACTTGTCGCTGTTCCAGGCGCAACAGGGGGAGAGGGAATGAGTTTAATTGGATTAGTCAATCAGGCGGTGACCTGGTACGCCGCCAGCGCCGTGCTGGCCTTCGTGTTTGCCATGCGTAAACCGCTCAGCGGCGCCATTGCCGGGATCGGCGGCGCGGTGGCCAGCGCCATGCTGGTGGTTGCCGGCGGCGCCGCGCTGTTGATGCCGGATCGGATCCACGGCGGCATGCTGCAGTTTCTCCATCTGACGATGCGGGTGGGCGGCGTGAACGCCCTGTGGCTGCTGGCCATTGGCCTGTCGGCGCTGCCGGTGTCGCTGTTTAACATTAGCTGGCATCGCCATCCGCAGGTGAAGGCCAACGGCCTGCTGGTCAACCTGCTGCTGGCCGCCGCGACCTGCGCGGTGGTGGTGACCAATATCGGCTCGCTGGTGGTGATGGCGGAGATCATGGCGCTCTGCGCGGCGTTTCTCACCGGCTGCGCCGCCTCCGGCAAGCTGTGGTTTGCCCTGGGTCGTCTCGGCACGTTGCTGATGGCCTGGACCTGCTGGCTGGTGTGGTCGACCTACGGCACCCTCGAGCTGGCGCAGATCAATCTTCAGGCGGTGGATATGATGCAGAACCCGCTGCTCTGGCTGCCGGGGCTGGTGGGGTTCGGCCTGCTGGCGGGGGCTATCCCGCTGCACGGCTGGGCGCCGCAGGCGCACGCCGGGGCCAGCGCGCCGGCCGCCGCGCTGTTTTCCACTGTGGTCATGAAGGTCGGTCTGTACGGCATGTTAACCGTTTCGCTGGCCGGCGGCGTGCCGCCGCTGTGGTGGGGCGTGATGCTGCTGGTGCTGGGGATGATCACCGCCTTTATCGGCGGGCTGTATGCGTTGATGGAACATAACATTCAGCGCCTGCTGGCCTATCACACCCTGGAGAACATCGGCATTATCCTGCTGGGGCTGGGCGCCTTCGTCACCGGCGTGGCCACCCGCAACAGCACGCTGATGGTGCTGGGTTTCATCGGTGGCATGTATCACCTGATTAACCACAGCCTGTTCAAAACTACGTTGTTCCTCGGCGCCGGGGCGGTGTGGTTCCGCACCGGCCATCGCGATATCGAGAAGCTGGGCGGCATCGGTAAAAAAATGCCGCTGATCTCCCTCGCCATGCTGGTGGGGCTGATGGCGATGGCGGCCCTGCCACCGCTGAACGGCTTCGCCGGCGAGTGGGTTATCTACCAGTCCTTCATCAAAATGAGCACCAGCGACCTGTTTATTGGCCGTCTGCTGGGGCCGCTGCTGGCGGTCGGTCTGGCGATCACCGGCGCGCTGGCGGTGATGTGTATGGCCAAAGTCTATGGCGTCACCTTCCTCGGCGCGCCGCGGAGCAAAGAAGCGGAAAACGCCACCTGCGCCCCCTGGCTGATGACCCTGAGCGTGGTCATGGCGGCGGTCTTCTGCCTCGTTGGCGGCATCGCCGCGCCGTGGCTGCTGCCGCTGGTTAGCGGTGCCTTCCCGCTGCAGGCCCAGGTGTCGAGCGTGGTGTCGCAGCCGATGATCGCGCTGCTGCTTATCGCCTGCCCGCTGCTGCCGTTCTTGCTGATGATCTTCTTTAAAGGCGATCGCCTGGCGGCGCGCTCGCGCGGCGCGGCCTGGGTCTGCGGCTACGATCACGAACAGTCGATGGTGGTCACTGCCCACGGTTTCGCCATGCCGGTGAAAGAGGCCTTTGCGCCGCTGCTGAAGCTGCGTCACTGGCTGAATCCGGTGCGTCTGGTGCCGGGCTGGCAATCGGCCTCGGCGCCAGCGCTGCTGCGCGGAATGGCGCTGGTTGAGCTGGCGGTGCTGGTGGTGATTGTCATTTCGCGAGGAGCCTGAGAATGAGTTTGTTAATTGCATTGCTACAGGCGCTGGCGCTGTTTGCCGTCGCGCCGCTGTTATCCGGGATCGTTCGCGTCGCCCGCGCGCGGCTGCATAACCGCCGCGGTCCGGGCGTGCTGCAGGAGTATCGGGATATCCTGAAACTGCTGGGCCGCCAGAGCGTTGGTCCCGACGCCTCGGGCTGGGTGTTCCGCCTGACGCCGTACGTCATGGTGGGCGTGATGCTGACCATCGCCACCGCCTTGCCGGTGGTGACGGTGGACTCTCCGCTGCCGGTGCTTGGGGATTTCATCACCTTGATCTACCTGTTCGCCATCGCCCGTTTCTTCTTCGCGATTTCCGGTCTGGACACCGGCAGCCCATTTACCGCGCTGGGCAGCAGCCGCGAAGCGATGCTCGGCGTGCTGGTGGAGCCGATCCTGCTGCTGGGCCTGTGGGTCGCCGCGCAGGTCGCCGGCTCGACGCACATCAGCACCATTACCGATACCCTTTATCACTGGTCGGCAGCGCGCAGCATTCCCTTGATTCTGGCGCTGTGCGCCTGCGCCTTCGCCACCTTTATCGAGATGGGCAAACTGCCGTTCGATCTGGCGGAAGCGGAGCAGGAGCTGCAGGAGGGGCCGCTTTCCGAGTACAGCGGTAGCGGCTTTGGCATCCTGAAGTGGGGCATCAGTCTCAAACAGCTGGTGGTGCTGCAGATGTTTGTCGGGGTCTTTTTCCCGTGGGGCCAGATGACCAGCTTCAGCGTCGGCGGCCTGCTGCTGGCGCTGGTGGTGGCCGTCGTCAAGCTGGTGGTGGGCGTGCTGATCATCGCGCTGTTCGAGAACAGCATGGCGCGTCTGCGTTTTTGTGCCACCTCCCGCGTCACCTGGGCCGGGTTTGGTTTTGCCTTTTTAGCCTTCGTCTCCTTGCTGGTGGCGTGATTTAAGAGAGTTTGAGCATGTCTGAAGAAAAAATCGGTCAACACTATCTTGCGGCGCTGCACCAGGCCTTTCCGGGCGTGGTGCTGGACGAAGCCTGGCAGACCAAAGACCAGTTAACCATCACCGTGAAGGTCAATTACCTGCCGGAAGTGGTGGAGTTTCTCTACTACCAGCAGGGCGGCTGGCTGTCGGTGCTGTTCGGCAACGATGAACGTAAGCTGAACGGCCACTACGCGGTCTATTACGTACTGTCGATGGAGCAGGGCACCAAATGCTGGATCACCGTGCGCGTGGAAGTGGACGCCAACAAACCGGAATACCCGTCGGTGACGCCGCGCGTGCCGGCGGCGGTGTGGGGCGAGCGCGAAGTACGCGACATGTACGGCCTGGTGCCGGTCGGCCTGCCGGACGAACGCCGGCTGGTGCTGCCGGATGACTGGCCGGACGAACTCTATCCGCTGCGTAAAGACAGCATGGACTACCGCCAGCGTCCGGCGCCGACCACCGACGCCGAAACCTACGAGTTCATCAACGAGCTCGGCAGCAAGAAAAACAACGTGGTGCCGATCGGTCCGCTGCACGTCACTTCCGATGAGCCCGGCCACTTCCGCCTGTTCGTTGACGGTGAGAACATTATCGATGCCGATTACCGTCTGTTCTATGTCCACCGCGGCATGGAGAAACTGGCGGAAACCCGCATGGGTTATAACGAAGTGACTTTCCTGTCTGACCGCGTGTGCGGCATCTGCGGCTTCGCCCACAGTACCGCTTATACCACCTCGGTGGAGAATGCGATGGGCATCGTGGTGCCGGAGCGGGCGCAGATGATCCGCGCCATTCTGCTGGAGGTGGAACGCCTGCATTCGCACCTCCTGAACCTTGGTCTGGCCTGCCACTTCACCGGCTTCGACTCCGGCTTTATGCAGTTCTTCCGCGTGCGCGAAACCTCGATGAAGATGGCGGAGATCCTCACCGGCGCGCGTAAAACCTACGGTCTGAACCTGATCGGCGGGATCCGCCGCGACCTGCTGAAAGAGGACATGATCCAGACCCGTCAGCTTGCGCAGCAGATGCGTCGCGATGTGCAGGAGCTGGTGGATATGCTGCTCAGCACCCCGAACATGGAGCAGCGCACCGTCGGCATTGGCCGGCTGGACCCGGAAATCGCCCGCGACTTCAGTAACGTTGGCCCGATGGTGCGCGCCAGCGGCCACGCCCGTGATACCCGCGCCGACCATCCGTTCGTCGGTTACGGCCTGCTGCCGATGGAGGTTCACAGCGAGCAGGGCTGCGACGTGATATCCCGCCTCAAGGTGCGGATCAACGAGGTTTATACCGCGCTGAACATGATTGATTACGGTCTCGATAACCTGCCCGGCGGTCCGCTGATGGTGGAAGGGTTCACCTATATCCCGCACCGCTTCGCGCTGGGCTTCTCCGAGGCGCCGCGCGGCGACGATATCCACTGGAGCATGACCGGCGACAACCAAAAACTGTACCGCTGGCGCTGCCGGGCGGCGACCTACGCCAACTGGCCGACCCTCCGCTACATGCTGCGCGGCAACACCGTTTCCGATGCGCCGCTGATCATCGGCAGCCTCGACCCGTGCTACTCCTGTACCGACCGCATGACCGTGGTCGATGTACGCAAGAAGAAGAGCAAAGTGGTGCCGTACAAAGAGCTGGAGCGCTATAGCATCGAGCGTAAAAACTCGCCGCTGAAATAGAAATAATTGAGCCATTGCGTGGGGCCCCTCATCCCGACCCTCTCCCCACAGGGGAGAGGGGGAAGGGCAGACGAGTGCGAATTCACTGACCGTGCAGAACTGTCCCCTCTCCCTTTCAGGGAGAGGGCTAGGGTGAGGGTAAAAGGCCGTACACAACCTGGGAGCAACAATGTTTACCTTTATTAAAAAAGTCATTAAGACCGGCACCGCGACGCACGCCTACCCGCTGGAGCCGATGCCGGTAGATAAAAACTTCCGCGGCAAGCCGGAGCATAACCCGCAGCAGTGTATCGGCTGCGCGGCCTGCGTGAATGCCTGCCCATCGAACGCCCTGATGGTCGAGACCGATCTGGCCACTAACCAGCTGGCGTGGCAGTTCAACCTCGGGCGCTGCATCTTCTGCGGCCGCTGCGAAGAGGTCTGCCCGACGGCGGCGATTAAGCTGTCGCCGGAGTATGAGCTGGCGGTGTGGAAGAAAGAGGATTTCCTTCAGCAGTCGCGCTTCGCTATCTGCCACTGCCGGGAGTGCCAGCGGCCGTTCGCGGTGCAAAAGGAGATCGACTACGCCATCGCGCTGCTCAAGCATAACGGCGATACCCGCGCCGAGCTGCACCGCGAAAGCTTCGAAACCTGCCCGGAATGCAAGCGCCAGAAATGTCTGGTGCCGTCCGATCGTATTGAACTGACCCGCCACATAAGGGAGGCCAGCTGATGAGCACTTTACTTGGCCCGCGCGATGAAAACGGCATTCCGGTGCCGATGACGGTGGATGAATCCATCGCCAGCATGAAGGCCTCGCTGCTGAAGAAAATCAAACGTTCCGCCTACGTTTATCGCGTCGACTGCGGCGGCTGTAACGGCTGCGAAATCGAAATCTTCGCCACCCTTTCGCCGCTGTTCGACGCTGAACGCTTCGGGATTAAGGTTGTGCCTTCGCCGCGCCATGCCGATATCCTGCTGTTTACCGGGGCGGTGACCCGCGCGATGCGCTCCCCGGCGCTGCGCGCCTGGCAGTCGGCGCCGGATCCGAAGATCTGTATCTCCTACGGCGCCTGCGGCAACAGCGGCGGCATCTTCCACGACCTGTACTGCGTCTGGGGCGGTACCGATAAAATCGTACCGGTCGATGTCTATATTCCGGGCTGCCCGCCGACGCCCGCCGCCACCCTGTACGGCTTCGCCATGGCCCTCGGCCTGCTGGAGCAGAAAATTCACGCCCGCCTGCCGGGCGAGCTTGACGAACAGCCGACCGAGCTGCTGCACGCCGATATGGTGCAACCCCTGCGGGTGCGCATCGACCGCGAAGCGCGGCGTCTGGCGGGCTATCGCTATGGCCGGCAGATTGCTGACGACTATATGCGTCTGCTCGGCCAGGGCGACAGCCAGGTGCTGCGCTGGCTGGAAGCGGAGAAAGATCCGCGTCTGACCGAGATCGTCACCCATCTCAACCAGGTGGTCGAGGGGGCGCGTATCCGATGAGCGAGACGGTGGTGTTCAGTCAGCTGAGCCGTAAATTTATTGATGAGAACGACGCCACGCCGGATCAGGCGCAGCAGGTGGTCTATTACAGCCTGGCGATTGGCCACCACCTCGGCGTTATCGACTGTCTTGAGGCGGCGCTGAGCTGCCCGTGGGAGGCGTATCTGGCGTGGATCGCCACCCTTGAGGCCGGGAGCGTCGCGCGGCGCAAAATGGAGGGCGTGCCGAAGTATGGCGAAATCGTCATCGACAGCAGCCATGTGGCGATGCTGGCCAACGCCTTTGATAAAGCGCAGTCCGCGCAGACCCCGCAGCAGCAGGCGTGGAGCAAAGCGATGCTCAGCATGCTGCATGATATTCACCAGGAGAGCGCCATCTATCTGATGGTGAGGAGATTACGTGACTGACGTTTTACTCTGTGTTGGCAACAGCATGATGGGCGACGACGGCGCCGGCCCGCTGCTGGCGGAGATGTGCGCGGCGAACCCGGCCGGCCAGTGGGTGGTCATCGACGGCGGCAGCGCGCCGGAAAACGACATCGTGGCGATCCGTGAATTACGCCCCGAACGCCTGCTGATTGTTGATGCCACCGACATGGGCCTTAACCCCGGCGACATTCGCGTCATCGACCCCGACGACATCGCCGAGATGTTTATGATGACCACCCATAACATGCCGCTCAACTATCTGGTCGATCAGCTGAAAGAGGACGTCGGCGAGGTGATCTTCCTCGGCATTCAGCCGGATATCGTCGGTTTTTATTATCCGATGACCCAGCCGGTGAAAGAGGCCGTTGCCCGGGTATACCAGCAGCTGGCAGGCTGGCAGGACCACGGCGGCTTTGCCCGGCTGGAGGCCGCAGACGATTAACCCTGCGGCGATCAGGGCTCCCCGACGGCGCACGACTGGCCTGCCGGGAGCCCCGTTACCGGCGGCGCCAGCTCAAGATTCTCTATCACTAATTTACCGGGCGACACCGAGACTCTGACCTGCGTGCCGACCGGAAATCCCGCCTGCTCCAGCCAGTCGCCGTTCAGGCTCAGGGCCGCGTGGCGGGTGTAGCGCCGCGTCTCCCGCGTTTTGCGGTTCTCATGGCGTTTTCTGACATAACCCACGGTTAACTGGCGAATGGCCCTGACGATCCCTCTGGCTGCGGGGGGATGCTGTGCGTTCATGATTTGCTCCTTGCTGAAGATACCCCTGAAAATATACTGGATAAAATACCAGTTGTTGTGAACGGGAGGCAAACCAGAAACTGGAATCAGGCTCGAGAAAAAAACATGTAATGGATGCAACAGAAAGCAGACGCCCGTCCCCCGGCCCCCGGCCAGCGCAGGGAGACGGGCGAGCGCCGGAGACGCGCTTAGTCGAGGTCGGCGCCGTTGCTGGCTATTACCTTCTGGTACCAGAAGAACGACTTTTTACGCTTGCGCGCCAGCGTGCCGTTGCCGGCGTCGTCGCGATCGACATAGACAAAGCCGTAGCGTTTGCTCATCTCGCCGGTTGACGCCGAGACCAGATCGATACAGCCCCAGCTGGTGTAACCCAGCACCGGAATACCGTCGCCGATGGCGTCGCGCATCGCCTTGATGTGCTCGCGCAGGTAGCTGATACGATAGTCGTCATTGATCTCGCCCCTGGCGTCGATCTCGTCCCGGGCGCCGAGCCCGTTTTCCACCAGGAACAGCGGCTTCTGATAGCGGTCGTACATCATGTTCATGGTGATGCGCAGACCCAGCGGGTCGATGCCCCAGCCCCATTCGCTGGCCGGAATGTGCGGGTTCTTCAGCGACTTGACGATATTGGCGGCATTGGTGTTGCTGGCGTTCATCTCCGCCGAGGCGCAGCGTGAGGCGTAGTAGCTAAAGGAGACGAAATCGACGGTGTTTTTGAGGATCTCGTCATCGCCCGGCTGCTTCGCAATGGTGACCCCCTTTTCCCGGAACACCCGCGCGGCCCACACCGGGTAGGCGCCGCGCGCCTGGACGTCAATAAAGAACAGATTTTCGCGGTCCTTCTCCAGCGCCATCCAGACATCTTCCGGCTTGCAGGAGTAAGGGTAGAAATTACCGCCCGCCAGCATGCAGCCGACCTGATTTTGCGGGTTTATCTCGTGGGCGATTTTTGTCGCCAGCGCGCTGGCCACCAGCTCGTGATGCGCGGCCTGATACTTCACCTGCTCCTGGTTTTCTCCCTCTTCAAACACCAGACCGGCGCCGGAGTAGGGGCTGTGCAGCATGATGTTGATTTCATTGAAGGTGAGCCAGTATTTCACCAGACCGTCAAAAGCTTCAAAGCAGGTGCGGGCGTAGTGGCTGAAGAAATCGACCATTTTGCGGTTGCGCCAGGAGCCGTACTCCATTACCAGGTGCATCGGCACGTCAAAATGGCACAGCGTGACCAGCGGCTCGATACCGTGCTTTTTGCACTCTTCGAACAGCGAGCGATAGAAGGCGATGCCCTGCGGATTCGGCTGCTGCTCGTCGCCGCGCGGGAACAGGCGGCTCCAGGCGATGGAGGTGCGAAAGACGCTGAACCCCATCTCCGCCATCAGGGCGATATCTTCCTTGTAGCGGTGGTAGAAATCGATCGCCTCGTGGCTGGGGTAGAATTCGTCTTCGCGAAGCGTGAAGCGCTTCTCCAGGCCTAATTTTACCGGCAGACGGTGGGCGCCGTGGGGGAGGGTATCCACGGTGGCCATCCCTTTCCCCCCTTCGCGCCATGCGCCTTCAGACTGGTTGGCGGCCAGTGCGCCGCCCCATAAAAATCCCTGTGGGAAACTCGCCATGCGTTACCTCGTTATCAATGATGTGTTCAGGCGTGGGTTGCCTGGGCCTGGGCCTGGCGCGCTCGGGCGTCGGCGGCGGCCTGTTCAACGGGAATATCTTCAAAGCCGAGGATCAGCGTCAGGGCAAACGACAGCACTACCGACAGCGCCATCACGCCAAACACCCAGACGATGGTCATTGGATTGGCTGGATCGAAAAACTGCACGCTGGTGAACAGCCCCGGCGCCGCCATCGAGTGGCTGGCCAGTCCGGCGATACCCGCCACCGCGCCGCAGATAAAGCCGCTGATCAAGCTGGCGATCAGCGGGCGTTTCAGGCGCACCGCCACGCCGTACAGCGCCGGTTCGGAAATCCCGGCCAGAATCGCCGATGCCGCGGCGGCCAGCGCCGTCTGGCGCAGTTCCGGGTTTTTGGTTTTCCACGCCACCGCCAGCGAAGAGCCGCCGAGCGACAGGTTAGCGCCGATCTCCGACGGCATTACCATGCCCTCTTTGCCGGTTTCGGCGATGGTCTGAATGATGGTCGGCGTAAAGACCCGGTGCATGCCGGTCATCACCAGCAGCGGCCACAGCCCGCCCATGATCGCCACCGACAGCCAGCCGAGATAGCTGTGGATCGTATAGACCAGCGCGGAAATGGCGCTGCCGATCCAGATGCCGAGCGGGCCAATCAGCAGGATCGCCAGCGGGGCGGCGATCAGCACGATCAGCATTGGCTTAAGGAAGTTTTTCGTCACCGCCGGGGTAATGCGATCCACCCAGCGTTCGATATACGACAGGCACCAGGTCATCACCAGCGCCGGGATCACCGTGTAGGTGTATTTCACCGCGGTCACCGGGATAAAGGCAAATTCAACGTGTTCGCCCTGAGCGGCTTTGGCCATTAATTCGATAAACCCGGGATGCACCAGCACCCCGGCGATAGCGATGGCCAGCGACATATTGGTTTTGAATTTCACCGCCGCGGAGGCGGCCACCATCAGCGGCAGGAAGAAAAATGCGCCGTCGCCGATAAGCGTCAGGAGGGTCAGCGTCGGCGAGCCTTTCGGCAACGCGCCGCTCATCTCAAGGATCATCGCCAGCAGCTTGACCATCGATCCGCCGATAATCGCCGGGATCAGCGGCGACATGGTGCCGATCAGCGCGTCAAGGATCCCGGCGCCGATGCGTTTCAGGGTGACCGGCGCTTTGCCCTGCGGCTCGACCGGGCGCAGGTCGCCGGGCAGCAGATTCACCACCTCGCGATAGGCCTGTGAGACCGTGTTGCCGATGATCACCTGGCACTGGTTATCGCTGCGCACGACGCCGAGCACCCCGGTCAGGCCTTTCAGTGTAGGGCTATCGACCTGTTCGTTGTCTTTGACCACGAAACGCAGACGAGTCATGCAGTGGGTCACGGCGACGACGTTATCGACTCCGCCTAATGCCGCGACTATCTGTTGCGCCAGGGCTGCATAATTTTTCGACATCGGATTTTATCCTGTTTATCAATAGGGTACTGATCTGTTACCGCGCCGCATCGCCGGGCGATACCATGCTTTATAGGAAACCGGTTCCACAAAATCATGGTGAGTTTCATTTGATTGCACAAGAAATAAAAAAATATGATCTCAGTTTTGTGATTTTGATCGCTAATCGTCGCGGTGAGCAGGGGAGTGCTGTAAAAGCGGGAAACGTGCAGTACACTGCCTGCAACTTTTGCAACAGGAAGAATCACATGGCAACGATGCTGGAGGTCGCTAAGCGCGCGGGGGTATCGAAGGCGACCGTGTCGCGGGTGCTGTCGGGCAACGGCTATGTCAGCCAGGAGACCAAAGACCGGGTGTTTAAGGCGGTGGCGGAGAGCGGCTACCGACCGAATCTGCTGGCGCGCAACCTGGCGACCAAAACCACGCAAACCCTCGGCCTGGTGGTGACCAATACCCTGTACCACGGCGTCTATTTCAGCGAGCTGCTGTATCAGGTGGCGCGGATGACCGAGGACCAGGGGCGGCAGCTGATCCTCGCGGATGGCAAGCACAGCGCGCAAGAGGAGCGGGAGGCGATCCAGTACCTGCTGGATCTGCGCTGCGATGCGATCATCATCTACCCGCGTTTTCTCACTGTCGACGAGATGGATGAGATCGTTGAGAACCACTCGCAGCCGATCATGGTGCTTAACCGCCGCCTGCGCCGCCACGCCAGCCACTGCGTCTGGTCCGATCAAAAAGCGTCGGCGATGCGGGTGGTGGAGCGGCTGATTGCCCTGGGCCACCGCGATATCGCTTTTATTACCGGCTCCCTTGACTCGCCCACCGGCGTTGAGCGTCTTGCCGGCTACAAAGACGCGCTGGCTGGCCACGGCATTACCCTGAACGAGGCGCTCATCGCCGAAGGGCGCTGGACGCCGGAAACCGGCGCGGCGGCAGTGGAGAGCCTGCGTCAGCGCGGGGTGACCTACAGCGCGCTGGTGGCAAGCAATGACGATATGGCCATCGGGGCGATGAAGCAGCTTCACCAGCTGGGCATTAAGGTGCCGGAGCAGGTCTCGGTGGTGGGGTTTGACGATATTGTGCTGGCGCCGTACATGGTGCCGTCGCTCGCCAGCGTCCGGGTGCCGGTGACGGAGATGATTAAAGAGAGCATTAATCGCCTGATATTTATGCTCGATGGCGGGGAATTCAATGTTCAGCAGAGCTTCCCAGGGGCGCTGATCGAGCGTGAGTCGCTGGTGGCGGGTCCCTGCGCCTGACGTCGTCAGCTGTCATCGTCACTACTGACGATGACAGCGCATCACCGATTAAAATCTATTTATTATCAATAATATAAGAATTGGAACGTATTATGCATACTCCGGCGCCTAACCCTCTTACTGCTGGAGAAATGGATGAACCGTTTCATTATCGCCGATGCGAGCAAATGCATCGGCTGTCGCACTTGCGAAGTGGCCTGCGTGGTGTCCCATCAGGAACATCAGGACTGCGCCTCCCTGACGCCGCACACCTTTCAGCCGCGTATTCATGTGATAAAAGGGGTCAATGTCTCCACGGCCACCGCCTGCCGTCAGTGTGAGGACGCCCCCTGCGCCAACGTCTGCCCGAACGGCGCTATCAGTCGCGATAAAGGCTTTGTTCACGTGATGCAGGAGCGCTGCATCGGCTGCAAAACCTGTGTCGTCGCCTGCCCGTACGGGGCGATGGAGGTAGTGGTGCGGCCGGTGATCCGCCATAGCGGCGCCGGACTGAACGTCGTGGCGGAAAAAGCCGAAGCCAACAAGTGCGATCTCTGCTTCCACCGCGACAGCGGCCCGGCCTGCATGGAGGTCTGCCCGACGCACGCCCTGGTCTGCGTAGACCGCAACAAGCTGGAGCAGATGAACCAAGAGAAACGTCGCCGCACGGCGCTGGCCTGGTAACCTTTGGCATGAACGGGGTGCAAATCCGCATTCGCGGTAAGGTGCAGGGGGTGGGGTTCCGCCCCTTTGTCTGGCAGCTGGCTCAGAGGCAGGCTCGCTGCGGCGATGTCTGTAACGACGGCGAGGGCGTTCTGGTGCGGCTGGCCGGAGGCGATGACGGTTTTACTGCCGCCCTCGCTGCCCACTGCCCGCCGCTGGCGCGAGTCGACAGCGCCGACTGCGCCCCTTATTGCTGGGCGGCTCCGCCGCAGGGCTTCACCATCCGCGAGAGCGGGGCGGGGCGGATGCGCACCCAGATCGTGCCCGATGCCGCGACCTGCCCGGCGTGCCTCGCGGAGATGAATGATCCCCGGGCGCGCCGCTATCGCTACCCCTTTATCAACTGCACCCACTGCGGGCCGCGGTTGACCATCATTCGTGCCATGCCTTACGACCGGCCTTTTACCGCGATGGCGCCGTTTCCGCTCTGTCCGCCCTGCGAGGCGGAATACCGCGATCCCGCCGATCGCCGCTTTCACGCCCAGCCGGTGGCCTGCCCCGACTGCGGGCCGCGGCTGGAGTGGCGGGCCCAGGGTGAAGTGCGGCGCGGCGAGGCGGCGCTGCAGGCGGCTATCGCCCGGCTGGCGGCGGGCGACATCGTGGCGATAAAAGGCGTCGGCGGCTTTCATCTGGCCTGCGACGCCGGCAACCCCGCTGCTGTTGCCACGCTGCGGGCGAGGAAACACCGTCCGGCGAAACCGCTGGCGGTGATGCTGCCCTCTGCGGCGGGGTTACCTGCCGACGCCGTGGCGCTGATGGACTCCCCGGCGGCGCCCATCGTACTTATTAGCAAAGCGCAGGTCTCCGGCCTGTGCGACGAGATTGCGCCAGGGCTTGCGGAAGTTGGGGTGATGCTGCCGTCTAATCCGCTGCAGCATTTGCTTCTGCAGGCGCTGGCGCGCCCTATCGTGATGACCTCCGGCAACCTTAGCGGCCGCCCGCCGGCGTTAAGTAATACTGAAGCACTCAACGACTTAGCCGACATCGCCGACGGCTTTTTGCTGCATAACCGCGACATCGTGCAGCGGCTGGATGATTCTCTGGTGCGCTCGAGCGGAGAAATGCTGCGCCGCGCCCGGGGCTATGTCCCGGATGCGCTGCCGCTGCCGCCGGGTCTGGACAAGGTGCCGCCGCTGCTGGCGCTGGGCGCGGACATGAAAAACACCTTCTGCCTGGCGCGCGGGGGCGAAGCGGTTCTCAGCCAGCACTTCGGCGATCTTGGCGAGGAGGGCGTCGAGCAGCAGTGGCGCAGCGCGCTGCAGCTGATGCAGAACATCTTCGCCTTTGCGCCGCAGCGGGTGGTGGTTGACGCCCATCCTGGCTATCGATCGACGCAGTGGGGAGCGGCTCTGCCGCTGCCGGTGGAGACCGTGCTGCATCACCATGCTCACGCTGCGGCGTGCCTGGCAGAGCACCGCTGGCCGCTCGACGGCGGAGACGTTATCGCCCTGATCCTCGACGGAATCGGCATGGGGGAGAACGGCGCGCTATGGGGAGGGGAGTGCCTGCGGGTTAACTATCGCCAGTGCGAACATCTCGGCGGGCTGCCGGCTGTCGCCCTGCCGGGCGGCGACCTGGCGGCGCGTCAGCCGTGGCGTAATCTGCTGGCTCAGTGCCTGGCTTTTGTCCCTGACTGGCAGGATTACCCGCAGACCGGCACGCTGCGCCAGCGCAACTGGCCGCTGCTGGCGCAGGCCATCGACCGCGGTATTAACGCGCCGCGCGCCTCGTCCTGCGGACGGCTGTTTGATGCCGTCGCCTGCGCGCTGGACTGCGCCCCGGAGAGCCTGAGCTATGAGGGGGAGGCGGCCTGTCGGCTGGAGGCGCTGGCCGCCAGCTGCCCCGGCGTCAGCCATCCGGTCACGCTGCCGTGGCGCGGCAATGCGCTGGACCTGGCCACCTTCTGGCGACAGTGGCTGCGCTGGCAGGCGAGCCCGGCGCAAAAAGCCTGGGCATTTCATGACGCCCTGGCCTGCGGACTGGCGGCGATGGCCCGCGACTGTGCGACTGCCCGCGGCATCGACACGATTGTCTGCAGCGGTGGGGTGCTGCATAACCGTCTGCTGGCGGCGCGATTGACCTTTTATCTGGCGGATTTTACTCTGCTGTTTGCGCAGCAGTTGCCGGCCGGCGACGGCGCAATCGCCTATGGTCAGGCGGTGATCGCCGCCGCTCGCGTTCAGGCTCAAGGAACACAACAATGATAATGACAGTTTTACGCCAGCAGCCGCGCGCCGCGGGCCTGGTGTTGGGGTTGATCGCGGCGAACTTACTGGCCTGGTGCTGGGCGCTGCAGGCCTTTGGCGACAGCGGCGCGCTAATGGCCGCCAGCCTGCTGGCCTGGGGCTACGGCCTGCGCCACGCAGTGGACGCCGATCATATCGCGGCGATTGATAACGTCACCCGCAAGATGATGCAGCAGGGGCGGCGGCCCTTCGCCGTCGGGGCCTGGTTCTCGCTGGGCCACTCGTCGATTGTGGTGCTGGCCTCGGCAGCGATTGCCGCTACCGCCACGGCCTTCAGCGCGCAGATGAACTGGCTGCACGACACCGGTAGCGTCATCGGCACCGCTGTGTCGGCGCTGTTTCTGCTGGCGATGGCCTTTATCAACCTGGTGATATTGCGCAGCGTCTGGCGTAGCTTTCGGGCGTGGAAGCGGGGTGAGCCGTTGAGCGACGAGATCGTCAGCGGCGGGGTGATGAGCTGGCTGTTTGGCAAAACCTTTCGTCTGGTCAGCCGTAGCTGGCAGATGTACCTGGTCGGTTTCCTGTTCGGCCTCGGGTTTGATACCGCCACCGAAATCGGCGTGCTGGGCATCTCCGCCGCCGGCGCGTCGAGCGGGATTTCCGTCTGGTCGATTATGGTCTTCCCGGCGCTGTTCGCCAGCGGCATGGCGCTGGTGGACACCCTCGATAACGTGCTGATGGTCGGCGCCTACGGCTGGGCGTTCAGCAAGCCGCAGCGCAAGCTTTACTACAACATGACCATCACCGGCACTTCGGTGGTGGTGGCGCTGTTTATCGGCGGCCTGGAAGCGCTGGGTCTGCTGATGGATAAGTTTGCTCTCAGCGGCGGAATATGGCGCTGGGTAGGGGCGTTAAACGACAACCTCGGCGACGCCGGGTTTGTGGTGGTCGGGCTGTTTGTCGCCTGTTGGGCGCTGTCGGTGCTCAATTATCGCTGGCGCGGCTACGATAATCTGGCGCGTTAGGTTCAGCATTTTCCCGGCTTGCGCTGCGCTAAGCCGGGCGATCATCACTCTCTGGCGGCGCTTCTCTGCGCAGGTTCCCACCGGTCGTCACGAACCATCGCTCTACGTTAATCAGCTCACTTATTTAACTCATTGAAAAATTATTATTTTTATCAAATCTTCATTTCTCTTCGTTTTAACGACCCGCAGCATCTGTGATTCACCTCTTATTTACATCATTTAAACCATTCGTTAACTGGATAAAAACACGGCAGCCTCGTTATAGTAGTTTTGTAAAATAAAACACTGTTGTACAGGGTAAAACAAAACGAGGTATTCATGGAGATCGTTACCGCGCCGCACCTTGCGGTCAGAAACGAGTGGCTTGCGTTACATCGTGAAGCGCCATTACAACCCGAGCTGCCCATCATTGATGCGCATCATCATCTTTGGGATCGGCAAACCGGCCGCTATCTCACCCATGAGTTCAGCGACGATATCCAGACCTCAGGGCATCGCGTTGTCTCATCGGTCTACGTGCAATGCCGCTCCATGTTGCGTCGCGACGGGCCGGAGACGCTTAAACCGCTTGGTGAAATCGAGTTTGCCAGCGGTATCGCCGCGATGTTCGCCAGCGGACATTATGCAAACGCGCTCGGATGCGAAGCCGTCATCGGCGGCCTTAGCTTGCTGGCGGGCGATGCGATGCAGCCTGCCATCGAGAGCGCGATAGCGTTATCCGGCGGGCGGCTGCGTGGGATGCGCAATCCGTTGGCCTGGCATCCCGATCCGCGGGTCACGTCCAGCCCGGTTACGCCACCGCCAGGACTGGCGCTGAGCGATCCGTTCCATCGGGGCGCTCTCTGCCTTGCGAAAAATGGATTGTCGCTTGATGTGTGGGTTTACCACACGCAACTGGATGAAATTGCCGAGCTGGCGCGGTACATACCAACGCTTCAGATTGTGCTCGATCACTGTGGCGGGCCAGTCGGCGTTGGACCCTATTCAGAACGGGATCCAGACATGTTTCAGCAGTGGCGAAACAGTATGCGACATCTGGCGGAACTGCCGAACGTATGCGTAAAAATTAGCGGATTTGGTATGACGGTCAGGGGATTTCCCTTCGCAGCGGCAGAAACACCGCCGGATTCGCAAATGCTGGCACAGGCCTGGCAACCGTGGTTTGAGACCATCGTTTCGCTTTTCGGTGCGGAACGCTGCATGTTCGCCAGCAACTTTCCGGTCGATAAAGGCATGTTCAGCTACGGCGTTTTCTGGAACGCCTGCAAACGCCTGGCGCAACAGATGTCCCCTGGCGAACAGGCGCAGTTGTTCTGGCGCACTGCCGCAACCTGTTATCGGTTAACCTCTGTGGAGAAGATCAATGACCAGTAAAAGCGAGCTGAATCAATTTACTGCGACTAAAGCGACGCCTGACACATTGCCACAGCGCGTTGCTGAGAGGCGGACGCTGGCGCTGGGCGGCCTTGGCTGGACATTTGAAAGCTATGACTCCTTTCTGCTTTCATTGCTGTTGCCAGTACTGGGCGTGGTGTTCGGTATTAATAAAACCGAGCTTGGGCTGTTTATCAGCGTCACGGCCGGGGGGCAGATTATTGGCGGGATCCTGTTTGGTTTTATCGCCGACAAAATTGGCCGTGTAAAAACGGCGCTGACCTGTATCGCCATCTATTCACTCTTTTCCGGCCTGCTAGCCTTTACGCACGATCAACAACATTTCGCGCTGTTACGTTTTTGCGGCGCGCTGGGTATGGGCGGAATGTGGACATCGGGCGCGGCGCTGATTGCGGAAACCTGGCGGCCAGAGCGGCGCGCGCGCGGCGGCGCGCTGATGCAAATGGGGTTGCCCGTTGGCGCGATTCTGGCCATCAGCCTGACGGCAATCGTCAGCTCGGTTAATGGCGGCCTGGAGCAGGGGGCATGGCGCTATCTGTTTATGATCGGCGCGCTGCCGGTGTTCATTATGAGCGTGGTGGCCTGGTTCACACCGGAATCGCAGGTTTGGCTTGCTCGTCAACAGGCGAAGGCGACGAGTAGTCAACCTGCCGCGAAGCTGGGGAAACACAATCTGCGAGGTCTGCTGCTGGCCTTTGTCTTTATCTTTTTTATTCAGTATCTGTTCTGGGGCGTATTTACCTGGACACCCACCTATCTGCGAGAAGTCAAACACCTGGATTTTCTGCACAGTCTGAAATTTGTACTTGCGCTGCAGGCTGGGGCCATCGCGGGGTTTCTGGTGTTTTCGGTGCTGGCGGATAAGTGGGGACGCCGTCCAATGTTCCTGATTTATCTGTTAACGGGCGCGATTGCCGTCGCGCTTTACCTTGTGACCACTCAACCCATCATTCTGATGGTGGCGATTTTCATGGCCGGTTTCGGGGTTAACGGTATTTTTGCGGGCTCCGGACCCTTCCTGGCGGAAATCATCGGGGACACCTCTTCCCGGGGCTTCCTGATGGGGCTCGCCTATAACGGAGGCCGTCTGGGCGGATTTATTGCGCCGCTACTGATTGGCGCTGTCGCCAATGCCGGCGGTTTCACCGCGGGACTGGCGACGACCGTGGTTGCTTTCCTTGCGGCGATGCTGGTGGTGTGGCGAGCGCCGGAAACCAGAGGCATCAAGCTGAAGTAACGTATTTCATCTCTACATCGTTTTCCTGATAAACATAATGAAACCCTGCGAGGAAACCATGACCGATCAATTACCGAACCGCGCGACCGATAACGACGCGCTGGAAAAAGAGACCATGCGGCGGGTTATCTGGCGCATCCTTCCGTTCCTGGTGGTGAGCTACCTGGTGTCGATTATTGACCGGGGCAATATAGGTATGGCTGCGCTGCAGATGAATGAGGATCTGGGGCTAAGTAAGGCGGCTTTTGGTTTCGCCAGCAGTTTGTATTTTGTCGCCTACTTTATTTTTGAAGTACCCAGCAATCTGGCGATGCAGAAGGTGGGGGCACGCTTGTGGCTGCCGCGCATTATGATTAGCTGGGGCGTGGTATCGATGTGTATGGCGCTGGTGCAAAATACCACCTCACTGTATATCGTCCGTTTTTTACTGGGCGCCGCCGAAGCGGGCTTCTTTCCGGGCGTGGTGCTCTATCTTACCTGGTGGATCCCGTCGCGCTACCGTGCGCGTATCATTGCCTCTTTTATGGTGGCCATTCCGCTGGCTAACTTTATCGGTTCACCGCTTTCAGGGTTGATCCTGACCCTGGATGGCTGGTTAGGGCTGCGTGGCTGGCATCTGTTATTCATTATTGAAGGGCTGCCGGCGGTACTGCTGGGAATAGCCGCGTTTTTTATTCTGCGCGACCGCCCTCACCAGGCTGGCTGGTTAACCGAGCGGCAAAAAACGTGGCTGGAAAACACCCTTCAGGCAGAGCGGCAACAGCAGACACAGATCGGCCACACCACGACATGGCAACTGTTGAAGCATCGCCAGATCTGGCTTATGGCGCTGATTTACGCTGGCGCTTCTTCTGCCGGCACCACGCTAAGCGTCTGGTCTCCACAGCT
Source organism: Klebsiella sp. GB_Kp047 (assembly GCF_040065235.1). Classification (NCBI taxonomy): domain Bacteria; kingdom Pseudomonadati; phylum Pseudomonadota; class Gammaproteobacteria; order Enterobacterales; family Enterobacteriaceae; genus Klebsiella; species Klebsiella sp. GB_Kp047. The sequence continues at coordinate 23,617 of NZ_JBEAJG010000011.1, read as the reverse complement.
GCTGAAGTCGTTCCATCTTGATAACCTGACCACCGGGCTGCTGAATGCCATCCCCTATGGCCTGGCCTCGGTGCTGATGATTGTATGGGGACGCAGTTCGGACCGGAATAATGAACGCCGCTGGCACACGGCCCTTGCCCTCTTTATGATTGCGGCTGGCGTGTTCGCGGCATTTATCAATCTATCGCTGCCGGCCACCATTATGATCCTCAGTACCATACTGATTGGCGCATATGCGGCGAAGGGCCCCTTCTGGGCGCTGGCATCGGGCTGGATGAGCAGCACGTCAGCTGCCGCCGGGCTGGCGGCCATCGGCGCGATCGCCAACCTGATTGGCGGCGCGGTGATGGTGAATGCCTATGGCATTATTAGCGAACGGACAGGAAGCTATACGCTGGCGATGCTGCCGCTGGCCGTCTTGTGTCTGGCAGGCGGCATTGCGGTGCTGGCGATGGGGCGCCGTTACTCGCAGTCTGCCAGGCAGGAAAAACAGGTGACCCATTAATAAGCAAAGGCGGGATTTTTCCCGCCTTCTCAGCAAAGCTACTCTTTCACACCGTAAAACGTTTCGCAGAAAGGCTTGCTGGCCCCTAGCTTGAGCGACAGGCGGTTGGCCGTCTCCTGCATGAGCTGGCTGATGCCGCTCGTTTTACGATCTTCCGTCAGACGCGATGCCGGCCCGGTCAGGGCCAGCGCCGCGATCAGTTTATCGTGGACGCCAAAAACAGGCATTGCGAAGGCCGCAGTGTGCGGGTCGCGCGCGCCGGAGGTATAGAACGGCAGCGTCGACTCGTCTTCCGGCAACGATTCACCCAATCCCCAGTGGCGTAAAACCTTGCTGATAGCGGAACCATCCAGCGGGAACTGGCTGCCGGGCAGGTTGCTGTGGCGTAATCCCTGGGAGGCTTCGGCGCGGAACAGGCACAGGCGTTGCCCACCCTCAATCACATACCAGCTTGCGCTTTCGCTGGAGGCCTGCGACAGCGCCTGCAATTCCGGCTGTACGACTCTGGCAAGTTCAAATGATTGCTCATAGAGCTTGCCGAGATAGAGCAAACGGTGGCCGAGCGTATAGGTGCCATCGTCGTGCCGGATGATGTAGTTCATTCGCTCAAGCGAATTCATCAGGCGATAAACGGTTGTTTTGTGATATCCCGAAAGCTGGGCCAGCTCGGTTAACGTCAGACTGTCATTACCGGGACGGAAGCAGTCAAGTAAAGCCAGCGCCTTTTCAACGGCAATTACGCCTTCATTCCCCATCATGTTCTCCTTTTTGCCGACCAAAATTGTACCTGAATTTTGTGAGTAACTTCGTGTTTACATCACAAACAACTTCGCAACACTGGCGAAAAGCGACGCAATGCTCGTATAGTTGTTTTATATAGTACACACAAGTTGTACCTAGTAAAACAAATGGAGAGTCACCATGCCTGCTTCACAACAGAAACTCATCAATCTTGATATTGCGCGTGTTGACGCGGAAGAGGTCCGTCAGGCTGCCGAATTTCAGGCCGCCATCCTGGCTGACGTAGCCGGACGCCGTGGCACATTACATGGCCGCATCAAGCCGCTGGCGCCGCATATGACGGTTGCCGGGCCGGCGATTACCGTAGAGGTACGCCCAGGGGATAATCTGGCTATTCACGCCGCAATGGCCGTCGCCAAACCTGGCGACGTGCTGGTCATCGACGGGAAGGGCGATCTCTCCTGCGCGCTGCTGGGAGAGATCATGGCAACGCAGGCGCAGGCCAGCGGTATCGCCGGGATCGTCATCGATGGCGCTGTTCGTGATGCGGAAACCTTAAGTAAACAACGCTTTCCGGTTTTCGCAGCCGGCCTGAATCCGTGCGGCCCCACCAAGTTCATTCCTGGCCGGGTCAATCATGCCATTTCGGTCGGTGGCGCCGCGGTGCAGGCAGGTGACTTAGTGGTAGGGGATATTGACGGCGTGGTTGTTATCCCGCGCGATGAAGTCCGCACTATCATCGAGCTGGCGAAAGGTAAACTGGAAATGGAATCAAAACGTCTGGTTGCTATCCGCGACGGCGACCTTCGTCCGCACTGGCTGGAGAGCGCTCTGCGTCAGGCGGGGATGCTGAGCGAAGGGGAGACACTGCCATGAGCGCTAAAAATGTCATACTGATTACCGGCAGCGATTTGGCTGACGCGGCGCTGGGGATGCTGGAAGATTACGAACTTGTCTTTGCCGGCCGCCAGCCTACAGAGGCCCAGCTGATCGCGCTGTGCCAGCAGCACAATCCCGTCGCCATCCTGGTGCGCTATGGCCACATCACTGCCGCCGTTATGGATGCCGCCCCTGCATTGAAGGTGATTGCCAAACATGGCAGCGGCATCGATGTCATTGACGTTGAGGCGGCTGCCGCACGCGGCATTCTGGTTCGCGCGGCGACCGGGGCGAATGCCGCCGCGGTTTCCGAACACACCTGGGCGTTAATTCTGGCCTGTGCTAAGTCGGTCATTCCGCTTGATCGCCGCCTGCGCGAAGGGCACTGGGATAAATCAACGCATAAATCGCTTGAGCTTGAGGGCAGAACGCTGGGACTCATCGGCCTCGGCGCCATTGGCAGCCGGGTGGCGAAGATTGCCTGTGCCTTTGGCATGAAGGTTCTGGCTTACGATCCCTATGCGAAAGCGGTTCCGCCGGAATGTGAACGTGTTGCTGAACTTAGCGAGCTGCTCATGCAGGCCGATGTGCTGTCGCTTCATTGCCCTTTGACGCAACAAAACAGGGGAATGATCAATGCCGCCACGCTGGCGCAGTGTAAGCCGGGCGCCATCCTCGTGAATACCGCGCGCGGCGGGTTGATTGACGATGCGGCGCTGGCCGCGGCATTAAAAGCGGGGACCTTGCGCTGGGCGGCGCTTGACAGCTTTAATAGTGAACCATTAACCACGCCGCATATCTGGCAGGCGATCGATAATGTCATTCTCTCTCCGCATGTGGGCGGCGTTAGCGATGCCTCTTACGTGAAAATGGGGACCGCCGCCGCGGCCAACATTCTGCAGGTGCTGCAGGAGTTGGCTCAGACAGAAACAACGTATTAAGTGTTAACCGAACCTGCGCTCCCGGTTAATTATTCTGCCCTTATGCACTTACGGGCGGCGTCCGCAGGCCGGGTAAGCGTAGCGCCAGCCGGCGAAATTAACGCGCAACAGGCTGCGTGGGAGGTAATCAACGCTTGCCCGGCGGCGCTGCGCTTGCGCGGGCCTACAATGTTTGAGCTTACGGGTTACATCCGTAGGCCGGGTAAGCGTAGCGCCACCCGGCAAAATAACCGCGCAACAGGGCTGCGTGGGAGGTAATCAATGCTTGCCCGGCGGCGCTGCGTGTATTGCAGATACGGTTATCGGAATGCCACTTTGTCACTCCGGCAACAGCGTCTGTCGCCTGTAACTTCAGCGTACATTGCGCTCCCGGTTAATCTTCTGCGTTATGTCTTTCATGGCGCAGGGAGCGCACAGGGGGCGGCCAGTCGCCGCCGCCCCCTGTACCCCCGGGCTCCGGCCAGCAAAATCGCCGCTGCGCGGTCCCTTCGACTTATCCCTGCAGGCTTCGGGTCGGGCCGAGGCAGCGTCCGTGCAAAACACGGCCCTCAGCCCGCATCCATGCGGGCTGCCCCGGCCTTCCGGGAACGTCTCAGCGATTTTGAGGCCGTCAGCACCGGCAGTTTCAGCGACCCCAGCGCCAGCGGTGATTTGGGGCTGTAGGCCGGGTAAGGTGCAGCCGCCACCCGGCGAAATCAAGGATACCGTGCCTGATATCTTGCCCGGCGGCGCTGCGCTTGCACGGGCCTACGGGGTGTGAGCCTGTGAGTGGATCCTGTAGGCCGGGTAAGCGTAGCGCCACCCGGCAAACTAACGGCGCAACAGGGCTGCCTGGAAGGTCATCAACTCACCAGCTGTTTGAGCAGGGCAAAGGCGTCTTTCATCTTGTCTTCGCTGACCACAAAGGCGCGCAGCTGCTTCTCACCATCCAGCCCTTTCGCCACCAGCCCCTCTTTGGCGGCCACGATGTTCCACGTCAGATCCTCGCGACGGGTATCGCCGGCCAGATGCAGCGGCAGATCCGGGGTCTTCACCTTCACCAGCATCGGCGGCAGTTTCAGTTCTCCCGTCTGCGCCAGCAGGTTTTTACTCAGGCACATGGCGCTGAGTAAAATCGGCTGCAGGAACGGCATTACCGTACCGTTGATTTCCGCACAGTCGCCGAGGGCGTAAATCGCCGGGTCGCTGGTTTGCAGCTGGCTATTGACCACCACGCCGCGGTTAATCTGCAATCCGGCGTGGCGCGCCAGCGAGGTTTCCGGGCGCAGGCCGGCGGCGGCCACCACTGCATCGACGGTTATCACGCGCTGGCGATCGAGGCTAACGCGGATGCCGTCGGCGGTATGCTCAAGCCCTTCCAGCTGCGTTTTTAACATCAGATGGACGCCCATCCCGGTGAGGCGATGCTGCAGACGGCTGCTGACCTCCGGCGGCATCAGCGCCGCCAGTACGCTGGCGGCGTTATCAACCACCGTTACCGCTTTACCGGCGCGACAGAAATCCATTGCCAGCTCGCAGCCAATCAGGCCGCCGCCGACGATCAGCACCCGCCTGGCGTCGCGGAGCTGGCTCTGCGCGGCGCCATATTCGCGCTGGCTGTTCAGCGTCAGCATCAGCTCGCGGCCCGGCACCGGGGGGATAAACGGCGTGGCGCCGGTGGCCAGCACCAGTTTGTCGTAGCGCCACTGCTTATCCAGGCTTTTCACCCGATGGTTTTCAGCGTCGACATCGTTCACCCAGGTATGGGGAAACAGGCGCAGATTGTACTGCTCGGCGAACTCGCTGGCGCTTTGCAGGGTGAGATCGTCGGCGTGCTGTCCGCGGCTGATGACGTGGCTGAGATCGGGCTTGTTGTACTCATCCATGCTATCGGCGGCGATGAGGGTCAGCGGGATTTCGGCATCCTGCTTACGAATATTTTTCACCAGCTGGCGGGCTGCGAAGCCCGAGCCGATGATGACGATACCATCACTCATTTTGCCTCCATCGCCAGGACGTCAAAGACATCTTTGCCAAGAGAACACTCAGGACAAAGGAAATTGTCCGGCACTTCACTCCAGGGCGTACCCGGCTGGACATCCTGGTTAGGTTCGCCTTTCGCCGGGTCATACACCCACTGGCAGACGCTGCACTGCATCATGGGACCGAGATCGGCGGCCGTGGCGGCGGCACAGGCGCAGTCCTGTTGTTCCGGCGTGACTGTCGCTTCAGCAACCGGCAGCGGGGAGAGGGCCCACTGGCGGGCGATGTCGCGACCGTGTTGGCGGCACAGTTCGAGCGCGTCGATATCCGGGCGCCATTTGGCTTTCAGGCTCAGGGACATCTCAAAGCCGGCATCCTGCAGGCGGGTGGACAGGCGGTCTACCGCGCCGCCGCTCCAGCCGTGGGAGCCAAAGGCGCTGGCGCGTTTGTTGCGAAAACGCAGCCCGGTCATCTCTTCCACCAGCCCGGCGATTTTCGGCATCATCACGTTGTTCATGGTGGAGGTGCCCACCAGCACGCCCTTCGAGCGGAAAACATTGGTGAGGATGTCGTTTTTGTCGCTGCGGGCGACGTTAAAGATTTTCACCGCCACCCGTGGGTCGACCTCAGTGATCCCCTGGGCAATGGCGTCCGCCATCATGCGGGTGTTGTTGGACATGGTGTCGTAGAAAATCGTGATGCGATCTTCCTGATAATCCGCCGCCCATTCGAGGTATTTCTCGACGATTTGCGTCGGGTTATCGCGCCAGACCACGCCGTGGGAGGTGGCAATCATCGCTACCGGCAGATTGAAGCCGAGGATTTCGTTAATTTTCGGCGTCACCAGGCGGCTGAAGGGCGTCAGGATGTTGGCGTAGTAGCGCTGGCACTGTTCGTACAGTTCACTTTGGTCCACTTCATCGTTGAACAGATGTTCGTCGCAGTAGTGCTGCCCGAAGGCGTCATTGCTGAACAGCACCGCGTCGCCGGTCAGGTAGGTCATCATGCTGTCCGGCCAGTGCAGCATCGGCGTTTCGACGAAGATCAGCTGCTTACCGTTGCCGATATCGAGAGTGTCGCCAGTTTTCACCACGTGGAAGTTCCACTCCGGATGGTGGTGATGACCGTTGATGGAGTCGATGGCGTTGGCGGTGCAGTAGATCGGCGTATCCGGGATCTGCATCATCAGCTCAGTCAACGCGCCGGCGTGGTCCTCTTCGGCGTGGTTAATAACGATGTAGTCGAGGTCGGCGAGGTCGATTTCGCGGCGCAGGTTCTGGACGAACTCGCGGCTGAATTTGTGATCGACGGTATCGATCAGCACGTTTTTCTCTTCGCGGATGAGATAGCTGTTATAGCTGCTGCCGCGCAGCGTTTTATATTCGGTGCCGTGGAAATCACGCACTTCCCAGTCACGTTGGCCAACCCAAAGAATGTTATTTTTCACCACAATAGACATAGCAACCTCAATCAATACAGTGTGTTTAAACTCAGTTGCCTGGTGTATTACAAGTTGCGTGCCAGTTTTTTAATTAATTGATAATTATCAGTTTTTTAATTTTTTATGGTTTTGGTTGCTGTCAAAATGACAATGATTAAAATAGTCGATATGACTATGATGATTGTCAAAATGACAATGGAGCGATGATGAGTTTTTCCGTCGAGGCGCTGGCGAGAATCGCCATTGATTTACAAAGCGATATCGGTCACGTCGACCGCTTTTCGCGCCTGATCGCCACCCTGCGGCAGATCCTGGGCTGCGACGCCTCGGCGCTGCTGCGCTATGAGGCCCATCAGTTTGTGCCGCTGGCGATCGATGGCCTGGCGCAGGATGTGCTTGGCCGGCGCTTTGCGCTGGATGGGCATCCGCGGCTGGAGGCGATCGCCCGCGCCGGCGATGTGGTGCGCTTCCCGGCGGACAGCGACCTGCCGGACCCCTATGACGGCCTGATCCCCGGCCAGGAGAGCCTCAAGGTTCACGCCTGCGTGGGGCTGCCGCTGTTTGCCGGGCAAACGCTGATCGGTGCACTGACCCTTGACGGTATGGATGCCGACCGCTTCGACAGCTTCAGCGATGAAGAGCTGCGGCTGATCGCCGCCCTGGTGGCCGGGGCGCTGAATAACGCGCTGCTTATCGCCCGCCTTGAAGCGCAAAACGTCCTGCCGCCGCAGGTGGTGAATTACCCGCAGCCGGAGCGCCAGGAGCTCATCGGCCTGTCGGCGCCGATGCTGCAGCTGAAAAAAGAGATCGAGATTGTCGCTGCCTCGGATTTAAACGTGCTGATCAGCGGCGAAACGGGGACCGGCAAAGAGCTGGTGGCGAAGGCGGTGCATCAGGGTTCGCCGCGGGCGGCTAACCCGCTGGTGTACCTCAACTGCGCGGCGCTGCCGGAGAGCGTGGCGGAGAGCGAGCTGTTCGGTCACGTGAAAGGGGCATTTACCGGGGCTATCAGCAACCGCAGCGGCAAATTTGAGATGGCCGATAACGGCACGCTGTTCCTCGACGAAATCGGCGAACTGTCGCTGGCGCTGCAGGCGAAGCTGCTGCGCGTCCTGCAGTATGGCGATATTCAGCGTGTCGGCGATGACCGCAGCCTGCGGGTCGATGTGCGGGTGCTGGCGGCGACCAACCGCGATCTGCGCCAGGAGGTGGTGGAAGGGCGCTTTCGCGCCGATCTCTATCACCGGCTGAGCGTTTTCCCGCTGTCGGTTCCGGCGCTGCGCGAGCGGGAAAATGACGTGGTGCTGCTGGCAGGCTATTTTTGCGAGCAGTGCCGCCTGCGGATGGGGCTGGCGCGGGTAATTTTAAGTGAGGCAACGCGTAACAGGCTGCAGCAGTGGTCGTGGCCGGGCAACGTGCGCGAACTGGAGCATGCCATTCACCGGGCGGTGGTGCTGGCGCGGGCTACCCAGGCTGGCGATGACGTAGTACTGGAGCCGCAGCATTTCCAGTTTACAGCGGCTGCGCCGACGTTGCCGACCGAGGAGATGGCAGCGGCGCCGGCGATGGGCAACGTGAATCTGCGCGAAGCCACGGATAACTTCCAGCGCGAGGCGATTTCCCGCACGCTGGCGGCGCATCAGGGCAACTGGGCGGCGACCGCCCGCGCGCTGGAACTGGACGTCGCCAACCTGCACCGGCTGGCGAAACGTCTGGGGCTTAAAGGATCCCGGCCTGGTAAAAGTTCTGCAGGTTGATGGCGCCGACCAGCAGGCCGTTTTCATCCACTACCGGCGCGGCGCTGATTTTATGTTTCATCAGCCGCTCTTTGGCTTCCACCGCGCGGCTCTCCGCCTGCAGCGTCACGCCGTTGCGGGTCATCGCCTGCGTGACGCCGTCGTTTAAGGTGCCGCCGCCCACCAGCCAGCGGCGCAGGTCGCCGTCGGTGAAGACGCCCTGCACGCGGTTGGCCTCATCGCAGACCGCCACCAGGCCGAGCCCGGTGCGGCTCAGCTCGAGCATCGCGTCCATGACGTTGGCGTCTGTACCGACGCGCGGCACTTCGTCGTCGCGGCGCATCAGATGATGCACTTTGTTCAGCAGACGCGCGCCGAGCGCCCCCGCCGGATGGGAGCGAGCGAAATCCTCTTCACTGAAGCCGCGGGCCTGCATCACCGCCATCGCCAGCGCGTCGCCGAGCATCAGGGTGTTGACGGTGCTGGAGGTCGGCGCCAGATGCATCGGACAGGCTTCGCGCTCCACGGCGATATCCAGCACTGCTTTCGCCGCCAGCGCCAGCGGCGAGGTGGATTTGCCGGTCATCGCCAGCAGGGGTATCCCTTTTTCCTCCAGCCGCGGCACGATCAGATCCAGCTCTTTCGCGCTGCCGGAGTAGGAGATAAACAGCATCACATCGCGACCGTCGAGCATGCCGAGATCGCCGTGCAGGGCTTCCGCCGGGTGGACGAAAAAGGCCGGAGTGCCGGTGCTGGCGAAGGTCGCCGCCAGCTTTTTGCCGATATGACCGGATTTCCCGATACCGGAGACAATCAGTTTGCCCTCGCAGTGGATGATGGTCTCCGCCGCGCGGATGAAGTCATCGCCCAGGCGTTCCGGCAGGCGGCTCGCCTCCTGTAGCTCCAGCATCAGGGTCTGGCGTCCGGCCTCTAACAAAAAGTTACTCATGATGTTCTCCAGTAATGATGACTTCTATGCCTTTGGCTTCCAGCGCCCGCTGGAATGCAGGGTCAATATCGGCATCGGTAATCAGTTTATCCACGCGCTCCAGGCCGCAGACAATATTGGGGCTTTTACGGCCAAACTTTGACGAGTCGGCCATCAGGATCACTTCGCGGGCGGCGTTGCACATCGCCTTGCTGACGGTATACACCTCATTGAAGGTGGTGACGCCGGCGTTCAGATCGATGCCGTCGGTGCCCATAAACAGCTTGTCGAAACTGAACTGTTCGAAAGCGTTTTCCGCCAGCTGGCCGTGAAAGGAGGCCGATTTTTTGCGGAAGGTGCCGCCGGGCATCAGGATAGTCTGTTCATTATCCAGTTCGGCAAGGGCATTGACGATATGCAGGCTGTTGGTCATCACCGTGATGTTATTGAAGCGGCTGAGCAGTGGGACCATCTGCAGCACCGTGCTGCCGGCATCGAGGATGAGGGAGTCGCCATCATGAATAAAACGCACCGCCGCTTCGGCGATGCGCGCTTTCTTATGGGTGTTGATCAACGTCTTATGATCGATCGGCGGATCGGCTTCATCCTTGTTGAGTACCACGCCACCGTAGGTGCGAATGACGGTGCCGGCGTTTTCCAGCGTGACCAGATCCTTACGGATGGTGGTGCCGGTCGTATCGAAATGTTGCGCCAGCTCTTCGACCGAGCATTTTCCCTGCGACTGCAGGAACTCGAGAATGGCTGCCTGGCGCTGACGTGGTTTCATAGGCGTCTATCCTGCGTTTAAGTTTCGAAGTGATAATTTCGCAAGATATTTACTTTTACAACGAAATTATCCATGTTTCGGATTAAGCGCTAATGATAGTGCATTCTGACAGCGCGGATCATGGGGAAAGATCACATCAGGCTGCAATTCCGCGATATGTTTGCCGTCCAGCGCGGGGATTTTTTGCGGACGGGCGAAAATGGTGAAGCCTTTCATCAGCAGCGTGTCGCAAATGCGGTTGTCATCATCAACGGCGATAGCGACGATGGCGCGCGGTTGAAAGCGTCCGGCGGAGCGGCCGACCCCCACCCGACCCTGCTGGCACAGGCTGTCGAAAGCGCGATTGAAACGGCGGATCTGCCAGCCGCCAAAGGCCATTTGGGTAAGCCAGGCGATGGCGGCGACGGTGATTAATGCGGTAACCATAGGTATCTCCTTAAGGGGGGCGGGAACAACCCGGGTCGTGGCGCGAGCGCCTAACCCGAGCGATCCGCGGTGCCTTTTCGTCGGGTAGCGGCTAACGCCTTACCCGACCTACAGTTTTGTAGCCCGGATAAGCGCGGCGCCATCCGGGATCCCTTTAAAACATCACCTGACCGCCGGTAACGTTGATTGACTGCCCGGTGCAGTACGACGCCTGCGGGCTGGCGTAAAACATTAATACGTTCAGCACATCCTGATATTCGCAACCGCGCTTCAGGGGCACCTTGTCGATGTAATACTGCTCGACCTCGCTCTCATCGATACCGAGCTTGGTGGCGTACTGCGGCAGCAGCGACTGGAACATCGGCGACTTCAGCAGATTGCCGAGCATCAGTGAGTGTACGGTAATGCCGTATTCCGCCAGATCCAGCGCCAGCGACTGGGTCAGTCCGACGCCGCCGAACTTCGCCGCGCTGTAGCCGGAGTTGTGCTTGCTGCCGACTTTGCCGGATTTCGAGTTGATCTGAATGATGCGTCCCTTAATGCCGTCGCGGATCATCAGCCGGGAGAATTCGCGGGCGCAGAGGAAGTAGCCCACCAGATTGACCTGTAGCGAGCGGTCGAAATCCCCCAGCGCAAAGTCGCTAATAAACGCCGCTTTGGCGATGCCGGCGCTGTACACCAGCAAGTCGACGCGCGAGAAAATCTCATCCACCCCATGGGCCAGCGCGGTGACGCTGGCCTCGCTGGTGGCGTCGGCGCCGAAGCCATACGCCATGCCTTCGCCATATTCAGCGTTAATCTCCTGGGCGACGCGGCTGGCTTTTTCGCTCTGAATATCGACCACCGCCACGCGGTAGCCCTCGGCGGCCAGCCCGCGGCACAGAAACTCTCCTAAGGTTTGTCCACCGCCAATGACAACAGCAACCTGATTCATCTTTCTCTCCTGTTAAGCAACAAATTTCAGTACGCAGCCGGGCGCAATGGCGTCCGGCACCGGGCCCGCCACGTGGACGGTCCCCGGAAACTCCGCGTCGCGATGGCCGTCAAAGCGCAGGGTAATATGGCCCAGCTCGCGCAGATTTTGCTCGGCAACGTCGCCGACGGCGGTCACCGGGTAGCGCAGCTCGCCAAGCTGCAGCTCTGCACCCGGCTGCAGCGAACCGGCAAGCTCGCCGTGGTTGTGAATAAAGCAATACGCTTCGATATCCGCCGGGGCGCCCTCGCGGAAGGTGATCAGCATTTGTTCTTCCAGCGCCATCGCCGCGCAGGCGCCGATGTGCGTAATAGTGGTCTGGTAAATCACGGTCATGTTCTGGCCCCTCTTACTGGTAAATAAATCCGGAAACGAACCACGCGATCAGCACCGTTGGCGCGCCGGTCAAAAAGCGGCTGACCAGCACCGACGGCACGCCGACGCGCACGGTATCCTGGCGAGCTTCGGCCAGCGACAGGCCAACCGGGATAAAATCGCAGGCGGCCTGGGCGTTAATGGCGAACAGCGCCGGCAGGGCGAGGTGCGGCGGAATATTGCCGAGGCCGATCTGCACGCCGATCAGTACGCCAATCACCTGGGCGATAACCGCGCCGGGGCCGAGAAACGGCGACAGCAGCGGGAAGGAGCAGATCAGCGCCAGGGTCACCAGACCCAGCGGATGGCTGGCGAGCGGCGCCAGGCCATGGGCGATCCAGTCGCCGATGCCGGAGGCCATGATGATGCCGATCAGCGCCGAGACGAAGGCCATAAACGGCAGGATGGTTTTCAGCACCGTATCGATGGTGTCGCGTCCGGCCTGGAACAGCACCGCCACCACCGAGCCCATCCCCATCCCGACCTTCGCAAGTAGGCCATCGCTCTGTTCAGTGATCTTTTTGCTGGCGTCGTAGTCGCGACCCGCGCGGTTGTTCTCCGCCGGTGGCTCGGGAGCTATCGTGCCGCCGGTCGCGATGCGCTGAATGTTCTCCTCCTTGACGCCGGAGACGTAGATATCTTCTGTGATGTACTGGGCCAGCGGCCCCGATTTGCCGGTGGCATGGATATTCACCGTCGGGATGCGGCGCTTGGGATAGAGCCCGCAGCGCAGGGTGCCTCCGCAGTCGATAATCGCCACGCCGATGTCGCTTTCCGCCGGTTCGCCCTCTTTAAAACCGTCCACCGCCTGCCAGCCGGTCAGGCTGGCGATGCGGTCAACGATCGCCGGGCGGGTGCCGGCGGTGATATAGACGATCTTTTTGCCCTCGACGACGTCGAGTTCAAGGGGGCCGCCCCAGCCGCCGGTGCCTTTCTCAATACGAATCCGGGTCATGATGTCGCTCCTGACAGATGCACTTTCTGAGCCAGCTGAATCGCCATTTTTCGCTCGAAAATCGAGGTGGTCAGGTCGGTAACCCAGCCGCGGAAGAAGTTGGTCACCAGCCCGACCAGCAGATAGCTCACCGCCAGCGGACCGAGCGGCAGGCCGAGGGTGGTGAGGCCGTTGGCGATGCCGAGATAGACGAACAGTTCGCCGGGGTTGATATGCGGAAACAGACCGTTCATTGAGTGGCAGCTATAGGACGCCGCCGCGTAATAGCTGGGCTTGTACTTCTCTGGCATAAAGCGGCCCAGGCTCAGGGTCATCGGGTTACAAAACACAAAGGTACCGATGCAGGGCAACAGCAGGTAGCGGGAGATCGGGTTCCCGGCGCAGCGCTGCGCCAGTTTTTCGATCCGCTGCTGGCCAATAAAGTTGATCAGCGCGTTCATGATCACCAGCAGACTGATCAGCAAGGGGAGGATCCCGGTCACCATGCCGGTAAACACCTCGCCGCCTTTCTGAAACAGGCCGATAAACCACTCCGCGCCGTGGGTCACGACGTCAATCATTGTTCTCTCCTTCAGCATGTTATTTTTCTTGCTAACTGCAGGCTGATTTTAATCATTTTGAAAGGTTTTAAAGTGTTAAATGGATCGCAAAATGAAAGATAAATATTTTATTTTGAAAGATTGGCGCTGAGAGGATGAAATAACGAGGGGCATGACAGCATGCAGGGAAGGGGTCGGTGAAGGACTATTTTGTCTACAAACGGATTGTCGCTTTCTTGTTGGTCGTCGCATGCTTTACCATAATTATCCCTTGCTGAATTTGTTAAACGGAATTCCCATGTTGAAGCGTCGCTCTCTGGCTTTACTTCCCCTTTGTGTGCTCCTCGCTGCCTGCAGCAGCAAACCCAAGACTCCCGCGGAAACGGAGATGGCGAGTGGAACCGGCGGCTTTTTGCTGGAACCGCAGCATAACGTGATGCAGATGGGCGGCGACTTCGCCAACAACCCGGCGGCGGCGCAGTTCATCGATAAGATGGTGGCGAAGCACGGCTTCGACAGGCAGCAGCTGCAGGAGATCCTGTCGCAGGCGAAGCGTCTGGACTACGTTCTGCGGCTGATGGATCGTCAGGCGCCGACCGGCTTGCCGCCGACCGGGCCAACCGGCGCCTGGCTGCGCTACAAGAAACAGTTTATTACCCCGGATAACGTGCAGAACGGCGTGGTGTTCTGGAATCAATATCAGGACGCGCTCAACCGCGCTTATCAGGTCTACGGCGTGCCGCCGGAAATCATTGTCGGTATTATCGGCGTGGAGACCCGTTGGGGACGGGTGATGGGCAAAACCCGCATCCTCGACGCGCTGGCGACCCTGTCGTTTAGCTATCCGCGCCGCGCCGAATACTTCTCCTCCGAGCTGGAAACCTTCCTGCTGATGGCGCGCAGCGAAAGCGACGACCCGCTGGATCTGAAAGGCTCTTTCGCCGGGGCGATGGGGTACGGCCAGTTTATGCCGTCGTCCTATAAGCAATACGCGGTGGACTTTAACGGCGACGGCCATATCAACCTGTGGGACCCGGTGGATGCTATCGGCAGCGTGGCCAACTACTTCAAACAGCACGGCTGGGTGAGCGGCGATCTGGTGGCGGTGCAGGCGCTGGGCCAGGCGCCGGGGCTGGAGAATGGTTTCAAAACCAAATACAGCGTGTCGCAGCTGGCGGCGGCGGGGCTAACCCCAACCCAGCCGCTGGGTAACCATCAGCAGGCCAGTCTGCTGCGCCTGGACGTCGGGACCGGCTATGAGTACTGGTACGGGCTGCCGAACTTCTACACCATCACCCGCTATAACCACAGCACCCACTACGCGATGGCCGTCTGGCAGCTTGGCCTGGCGGTTTCGCAGGCCCGCGGCGGTTATTAATACTGTCATCCGGCTGACAGTATCCGAGCCTCCCCGGATAACGGCGCGTAGCGCCTTATCCGGGCGACGGTCTGTTATCTGGTTGGTGGCCCCGTAAGCGCAGCGCGACCGGGGGATTTCCCGGAAAGGCCGCGCTTATCCTGCTGTTTCTTCCCGTCGGCATGCTTCCTGTCTACCTTTGTTACATTTCCGCTCACCGACGCTGATTTACAATCTAATTTCGCCTCTGTATTGTTATGTTATAACATTTAATAAGGGGGTAAGGATATGTTCGCATCGGTTTTTATGGCATCCGGCGCGGCGCGCCTGGCCATCGCTGGAACGCTGCTGGCGGCGCTATGGCTGGCGACCTGGTGGGCGGTGACGCTGCCATGATTGAACTGGAACAACTGGTAACCGGCTATGGCGGGGCGGCGATCACCCCTCCGCTGAGCGGGATGATATGTCCCGGCAGCCTGACGGCAATCGTTGGTCTCAATGGCTGCGGAAAATCGACCCTGCTGAAAACCCTCGCCGGGTTTCTTCCGCCGGTCAGCGGCCGCCTGCGCTGGCAGGGAAAGCGGCCGGTGATTGGCTGGCTGGCACAGCGCCATGCCCTCGAGTCACAGTTTCCTCTCAACGTGCAGGATGTGGTGAGTCAGGGCGCATGGCCCGGCGTGTCGCTGCTGCGCGGTCTGAGCGGCGATACCCGGCGACGCATCGGCGCGGTGCTGGAGCGGGTCGGGCTGGCGAGCCTGGCGAAAACCCCGATCGAAGCGCTCTCCGGCGGCCAGTTTCAGCGCATGCTGTTTGCCCGGGTGATGGTGCAGCGGGCGCCGCTGGTGATGCTCGACGAGCCCTTCACGGGTATCGATGAAGCGACCAGTCGCGAACTGATGGAGCTGATCCTCGACATGCACCGGCAGGGGCAAACCATCCTGGCGGTGCTGCATGATAACCAGCGGGTAGCCGACTTTTTTCCGGAGACGCTGCTTTTAACCCGCCAGCGCGCCTGCTGGGGTGCCACCCGGGCGGTTCTCCCGGCCTTCAGCCAGGCGAGGTCAGCATGATCTGGCACACCTTCTTTCAACCTTTTATTGAATTCGGCTTTATGCGCCGGGCGCTGGTGGTCTGCCTGGCGTTGTCGCTAAGCACCACCATGCTGGGCGTCTTCCTGTTGCTGCGGCGCATGAGCTTGATGGGCGACGCGCTGTCGCACGCCATTCTCCCCGGCGTGGCGGTGGGCTATCTGCTGAGCGGCATGTCGCTGCTGGCCATGACCGTGGGCGGCTTTGTCGCCGGCATCGCGGTCGCGCTGGTGGCGGGATGGGTGAGCCGGCGGACGCCGTTAAAAGAGGACGCCAGCTTTGCTGGATTTTATCTGGGATCGCTGGCGCTGGGCGTCACTCTGGTGTCGCTGCGCGGCTCCAGCGTCGACCTGCTGCATCTGCTGTTTGGCTCCATTCTGGCGGTGGATCGTGACGCGGCGCTGTTTGTCAGCGGCGTCGCCAGCCTGACTCTGTTGTGCATCGCGCTGTGCTACCGCGGTCTGGTCAGCGAGGCGTTCGACAGTGCCTGGCTGCAGGTGAATAACCGCCGGCTGCCCGCGGTGCTGCATGGGCTTTTTCTGGCGCTGCTGGTGCTTAACCTGGTGGCGGGATTTCAGGTGCTCGGCACGCTGATGGCGGTAGGGGTGATGATGCTTCCGGCGGTTGCCGCGCGCTGCTGGGCGCGAACGCTGCCGGGCATCCTGCTGCTGGCGGCGCTCTCCGGCGCGCTCTGCGCCTGGCTGGGTTTGAGTCTCTCCTGGGCGGCCAGTCTTCCCGCCGGGCCCGCCATCGTGCTGACCGCCAGCGCGCTGTTTTTTATTTCGCTGTTTTTTGGCACGCGCAGCCGACTGCTGGTCGGCTGGCGCAAATTGATGGGGTAAGGAAATGATGAAACGTAGTGCAATAGTGGTCGCGCTGGCCTTCGGCCTGATGGCGCAGGGGGCGATGGCGAAAACGCTGAATGTGGTAAGCAGTTTTTCAGTGCTGGGTGATATGGTGCAGCAGGTTGGCGGGGAGCATGTCCATGTGGATACCCTGGTCGGCCCGGATGGCGATCCGCACACCTTCGAGCCGTCGCCGAAGGATAGCGCGCTGCTCAGCAAGGCCGACGTGGTGGTGGTTAACGGCCTGGGACTGGAAGGCTGGCTGGATCGCCTGATTAAGGCCTCTGGTTTTAAGGGCGAGCTGGTGGTGGCGTCGAAGGGCGTCAAGACCCATACCCTCGATGAAGACGGCAAAACGGTGACCGATCCCCACGCCTGGAACAGCGCAGCGAACGGCGCATTGTATGCGCAGAATATCCTCGATGGTCTGGTGAAAGCCGACCCGGAAGATAAAGCGGCGTTGACCAGCAGCGGCAAGCGCTATATCGACCAGCTGACGGCCCTCGACGGCTGGGCGAAAGGGCAGTTCAGCGCCATTCCGCTGGACAAGCGCAAGGTCCTGACCAGCCATGACGCTTTCGGCTATTTTGGCCGCGCTTATCACGTAACCTTCCTCGCGCCGCAGGGGCTCTCTTCAGAGAGCGAGGCCAGCGCGGCGCAGGTGGCGGCGCTGATTAAGCAAATCAACGCGGACGGCGTCCATACCTGGTTTATGGAGAACCAGCTTGACCCGCGGCTGGTGAAGCAGATTGCCAGCGCCACCGGCGCGCAGCCCGGCGGAGAACTCTATCCTGAGGCGCTCTCCGCCCCGGGGGGCGTCGCGGATAGCTATGTCAAAATGATGCGTCATAACGTGGCGCTGATCGCCGCCAGCATGAAGTAAGCGTGCGATTTCTCATCCCGGCGCCGCCGGGATGATTCATTTTGGATGTCCCCTCGTAAATTCCACACCTCGTCCCCATATCTCTGTGGAAAGTGCTATCTTTGATGGCCTCTTTATCCGGAGCAAAGCGGGGCGATAATGACCGATTCAGAATTAATGCAGCTAAGCGAGAAGGTCGGCCGGGCGCTGCAGGCGCAGGGCGCGACGGTGACCACGGCGGAATCCTGCACCGGTGGCTGGATAGCGAAAGCCATCACCGATATTGCCGGCAGCTCAGCGTGGTTTGAACGCGGTTTTGTGACTTACAGCAACGAGGCCAAATCGCAAATGATCGGCGTCAGCGAAGCGACGCTGCGGGACAACGGCGCGGTGAGCGAACCGGTGGTGGTGGAGATGGCGATCGGCGCGTTGCGCGCCGCGCGCGCGGACTATGCCATCTCGGTTAGCGGCGTCGCCGGGCCGGATGGCGGCAGCGACGAAAAGCCGGTCGGGACGGTGTGGTTTGGCGTCGCCAGCGTTAGCGGGCAAGGGGTGACGCGGCGGGAATGCTTTGCCGGAGACCGCGAAGCGGTACGTCGTCAGGCGACGGCCTACGCGCTCAATCTGCTCTGGCAACAATTTCTACAAAAGACTTGATACTGTATGACTATACAGTATAATTGCCTCAACTGAACAAATATTAACGGCGAAGCGAACACGCTTCACCCTGCATGATTAGGAGTAACAATGGCGATCGACGAAAACAAACAGAAAGCGTTGGCGGCTGCACTGGGCCAGATCGAAAAGCAATTCGGTAAAGGCTCCATCATGCGCCTGGGTGAAGACCGTTCTATGGACGTAGAAACCATCTCCACCGGCTCGCTTTCTCTGGATATCGCGCTGGGCGCCGGCGGTCTGCCAATGGGCCGTATCGTCGAGATCTACGGGCCGGAATCCTCCGGTAAAACCACCCTGACGCTGCAGGTTATCGCCGCAGCGCAGCGCGAAGGTAAAACCTGTGCGTTCATCGATGCGGAACACGCGCTGGATCCGGTCTATGCGCGCAAGCTGGGCGTGGATATCGACAACCTGCTGTGTTCTCAGCCGGATACCGGCGAGCAGGCGCTGGAAATCTGTGACGCGCTGGCGCGCTCCGGCGCGGTTGACGTTATCGTCGTCGACTCCGTCGCGGCGCTGACGCCGAAAGCGGAAATCGAAGGCGAAATCGGCGACTCTCACATGGGCCTCGCGGCGCGTATGATGAGCCAGGCGATGCGTAAACTGGCGGGTAACCTGAAGCAGTCCAACACGCTGCTGATCTTTATCAACCAGATCCGTATGAAAATCGGCGTGATGTTCGGTAACCCGGAAACCACCACCGGCGGTAATGCGCTGAAGTTCTACGCCTCCGTGCGTCTGGATATCCGTCGCATCGGCGCGGTGAAAGAGGGCGACAACGTCGTCGGTAGCGAAACCCGCGTCAAAGTGGTGAAGAACAAGATTGCGGCGCCGTTCAAACAGGCTGAATTCCAGATCCTCTACGGCGAAGGCATCAACTTCTTCGGCGAGCTGGTTGACCTCGGCGTGAAAGAGAAGCTGATTGAGAAAGCGGGCGCCTGGTACAGCTACAACGGCGACAAAATTGGTCAGGGCAAAGCGAACGCTATCACCTGGCTGAAAGAGAACCCGGCGGCGGCGAAAGAGATTGAGAAGAAAGTGCGCGAACTGCTGCTCAACAACCAGGACTCTACGCCGGACTTCGCCGTTGACGGCAACGATGCAGAAGAAACGGAACAAGATTTCTGATATCGTCTAACAGAGTGATAAAGGGCTGCTTATGCGGCCCTTTTGCTTTTCTTAGATTATTGAGGTGCCTGTGACTGAACCTTCATCACGCCGCTCCGGCTACGCCCGCCTGCTGGACCGCGCTATCCGCATTCTGGCGATGCGCGACCACAGCGAACAGGAGCTGCGGCGCAAACTGGCTGCTCCGGTAATGAGCAAAAACGGCCCCGAGGCGCTGGACGTCACCCCTGAAGAGCTGGAGCAGGTGGTTGCCTGGTGTATCGAAAACCGTTATCTCGACGATAATCGTTTTGTCGGCCAGTTCATCGCCAGCCGGAGCCGCAAAGGCTATGGCCCCGCGCGCATTCGTCAGGAGCTCAGCCAGAAAGGCATTGCGCGCCAGGCCGTGGAACAGGCGATGCGCGAATGCGATATCGACTGGGTGAGCCTTGCCAGGGCGCAGGCGCAGCGTAAATACGGTGAACCGTTACCCTCCGCCTTTGCTGAAAAAGTGAAAATCCAGAGATTCCTGCTGTACCGTGGCTACCTGATGGAAGATATCCAGGAAATCTGGCGAAATTTTGCAGATTGACCCATCCGGGATTTTACTTCGCCGTAAAGAAAACTTATCTTATTCCCACTTTATTCCGTCGGGCCGCTGGTTGTGACAGTGCAGGCAGCGTCCTGGGCGATTATTCCTTTACACAAAATCATTCAAGCTGCATCAGGGCGGCAAGAGAGACTATCTTCCGCAACGCACGTCAGTTCGGTGCCGGAAGAGCAAGCGCAGCCAGGACAGAGGCGACTTGAAGGATGACGTGTAGCTTGATTTCAGGATAATTATGAGCAAGAGCACCGCTGAGATCCGTCAGGCGTTTCTCGACTTTTTCCATAGCAAGGGACATCAGGTAGTTGCCAGCAGCTCCCTGGTGCCGCACAACGATCCGACCCTGCTGTTTACGAACGCAGGGATGAACCAGTTCAAGGATGTCTTCCTTGGTCTCGACAAACGTAATTATTCGCGTGCGACCACCGCGCAGCGTTGCGTGCGTGCGGGTGGTAAACACAACGATCTGGAAAACGTCGGTTACACCGCGCGTCACCACACCTTCTTTGAAATGCTGGGCAACTTTAGCTTCGGCGACTACTTCAAGCAGGATGCCATCAAATACGCGTGGGAGCTGCTGACCGGTGAGAACTGGTTCGCGCTGCCGAAAGAGAAGCTGTGGGTCACCGTTTACGAGACCGATGACGAAGCATTCGACATCTGGGCCAATGAAGTAGGCGTCCCGCGCGAGCGAATCATCCGCATCGGCGACAACAAAGGCGCGCCGTTTGCTTCAGACAACTTCTGGCAGATGGGCGACACCGGTCCGTGCGGTCCGTGCACCGAGATTTTCTTCGACCATGGCGATCACATCTGGGGCGGCCCTCCGGGAAGCCCGGAAGAAGACGGCGACCGCTACATTGAGATCTGGAACATCGTCTTCATGCAGTTCAACCGTCAGGCTGACGGTACCATGGAGCCGCTGCCGAAGCCGTCCGTCGACACCGGTATGGGCCTGGAGCGTATTGCCGCGGTGCTGCAGCACGTTAACTCAAACTATGACATCGACCTGTTCCGCGATCTGATCGCCAGCGTGGCGAAAGTCACCGGCGCCACCGATCTGACGAACAAGTCGCTGCGCGTTATTGCCGACCACATTCGCTCCTGCGCCTTCCTGATCGCTGACGGCGTAATCCCGTCGAATGAAAACCGCGGCTATGTGCTGCGCCGCATCATTCGCCGCGCGATCCGTCACGGCAACATGCTGGGCGCGAAGGATACCTTCTTCTGGAAACTGGTTGCCCCGCTGATCGCCGTGATGGGCTCCGCCGGCGAAGAACTGAAGCAGCAGCAGGCTCAGGTTGAGCAGGTGCTGAAAACCGAAGAAGAGCAGTTCGCCCGTACTCTGGAGCGCGGACTGGCGCTGCTGGATGAAGAGCTGTCGAAGCTGAAAGGCGACACCCTGGATGGCGAAACCGCCTTCCGTCTGTACGACACCTACGGCTTCCCGGTCGACCTGACCGCGGACGTCTGCCGCGAGCGCAACATCAAGGTTGACGAAGCCGGCTTTGAGGCCGCCATGGAAGAGCAGCGCCGTCGCGCGCGCGAGTCCAGCGGTTTCGGCGCTGACTATAACGCGATGATCCGCGTTGACGGCGCCTCTGAATTTAAAGGTTACGATCATCTGGAGCTGAACGGCAAAGTGACTGCGCTGTTCATCGATGGCAAAGCGGTGGATAGCGTCAGCGCGGGTCAGGAAGCGGTAGTGATCCTCGACCAGACCCCGTTCTATGCGGAGTCCGGTGGCCAGGTGGGCGATAAAGGCGAACTGAAAGGCGCGGGCTTCTCCTTCGCGGTCAGCGACACGCAGAAGTACGGCCAGGCCATTGGTCATATCGGTAAAGTCGCCAGCGGCTCCCTGAAAGTGGGCGACGCGGTGCAGGCCGATGTGGACGAGGCCCGCCGTCAGCGTATCCGCCTGAACCACTCCGCGACGCACCTGATGCACGCGGCGCTGCGCCAGGTGCTCGGCACCCATGTGGCGCAGAAAGGCTCGCTGGTCAACGATAAAGCGCTGCGCTTTGACTTCTCGCATTTCGAAGCGATGAAGCCGGAAGAGATTCGTGCAGTGGAAGATCTGGTCAACGCGCAGATCCGTCGTAACCTGGCTATCGAAACCAACATTATGGATATCGATGCCGCGCGCGCATCCGGCGCGATGGCGCTGTTCGGCGAGAAATACGATGACCGCGTCCGCGTGCTGCGGATGGGCGACTTCTCCACCGAACTGTGCGGCGGGACTCACGCGGCGCGTACCGGTGATATCGGCCTGTTCCGTATCACGTCTGAGTCCGGTACCGCCGCTGGCGTGCGCCGTATCGAAGCGGTGACCGGTGAGGGCGCGATGGCCATGCTGCACGCGCAGAGCGATCAGCTCAGCGATATCGCACAGCTGCTGAAGGGCGACAGCCACAATCTCGGCGAGAAAGTTCGCGCCGCGCTGGAGCGTACCCGTCAGCTGGAAAAAGAGCTGCAGCAGCTGAAAGAGCAGGCTGCGGCGCAGGAGAGCGCAAACCTCTCCAGCAAAGCGGAAGAGATTAACGGCGTTAAGCTGCTGGTCAGCGAGCTGGCCGGCGTGGAGCCGAAGATGCTGCGCACCATGGTTGACGATCTGAAGAACCAGCTGGGTTCGACGGTTGTTGTGTTGGCTACGGTCGCAGACGGTAAAGTTTCCCTGATTGCCGGTGTGTCTAAGGATGTGACAGATCGCGTCAAGGCTGGGGAGCTGGTTGGTATGGTCGCTCAGCAGGTGGGCGGTAAAGGGGGCGGTCGTCCGGATATGGCGCAGGCCGGTGGTACCGATGCGTCTGCTCTCCCTGCAGCGTTAGCCAGTGTGAAAGGCTGGGTCAGCGCAAAACTGTAATAACTATAAACGCATATACCCTAAATAATTCGAGTTGCAGGAAGGCGGCGACACAGCGAATCCCCAGGAGCTTACTCAAGTAAGTGACTGGGGTGAGCGAGGAAAACCAACACACATGCAACTTGAAGTATGGCGGGTTTAGGTGCCGTAACCTCAGGGAAATGGCACCTTGCGCGAGAAACACCGATAACGATAAAGTCGGGTTGAAATTGTGTATATCGGCTAAACTTAGGTTTAACAGAATGTGATGCCATGACTGCTTATACCGTAAGGTATTTGTCATTGCTTACTTTTTGGCGTTATATGATGGATAATGCCGGGATACGAGAGACCCGACTCTTTTAATCTTTCAAGGAGCAAAGAATGCTGATTCTGACTCGTCGAGTTGGTGAGACCCTCATGATTGGAGATGAGGTCACTGTGACAGTTTTAGGGGTGAAGGGTAACCAGGTTCGTATTGGCGTAAACGCCCCTAAAGAAGTATCTGTACACCGTGAAGAGATCTACCAGCGTATTCAGGCTGAAAAATCCCAGCAGTCCAGTTACTAAGGTTTCCGCGCCTCGCTGTTCAGTGAGGCGCATCACTTATCGCCGCTTTTTCCCTTTTTCTGTTTCTTCCCCCTGCACCATACCGCTTTTCATTACCCTTTGCCGCTTTGGTTGTTTGGCGTTATGCCAGCGTCAGGGCTGATTTCCTGTTGATAAATTGCCCTTTTTGCCGTTTTTGCACGCGAATTGCGTGCGAAGTGTGCAAACGAAAAAAGGTCTCGAAAAAGTGTTTGACTTATAAGTACCAGAAAGTAATATGTGCGCCATCGCAGCGACGAAGAGCAGAAACAAGTTCTTCGAAGCACTCGAAAGAGGCGTGTGTGGTGAGGTGGCCGAGAGGCTGAAGGCGCTCCCCTGCTAAGGGAGTATGCGGTCAAAAGCTGCATCCGGGGTTCGAATCCCCGCCTCACCGCCATTTTGCATCCGTAGCTCAGCTGGATAGAGTACTCGGCTACGAACCGAGCGGTCGGAGG
>NZ_JBEAJG010000010.1:0-61814 GCF_040065235.1 Klebsiella sp. GB_Kp047 | reverse complement strand
GAACCAGGGAATGCCGGTATCAAAAACCGGTGCCTTACCGCTTGGCGATACCCCAATACCGTCGCGGTGACCCGCAAATATCGAAGAAATATGGCTGGGGTACCTGGATTCGAACCAGGGAATGCCGGTATCAAAAACCGGTGCCTTACCGCTTGGCGATACCCCATCCGTACAACGCTGACTGGTGAATGGTGCGGGAGGCGAGACTTGAACTCGCACACCTTGCGGCGCCAGAACCTAAATCTGGTGCGTCTACCAATTTCGCCACTCCCGCAAAAAAAGATGGTGGCTACGACGGGATTCGAACCTGTGACCCCATCATTATGAGTGATGTGCTCTAACCAGCTGAGCTACGTAGCCATCTTTTTTTCGCGTAACCTTATCGGCGTTGCGGGGCGCATTATGCGTATTGGGCCTGCGAGCGTCAACCTCTTTTTCAAGGAAAATCGTTGTAATGTGACTGTTTGGTTAGGTTGCGAACAGCTCGCTGCAATAATCGGCAATTATTGGTTATTTATCGTTTTTCAGCGGCATAATTCCCGCAAAAAGAAAACGGACCCCGGAGGGTCCGTTTCGCGTATCAACGCCTGTCAGGGCTTATTTATAGGCCGACTGGTGGACGCCTACCGCGCGGCCTGACGGATCGTTCATGGTTTTGAATGCTTCATCCCACTCAATGGCTTTAGCAGAAGAGCAGGCCACCGACGGACCGCCAGGGACACACTCCGCCGCGCTTGGCAGCGGGAACAGCTCTTCGAAGATCTCGCGGTACAGATAGCCTTCTTTGGAGGTCGGCGTGTTGTACGGGAAGCGGAAGCTTGCGGTTTCCAGCTGCTGGTCGCTGATCTGTTTCGCGGCCACTTCTTTCAGCGTATCGATCCAGCTGTAGCCGACGCCGTCAGAGAACTGCTCTTTCTGCCGCCAGGCAACGCTGGCCGGCAGATAGGATTCAAAGCATTCGCGCAGCACGTGTTTTTCCATTTTGCCGTTGCCGCACATCTTATCCTGCGGGTTGATGCGCATCGCCACGTCGAGGAACTTCTTGTCAAGGAACGGCACGCGGGCTTCCACGCCCCAGGCGGACATCGCTTTGTTGGCGCGGGCGCAGTCAAACATATGCAGCGCCTGCAGCTTACGTACCGTCTCTTCGTGCAGTTCTTTGGCGTTCGGCGCCTTATGGAAGTAGAGGTAGCCGCCGAACACTTCGTCCGAGCCTTCGCCGGAAAGCACCATTTTGATGCCCATGGCTTTAATTTTCCGCGACATCAGGTACATCGGCGTCGAAGCGCGAATAGTGGTCACATCGTAGGTTTCGATGTGATAGATAACGTCGCGGATCGCATCCAGCCCTTCCTGGACGGTAAAGTGAATTTCATGGTGCACGGTGCCGAGGTGGTTAGCCACTTCCTGCGCCGCTTTCAGGTCAGGAGAGCCTTCCAGACCGACCGCGAAGGAGTGCAGCTGCGGCCACCAGGCTTCGCTACGCTCCTGATCTTCGACGCGACGGGCGGCAAATTTCTTGGTGATGGCGGAGATGACCGAAGAATCAAGGCCGCCGGAGAGCAGCACGCCGTAGGGGACGTCGGACATCAGATGGCTTTTCACCGACTCTTCCAGTGCCTGGCGCAGCTCGTTCTTATCGGTAACGTTGTCTTTTACCGCGTCGTAATCGAACCAGTCGCGCTGATAGTACTGGCGAATTTCACCGTCTTTGCTCCACAGGTAGCTCCCCGCCGGGAACTCTTTAATGGTGCGGCACACCGGCACCAGGGCTTTCATTTCAGAGGCGACATAGAAGTTGCCGTGTTCGTCATGGCCCATATACAGCGGGATAATGCCGATATGGTCGCGGCCGATTAAGTACGCGTCTTTTTCGCTGTCGTACAGGGCGAAGGCGAACATCCCCTGCAGGTCGTCGAGGAACGCCGGGCCTTTTTCCTGATACAGCGCGAGGATCACTTCGCAGTCGGAGCCGGTCTGGAACTGATAGCGGTCGCCATATTCCGCGCGCAGCGCCTGATGGTTGTAGATTTCGCCGTTAACGGCCAGCGCATGGGTTTTTTCGGCGTTGTACAGCGGCTGAGCGCCGGCGTTGACATCGACAATCGACAGGCGCTCGTGCGCCAGAATCGCTTTGTCGCTGGCATACACGCCAGACCAGTCCGGACCGCGATGGCGCATCAGGCGGGAAAGCTCCAGCGCCTTTTTACGCAGCTCGCCTGCGTCAGTTTTAATATCCAGTACGCCAAAAATAGAACACATAGCCTTCTCCATTACCCTGTCGTGTTTGATGTTGTGCTGGCTTCGTCTCGTGGCGAAGCCTGAGTGCGTGCTTAAGAAAATGCCGTAAAGGGGGAGCAGGCGCAAGGGTTTTACGGCTGGAAAAAGAAAAAACGCAACTGCGATTGTTGAATAGTAAAAAAAGAGTATCTTTTGAACGGCTTCATTGAAGAATACGCAATTTTAAGCCGTTTTTATTAGATATGGTACTTTTGGCAGGCGTCAAAAATGAACAACCACGTCCTGAGACGTGGCTGACATTAGAAAATATCGATTTCCGCGACGGAGGGGTAGATCCACGACGGGCGGAACGGCATGCTGTCGATGTCGTCGAGGGTCGAGACTCCGGAGAGCACCAGAATGGTCTCCAGCCCCGCCTGGAAGCCAGCCAGAATGTCGGTGCGCAGATTGTCGCCGACAATCACCGTCTGTTCGGAGTGGGCCTGCATTTTGTTCAGCGCTGAGCGGATGATCCACGGGCTGGGTTTACCGACGTAAAACGGCTTACGGCCGGAGATCTTCTCGATCCCGGCGCACAGGGCGCCGCAGGCCGGGTAGAAGCCGCGACCGTGAGTATCCGGGTTAGTGGCAATGAAGCGGGCGCCATTGGCGACAAAGAAGGCCGCCTTATGCATCATCTCCCAGTTAAAGGACCGGGTTTCCCCGACGATGACAAAATCCGGGTTGACGTCGGTAATGGTAAAGCCGGCTTTGTACAGCTCGTGGATCAGCGCCCCTTCACCCACCACATAGGCTTTCTTACCTTCCTGGCGGCGCAGAAAATCGGCCGTCGCCATCGCCGAGGTGTAGAACGCGCTATCCGGAACCTCAATCCCGGCGGTGGCGAAACGGTTCGCCAGATCCTGGCCGGTTTGCGACGGGTAGTTGGTCAGCATCACCAGCGGCATGCCTTTCTCGAGGATGCGCTTGATAAACTCGGCAGCGCCGGGAACGGCGACGTTATCGTGCATCAGCACACCGTCAATATCACAAATTATGTTTTGAATGGTCATGGTGGGTCCAGAATCATTATCAAAGACGAAACTATACGCGTCATTGATGAGGTTTCACACCTCTGACGGGCGATGCCCGCCAACGACAGAGCGACGCGCTTATCAATAAAGGGGGGCGGTTAGCTCTCAAGCAAGCGCTGCAGCAGCGTGCCATTGAGCATGGCGCGTTTGACCAGCGCGAAGGCGCCAATCGCTGAGCGATGATCGAGGGTGGAGCGCACCACCGGCAGGT
Organism: Klebsiella sp. GB_Kp047; assembly: GCF_040065235.1. Classification (NCBI taxonomy): domain Bacteria; kingdom Pseudomonadati; phylum Pseudomonadota; class Gammaproteobacteria; order Enterobacterales; family Enterobacteriaceae; genus Klebsiella; species Klebsiella sp. GB_Kp047. The sequence goes on along the minus strand of NZ_JBEAJG010000010.1, from coordinate 58,289 downwards.
TCTTACGAAACGCCTTCAGCGCCTGGGCGTTAATGCAGCCCTCAATGGCCGGGAGCAGCACTTTCTCGGCTTCCACAATTTCGCCGGCGATGACGATTTTTTGTGGATTGAACAGGTTGATGGCGATGGCGATCGTTTTTCCGAGATGACGCCCTACGTACTCGACCACTTCGCAGGCCAGGGCATCGCCTTTGTTGGCCGCTTTGCAGATGGTTTTGATGGTGCAGTCATCGAGGGTCAGACGGCTCTGATAGCCCTGCTCCAGCAGGTGGCGAACGCGATGTTCGATGGCGGCATTAGCTGCGACGGTCTCCAGACAGCCAAAGTTGCCGCAGTGGCAGCGCTCGCCCAGCGGGTCGACCTGAATATGGCCGATTTCGCCGACGTTGCCGTTACGGCCGATAAAAATGCGTCCGTTGGAGATGATCCCCGCCCCGGTGCCGCGGTGCACGCGCACCAGAATGGAGTCTTCGCAATCCTGGCTTGCGCCAAAATAGTGCTCGGCCAGCGCCAGGCTGCGGATATCGTGTCCGACAAAGCAGGTAACGTTGAAGCGTTTTTCCAGCGCCCCGACCAGGCCCCAGTTTTCCACCGCAATGTGCGGCATATAGCGGATCACCCCGCTTTCCGGATCCACCAGCCCCGGCAGGATCACCGAGATGGCGATCAGCTCGCGAATTTTGCGCTGACAGTTTTCAATAAAAGTGGCGATGATATTCAGCAGGGCGTGTTCCAGCGTTTCCTGGGTGCGCTCGGGCAGCGGGAAATGCTCCTCTTCCAGGGTCTTGCTGCTTAAATCATAGAGGGTGAGAGTGGCGTCATAGCGGCCAAGGCGCACGCCAATGGCGTTGAAGTTGCGCGTCTCCGCAATGATGGAGATGGCGCGGCGCCCCCCGGTGGAGGCCTGCTGATCGACTTCTTTGATCAGGCCGCGCTCAATAAGCTGACGCGTGATTTTGGTCACGCTGGCAGGGGCAAGCTGGCTTTGTTCCGCGATCTGAATGCGCGAGATAGGCCCATGCTGGTCAATCAGGCGGTACACGGCCGCGCTGTTCAGTTGTTTTACGAGGTCAACGTTACCAATTTGAGCTTGTCCGCCTGCTGTCATACTTTTACTTACTCAGTGACGACCTCGTTACCATTAACGATGGTCTTGGTGATTTTATAATCGCGTGTAAAGGCGGTCAGGTTAGCGACCATACCCGGCGCAATACTGCCGAGCTGCTTGTCCACACCAATGGCGCGCGCGGGATAGAGCGTCGCCATGCGCAATACTTCGTCCAGCGCCACACCGCAATGCTCAACCAGATTACGTACCCCTTCAATCATGGTCAGGGAAGATCCGCTGAGGGTGCCGTTTTCATCTACGCACAGCCCGTTGCGGTAGTATATTGTTTTCCCGGCAAAAATGAACTGGTCAATATTCGCCCCCGCCGGCGCGGTGGCGTCGGTGACCAGGCACAGTTTGTCGCCTTTCAGGCGCTTGGCGTTGCGCACGTTGGCGTAATCGACGTGCATCCCGTCGACAATAATACCGCAGTAGACATCCGGCTCGTCAAAAATCGCCCCGGCCAGACCCGGTTCGCGGCCAGTAATGTACGGCATTGCATTATACAGGTGGGTGGCGAAGGTAATGCCTGCGCGGAAGCCCACTTTCGCCTCTCTCAGCGTGGCGTTGGAGTGGCCCGCGGAGACGACGATCCCGGCGGCGACCAGTTTGCGGATCACTTCCGGCTCAACGCGCTCAGGGGCGAGGGTCACTTTGGTGATCACATCGGCGTTGTCGCACAGGAAATCGACCAGCGCCGCGTCCGGTTTACGCACATAGTCCGGGTTGTGGGTGCCTTTCTTGACGATATTCAGCCACGGTCCTTCAAGATGCAGACCCAGCGCCTGGTTCGGGTGCTTTTGCAGGTATTCGCGCATCACGCGCACGCCTTGCTTCATCAGATCGTCGCTGGAGGTAATCAGCGTCGGCAGGAAGCTGGTGCAGCCTGAGCGTTCGTTGGCCTTCTGCATGATCTCCAGCGTGTCGACAGTGACCGCGTCAGGGCTGTCGTTAAACTGCACGCCGCCGCAGCCGTTGAGCTGGACGTCGATAAAACCGGGGGCGAGGATGGCGCCGTTGACTGAGCGCTGCTCGATGTCAGACGGCAAATCTGCCAGCGGACAAAGACGTTCGATAAGGCCATTAGCGATAACAACCGCATGGTCATCAAGAATTTCATGACCGGTATAAACCCGGCCCTGGGTTAATGCATACATTACGACCCCCGGTATATACGCCTCATCAGGCCCGGGTACGTTCGTTTGCCGCCGGCATGATGATGCATACAAAGAAAAAGATGGTCCCGCGCAAATCGCGGGACACGACTACATTACAGACCTTTAATATTTTCAGCTTCTAATTCGTTGAAATATTTCAGTGTCTTCACTTTCAGCTCCATGGTAGACGGTTCGTCACAGACGATCACCGCCTTCGGATGCAGCTGCAGACAGGTAATGGTCCACATGTGGTTGACGTTACCTTCTACCGCCGCCTGCAGCGCCAGCGCTTTCTGATGGCCCAGCACCAGAATCATTACCTCTTCTGCGTCCAGCAGGGTGCCCACGCCGACGGTTAGCGCATATTTCGGCACCAGATCCACGTCGCCGTCGAAGAAGCGGGAGTTCGCCACGCGGGTTTCATGGGTCAGGGTCTTAATACGGGTACGAGACGCCAGAGAGGAGGCCGGTTCGTTAAACGCGATGTGACCATCGTTGCCCACGCCGCCCATGAACAGGTGGATTTTACCGTAGGAACGAATTTTTTCTTCATAGCGACGGCATTCCGCATCGATGTCCGGCGCGTTACCATTCAGCAAGTTGATATTTTCTGCCGGAATATCAACGTGGTCAAAGAAATTACGGTGCATGAAGCTATGATAGCTTTCCGGATGCTCTTTCGGCAGGCCAACGTATTCATCCATGTTGAAGGTGACGACGTGTTTGAAGCTAACCTGGCCTGCTTTATGCATTTCAACCAGCGCCTTGTAGGCGGTGAGTGGGGTGCCGCCGGTCGGCAGTCCCAGGACGAACGGACGGTCCGCGGTTGGTTTAAATGCATTAATGCGGTTAACGATATGGCGGGCAGCCCATTTACCGACCTGCTCAGCGGTTACCAGGGGGATCAGTCTCATTCTTCACCTCTATAGTTAAAGTAGATTCTGGCGGATTGGCGCCAGCACTCTGAGGAGAGTATTGCAGCAACTGCGCCGACCGGGGTCAATCCGTGTTGATTTTTTGAATGATAAAATAAGTTTTCGATGTTAGCCAGTGTAAGGGAGGGGGGAATACGATATTTGGTGATAATTATCACAAAAAATACCCGTTTAATTTGCGATACGAATTAATTTTTCACACACTTTGCCGGTAAGTGATAAAACCGACCTTGTTACACAATAAAAAAGTGGCTTTGAAAATGAGCCTCATCGGGGTCTCATAGGGGGAATAAGATGAATATTTTAGGTTTCTTTCAGCGGCTGGGTAGGGCGTTACAGCTCCCTATCGCAGTGCTGCCGGTCGCAGCATTGCTGCTGCGTTTCGGGCAACCAGACCTGTTGAATGTACCCTTCATCGCGCAAGCGGGTGGGGCTATCTTCGACAACCTGGCGCTGATCTTTGCTATCGGTGTGGCGTCAAGCTGGTCCAAGGATAACGCCGGTTCTGCGGCGCTGGCCGGGGCAGTAGGTTATTTCGTGATGACCAAAGCGATGGTCACCATCAATCCGGAAATTAACATGGGCGTACTGGCCGGTATCATTACCGGTCTGGTAGCAGGGGCGGTGTACAACCGCTGGGCCGGCATCAAGCTGCCGGACTTCCTGAGCTTCTTCGGCGGCAAACGCTTCGTGCCGATCGCCACCGGCTTCTTCTGTCTGATTCTCGCGGCGATCTTCGGCTACGTCTGGCCGCCGGTGCAGCACGCTATCCATGCGGGCGGCGAGTGGATCGTTTCCGCAGGGGCATTGGGTTCCGGTATCTTCGGTTTTATCAACCGTCTGCTGATCCCGACCGGCCTGCATCAGGTGCTGAACACCATCGCCTGGTTCCAGATTGGTGAGTTTACTAACGCCGCAGGCGCCGTGTTCCACGGCGACATCAACCGCTTCTACGCCGGCGACGGCACCGCGGGGATGTTCATGTCCGGCTTCTTCCCAATCATGATGTTTGGTCTGCCGGGCGCGGCGCTGGCGATGTATCTGGCCGCTCCGAAAGCGCGTCGTCCAATGGTGGGCGGTATGCTGCTGTCTGTTGCCATCACCGCGTTCCTGACCGGGGTAACCGAGCCGCTGGAATTCCTGTTCATGTTCCTGGCTCCGCTGCTGTACCTCCTGCACGCGGTACTGACCGGTATCAGTCTGTTCATCGCAACGGCGCTGGGCATTCATGCGGGCTTCTCCTTCTCCGCCGGCGCCATTGACTACGTGCTGATGTACAGCCTGCCGGCCGCCAGCAAAAACGTCTGGATGCTGCTGGTGATGGGCGTGGTCTTCTTCTTCGTCTACTTCCTGCTGTTCAGCGCGGTGATCCGCATGTTCAACCTGAAAACACCGGGTCGTGAAGACAAAGCCGCTGACGTGGTAACGGAAGAAGCTAACAGCAACACTGAAGAAGGCCTGACCCAGCTGGCGACCAGCTATATCGCCGCGGTGGGCGGAACGGACAACCTGAAAGCGATTGACGCCTGTATCACCCGTCTGCGTCTGACCGTGGGCGATTCGGCGAAAGTGAACGACGCCGCCTGTAAACGTCTCGGCGCATCCGGGGTGGTGAAACTGAATAAGCAAACCATCCAGGTTATCGTCGGCGCGAAGGCAGAGTCTATCGGCGATGAGATGAAAAAAGTGGTTGCCCGCGGCCCGGTAGCGGCAGCGGCAACCGCACCGGCTGGCAACGTCGCCACCGCAGCGCCAGCGGCTAAACCGCAGGCGGTAGCGAACGCGAAGACCGTTGAGTCGCTGGTTTCGCCGATTACCGGTGACGTGGTGGCGCTCGAACAGGTGCCGGACGAAGCCTTCGCCAGCAAAGCCGTCGGCGACGGTATCGCGGTGAAACCGACCAGCAACATCGTTGTCGCGCCAGCGGCGGGTACTGTGGTGAAAATTTTCAACACTAACCACGCGTTTTGCCTCGAAACCAACAACGGTGCGGAAATCGTCGTCCACATGGGTATCGACACCGTGGCGCTGGAAGGCAAGGGCTTCAAGCGTCTGGTTGAAGAGGGCACGGACGTGAAGGCGGGCGAGCCGATTCTGGAAATGGATCTGGACTTCCTCAACGCCAACGCGCGCTCGATGATTAGCCCGGTAGTCTGCAGCAATAGCGATGACTACAGCGCGCTGGTGATACTGGCGAGCGGTAAGGTCGTAGCCGGCCAGACGCCGCTGTATGAGATTAAAGGCAAGTAAGGCTCCTGAGTCGAGTTTATGCCTCAGCGGCGAAGGGAAACCTTCGCCGCTTTTTTTTCCAGCAATCGGCCCCATAATCCTCTTCTGATACCTATTTTACGTAACTAATAGTTGTCACTACGCCCTGCTTGTAAGATCATGTGCCGTTATACGTTGTTTACGCTTTGAGGAACCCGTGATGAGTGAGGCAGAAGCCCGCCCGACTAACTTTATCCGTCAGATCATTGATGAAGATCTGGCTACCGGTAAGCACACCACCGTTCACACCCGCTTCCCGCCGGAGCCGAACGGTTATCTGCACATTGGCCATGCGAAATCCATCTGCCTGAACTTCGGCATCGCCCAGGATTATCAGGGCCAATGCAACCTGCGTTTCGATGACACCAACCCGGTGAAAGAAGATATCGAATACGTGGAGTCGATTAAAAACGACGTGCAGTGGTTAGGTTTCCACTGGTCCGGGGACGTTTGCTACTCGTCTGATTACTTTGATCAGCTGCATCAGTATGCGGTTGAGCTGATCAACAAAGGCCTGGCCTACGTTGATGAACTCTCTCCTGATGAGATCCGCGAATACCGCGGCACCCTGAAAGCGCCGGGTAAAAACAGCCCGTATCGCGACCGCAGCGTGGAAGAAAACCTGGCGCTGTTCGAAAAAATGCGCAGCGGCGGCTTCGAAGAGGGCAAGGCCTGCCTGCGCGCGAAGATCGATATGGCGTCGCCGTTCATCGTGATGCGCGATCCGGTGCTGTACCGCATTAAGTTCGCTGAGCATCATCAGACCGGCAACAAGTGGTGCATCTACCCGATGTACGACTTCACCCACTGCATCAGCGATGCGCTGGAAGGAATTACCCACTCGCTGTGTACCCTGGAGTTCCAGGACAACCGTCGTCTGTACGACTGGGTGCTGGACAACATCAGCATCCCGGTTCACCCGCGCCAGTACGAATTCTCGCGCCTGAATCTCGAATACACCGTGATGTCCAAGCGTAAGCTGAACCAGCTGGTGACTGAGAAGCACGTGGAGGGCTGGGACGATCCGCGGATGCCGACCATCTCCGGTCTGCGTCGTCGCGGCTACACCGCCGAATCCATCCGCGAATTCTGCAAGCGTATCGGCGTGACCAAGCAGGACAACACCATTGAGATGGCGTCGCTGGAGTCCTGCATTCGCGAAGATCTCAACGAAAACGCGCCGCGCGCGATGGCGGTGATCGATCCGGTGAAACTGGTTATCGAGAACTACCCGCAGGGCGAAAGCGAAATGGTGGCGATGCCGAACCATCCGAACAAGCCGGAGATGGGCAGCCGCGAAGTGCCGTTCAGCGCGGAAATCTGGATCGACCGCGCGGACTTCCGTGAAGAAGCCAACAAGCAGTACAAGCGTCTGGTGCTGGGCAAAGAAGTACGTCTGCGCAACGCCTACGTCATCAAAGCGGAACGCGTGGAGAAAGATGCCGAAGGCAATATCACTACTATCTTCTGCACCTACGATGCCGACACCCTGAGCAAAGATCCGGCTGACGGCCGCAAGGTCAAAGGCGTGATCCACTGGGTGAGCGCGGCGCATGCGCTGCCGGTAGAGATCCGTCTCTACGATCGCCTGTTCAGCGTACCAAACCCGGGTGCAGCGGAGGATTTCCTCGCGGTGATCAATCCGGAATCGCTGGTGATCAAACAGGGTTACGCGGAGCCGAGCCTGGCGCAGGCGGAAGCCGGTAAAGCTTACCAGTTTGAGCGTGAAGGTTACTTCTGCCTCGACAGCCGCTATGCAACCGCAACCAGTCTGGTGTTTAACCGCACCGTCGGTCTGCGCGATACCTGGGCGAAAGCAGGCGAATAACATTTTCCCTACCGTCAAAGCGCCGCTCTCTGCGGCGCTTTTTTTGTTTCAGAATCAGCCAATTACTCTTTTTATTTTCGCGAAGCGAATTAATTCTGTTTCGCTCCGGAAATAAATAACGCTTCTGATATTTCCTGTCTCATATAAAAAACCAATGTAATCGCTTTCAGCCTTCGCATTTTTCCCTGATTTAGCAATGACTTCCATGACAAAATCATCAGAGATAAGACTGTAACAAAACGACATAAATTATGTGCGCTTTGTCATAATCTTAAGCTTTGCCTCACGAAAAACATTGATAATTCGCGTCACGAAAAATAGTCTATCTACAGTGGTTTCGCGGCCTTTTTCGCCGCCCCACATTTTGCAGTTTTATTTATTTTTTAGCGAATGACCTCTGGTCTTCGCCTTTTAAAACGTCAAAGAGGATATGCACATGCGTACGTTTAGTGGCAAACGTAGTACGCTGGCGCTGGCTATTGCCGCCGTCACCGCGATGTCGGGCTGGGTTGTGATTCCGCAGGCCAGCGCAGCAGGCTTTATCGATGATTCTACTTTAACCGGCGGTATCTATTACTGGCAGCGTGAGCGTGACCGTAAAGATGTGACCGACGGCGATAAATACAAAACCAACCTTTCCCACTCCACCTGGAACGCCAACCTGGACTTCCAGTCCGGCTATGCCGCCGATATGTTTGGCCTTGATATTGCGGCGTTTACCGCGATTGAAATGGCGGAGAACGGCGACAGCGGTCACCCGAACGAAATCGCCTTCTCGTCGCGCAACAAAGCCTATGACGAAGACTACTCCGGCGATAAGAGCGGCATCAGCCTGTATAAAGCCGCCGCGAAATTCAAATACGGTCCGGCGTGGGCGCGCGCGGGCTACATCCAGCCAACCGGTCAGACCCTGCTGGCGCCGCACTGGAGCTTCATGCCGGGGACCTATCAGGGGGCGGAAGCCGGGGCCAACTTCGACTATGGCACCGCGGGCGCGTTAAGTTTTTCCTACATGTGGACGAACGAGTATAAAGCGCCATGGCATATCGAAATGGATGATTTCTACCAGAACGATAAGAAGACCAAAGTTGATTATCTTCACTCCATCGGCGCCAAATATGATTTCAAAAACGACCTGGTGCTGGAGGCGGCATTTGGTCAGGCTCAGGGCTATATCGATCAGTACTTTGCTAAAGCCAGCTACAAGTTTGACGTCGCCGGCGCACCGTTGAGCACCAGCTACCAGTTCTACGGCACTCGCGATAAGGTCAGCAACGGCGGGGTCAACGACATCTATGACGGCACCGCATGGCTGCAGGCGTTAACCTTTGGCTATAAAGTAGCGGATGTGCTGGATCTGCGTCTGGAAGGGACCTGGGTGAAGGCCGATGGGCAGCAGGGCTACTTCCTGCAGCGTATGACCCCGACCTACGCCTCCTCCAACGGTCGTCTCGATATCTGGTGGGATAACCGCTCCGACTTCAACGCCAACGGCGAAAAAGCAGTCTTCTTCGGCGCGATGTATGACATGAAAAACTGGGATATGCCGGGCTGGGCGTTTGGCGCGTCTTATGTGTACGCCTGGGATGCGAAGCCTGGCAGAATGGCTTCTCCGGATGCGTACTATGACCCTGACTATCGCCTGAAAGAGTCGGCCTATAGCCTCGATGCCATGTATACCGTGCAGGAAGGCCGGGCGAAGGGCACGCTGTTTAAACTGCACTTTACCCAGTACGACAACCATTCCGATATTCCGAGCTGGAGCGGCGGCTACGGCAATATCTTCCAGGATGAGCGCGACGTGAAGTTCATGGTTATCGCCCCGTTCACCATTTTCTGATGCCTGCGCGGCGGGCGTGAGCCTGCCGCACCTCTGGGAGAACGACTATGAAAAAAATGCTGCTTATTGCCATAATGGCATCGGCTCTGGTGGCCTGCACCACGTCCCCGGCCCCGAAAGAAGACACCAAACTGAAAGATGCCTATAGCGCCTGTATTAATACGGCGGAAGGCAATCCGGACAAGATTGAAGCCTGCCAGAGCGTACTGAATGTCCTGAAAGAGGATAAACAGCACCAGCAGTTTGCTAACCAGGAGAGCGTCCGGGTGCTGGATTACCAACAGTGTATCCAGGCTACCCGCACCGGCAACGATCAGGCGGTAAAAGCGCGCTGCGACCAGATCTGGAAAGAGATCCGCAGCAATAATTCGACCCATTAAGCCAGACGGCAGCGGCAAACGGGCGGAGCATATCTCCGCCCGTTTGCTTTTTTAGCGCTGACTCTCCGCCGGCTGATAGCCGCGACTCAGGCGCACAAACAGCAGCGCGGTGGCAATGAACCCGCACAGCGCAGCGCACATTAGCCACCATCCCGGCGCGCTTTTATCGCCGGTAAGCTCGACCAGGGCAGTGGAGATAGCCGGCGTCAGGCCGCCGAAAATGGCGGTGGCGAGGCTGAAGGCCAACGAAAAGCCCACGGTGCGGACATAAACCGGCATCACTTCGGTGAGGGCCGCCACCATCGCGCCGTTATACATGCCAAAGAAGAACGAAAACCACAGCAGGACCAGCGTCATACGGGTGAAATCCGGCGCGGCGGTAAGCCAGTGCATCACCGGCCAGGTGGTGAGCAGCGCCAGCACGGTAATTCCCATCAGCACCGGGCGACGACCGATCCGGTCAGAGATGGCTCCGCCAATCGGTAACCAGATGAAGTTGGAGATGCCCACCAGCATGGTTACCAGCAGACTGTCGCGGGCGCTGAGGTGCAGCACCGCTCTGCCGTAGGTTGGCGTATAGACGGTAATAAAGTAAAACGTGGTGGTGGTCATCGCCACCAGCAGGGTCCCCGCGGTAATAATGCGCCAGTTCCTGGCGATGGTGGTCAGGATCTCTTTGTATCCGGGCGATGTTTACGCTGCAGGAATTCCTCGGTTTCCTGCAGTGAGCGGCGCAGCACGAAAATCAGCGGAATGATCAGGCAGCCAATAAAGAAGGGGATGCGCCAGCCCCAGGCGGCGATCTCCTCATGTTCCAGCGTGGCGTTCAGCGCATAGCCGATCAGCGCCGCCATGATGATAGCCACCTGCTGGCTGGCGGACTGCCAGCTGGTATAGAAGCCTTTATTGCCCGGTGTGGCGATTTCAGAGAGATAGACCGACACTCCGCCAAGCTCGACGCCCGCCGAGAACCCCTGCAGCAGACGGCCCACTAACACGAGGATCGGCGCCAGCACACCGATAGTCTGATAGCCAGGGACCAGGGCGATGAGTAGCGTCCCGCAGCCCATGATCGCCAGGGTAACCATCAGCCCTTTGCGGCGACCGATTCTGTCGATATAGGCGCCGAGCACCACCGCGCCGATGGGACGCATCAGGAAGCCCGAACCAAATACCGCAAAGGTGAGCATCAGCGCCGCGAACTCGCTCTCCGCCGGAAAGAAGGTGCGGGCGATATAGGTGGCGTAAAAGCCAAACAGGAAGAAGTCGAACTGTTCGAGAAAATTACCGCTGGTCACGCGGAGGATAGCGCCGACGGTGCCGGCGCGGGTGGGTTGTTGGGTCATAGGGGGTGCTCTCCATTGTCTTTATCTTGTTGTTATCGGGTGCAGAGGGGGTAGGTCAGTCGCCGGCGACGCCCACCTGTTTTCCGCGGCGTTTCTCAATCGCCCACTTGAGTAACGCCGCACAGCGATAAAATCCGTGGGCGAATTTTCCATACGGCAGGGTTAAGAACAGGGCCATCACCACCCCGAGGTGGATGGCGAGCAGGATGCCCATCCACGAGGTATCCCGCCCCGCCAGCAGCGCCAGGCCAGTGAAGCTGGTCAGCAGCAGCAGCAGAATAAATCCGCGATCCATCGGCTTCTGCCGCGCGTCGCCGTGCAGCGGCGAGCGGCGCAGGTTCAGCCACAGCAGGCCCGCCGGGCCGACCAGCAGGCCGATGCCGCCGAGGGTGCCGAGCAGCACCGGCAGGCTGAAGAACGGGTAGGGGGCTTCCCGGCCGGCGATATAGTGATAGCCCGTGGCCACCACGGTGGCGGCGAAGCAGAGCATAAAACCGTAGAAGGTGCAGTGGTGGAATCGGCGGCGCAGCAGGGTGAAGGCGTCATCGGCTTCGTTGCAGCCTTTCCCGTGGCCGCCGTCGAGATATTTCAGCGTCAGCGCATCATGGGATGCCTTTGCGATATCAATCGGTTGCGGCTGGCCAGAGGAGATCTCGCGCCAGAAGCGGATCACCCCGGTCATCAGTAAGCCAATCGCCAGCACAAAGACCGAGCCAAACATCCACGCCAGCAGGTTATGGGGGAATATCTGGTAGAAGTCGCCTGCCAGCGGCGGATGAAGCAGCGAGCCTTTGAGCCCCATCGCCAGCAGCAGAAAGACAATCAGGCCGCCGACCAGCGCCAGCACGGTGGTCATGCCGGCCCGGCGGTACAGGCTGCCAAAGGCGGCGGGCTGGGCGTAGTATTGATAGGTCTCGAGCCGGACTTCGGCCATCGCCTTCGGCACGTTAATGGCGAACTCGTGCGGTGGCGCGTACTGGCAGGCGTGCAGGCAAGCGCCGCAGTTATGGCACAGGTTAGCCAGATAGTTGATATCCGCCTTGCCAAAGGCCAGGCGCTGGGTCATCGCCGGGAAGACGGCGCAAAACCCTTCGCAGTAGCGGCAGGCGTTACACACCTGCATCACCCGTTCGACTTCCGCTTCCGGTTCGGTGATGATCTGCGCGTCAATGATCAGCTTTTCAAGCGACTTCATGGTGTTTCTCCTGCTGCGCCGCCCGGGCGGCTTGCTGGCCGGCGATACGGCCGAAGGTGGTGCCGATCGACATCCCGACGCCGGCGGTGTAGCCCTTGCCCAGCACGTTGCCAGCCATCATTTCCCCGGCGACGAAGAGATTACGGCTGGGTTGACCGGCGAAATGGACGGCGGCGGTGTCGTCGACGTAGAGCCCAAGGTAGGTGAAGGTGATCCCCGGACGCAGGGCGTAGCCGTAGTAAGGCGGCGTATCGATGGGGCGCGCCCAGTGAGTTTTCGCCGGGGTGAGGCCGGAGGTCGCGCAGTTATCCAGGCGGGTGTGATCGAACTGGCCCGGCGCGCAGGCGGCATTATAGTCGGCGATGGTTTGCGCTAAGCGTTCGCCGTCAAGCCCCAGCTGGCGGGCCAGTTCCGCGATGGTATTGGCCTGAGCGCCGGGAAAGACCGGGGGCATAAAGTGGCCGATGGCTTTGCTGTCGATGATCGAGTAGCCGATCTGTCCGGGCTGGTGGGCGACCAGTCGGCCCCAGATGGCGTAGCGTTTAGGCCAGAAATCTTCCCCTTCATCATAAAAGCGCACGGCATCGCGGTTGACCACCACCCCCAGCGAAACGCAGTCGACGCGGGTGCAGATCCCGCCGTCATAGAGCGGCGCCCGGGCGTCAATGGCGACGCAGTGGGACTGAGAAGGATCGCCGATGATATCGGCCCCAGCGTCGATCATAAACTTGAGCAGCACCCCCTGGTTGAAGCGCGTGCCGCGGATGAGAAAGTTATCGGCGGGCCATTCGCCGCGGTCATTTTGCCCCCAGGCCTCGCGCAGCCACTCGCGGTTGGATTCAAATCCGCCGGCGGCGAGAACGCAGCTTTTCGCGACAATCCGTTCCTCGCCCGCCAGCGCGGCGACAAATTCACCGTTGCGCAGCTCCAGGGCCTGCACCGGCGTGTTGTAGCGGATCTGCACCCCCATCTGCTCTGCGCTGCGGTAATAGGCATTGACCAGCGCTTTGCCGCCGCCCATAAAAAAGGCGTTGGTGCGGGCCACGTGCAGGGCGCCGGAGAGCGGCGGCTGAAAGTTAACCCCGTGCTGGCGCATCCAGTCCCGGCACTGGGATGAGGTGCGGATCACCAGCCGGGCCAGCGCTTCGTTGGTGTTCCCTTCGGTGACGCGCAGCAGATCCTGCCAGTACTCCTCTTCCGGGTAGCTGTCGACCAGCACGTCCTGTGGCGCATCGTGCATACAGCGCAGGTTACGCGTGTGCTGCGAGTTGCCGCCTCGCCACTCCCGCGGCGCCGCCTCCAGCAGCAGCACCGAGGCGCCGGCTTCCCGGGCGGTTAAGGCGGCGCATAGCGCGGCATTGCCGCCGCCAATGACCAGTACATCCACCATTATCGGTTCCCTTGTAATTTAATTAATTGTTAAATTTGTAATGGGAATGTAGGCGGTAACGGCGGCAGGGCGCTATGGCGTAGCGCTAAAGAGGGGTTTAGTTAACGTAAAGGGTAGCACCTGGCCAGCGATCGGACTCCACCAGCTGGCGCATGACTTTGCTCAGTATTACCCTTGCCGCAAGGCCTGCCGGGGTGAGCTCATCATCCGACAGGCTGACCAGAAAGTTGGGGCGGCTGAGGACCGGATTAGCGATGCCGATCACCCTCAGCGCCTGATGGTCGAGATGGGAAATGGCGGCCCCGGGCTGCAGGGTGGCGCCCAGCCCGCTGCGCACGGCCTGCATCAGCAGGGCCAGACCGTCAATGTCCGCCACCACCTCAACGCTGAGGTTGTGCTGCTGGCAAACCGCCTCCAGCCTGCCGCGCAGGCCGTGGCCCTGGCTTGGCATAATCAGCGGCAGGGTGGTGAGCTGGTCAGGGGATACAGGATCATCCGGCAGCGAGGCCAACAGCGCATGGGTGCCAATCAGGAACAGGCGCTCTTCGAGCACCGGTCTGGCGCTCCAGCGCAGGATCTTCTCCTGCTGGAAGACGATGGCTAAATCCAGCTGGCGGGTGTTGATCATCCGCTCCAGATTCCCGGAGAGGCTTTCCACCAGGTGCAGGCGGACGTCGGGGTAGCTCTCGCGCATCGCGTTGATGAACGGAACGCCAAGAACGGAGGCGGTACTGGGGGCCATGCCGACGCTGACGTGGCCCGACAGCCGCGCCTCGCGGGCGGCGAGGATGGCATCATCGGCATGACGCAGCGCCAGCTGCGCCTGTGAGTAGAAAGCGAGGCCCGCGCTGGTGGGCGTCACGCCGCGGGAGGTCCGCTGCAGGAGGCGAATGGCCAGCTCATTTTCCAGACGCGCGATCTGCTGGCTGAGCGCCGAGACGCCGATATTCAGATCGAGCGCGGCGCGGCCCATGCTGCCGGTTTCAACAATGCGCGTAAAATAGCGTAGCTGGCGAAGTTCCATATCAACTCTCCGGACAAAGCGGGGACTCGCGAGGGGCGCCGCCGGGACGTGAGCGGGAAGCGCGGCAGAAGCGCCCATAAAAAAGCCAACCGGCAGGTTGGCTTTTCAGAGCAGGCGAAGCGGGGAATTACTTTTCCACCGCGTCGTGGGCGTGTTCGTCCTCGCGGCAATCACCTTCCGCACAGTGGCCGTACAGATACAGACTGTGGTTGGTCAGGCGGATGCCGTGACGGGACGCGATTTCACGCTGGCGCGCTTCGATAGAGTCATCACTGAATTCGATCACTTTGCCGCAGTCGAGGCAGATCAGGTGATCGTGGTGATGCTGCTGAGTCAGTTCGAAAACGGATTTACCGCCTTCAAAATTATGACGAGTCACGATACCGGCGTCATCAAACTGGTTGAGGACGCGGTAAACGGTCGCCAGACCAATCTCTTCGCCCATGTCGATCAGGCGTTTATATAAGTCTTCCGCACTGACATGATGGTTATCCGGTTCCTGCAGCACTTCAAGGATTTTCAGTCGAGGAAGTGTGACTTTCAGGCCAGCCTTCTTTAATGCGGTATTGTTGTCAGTCATGCGGAATCTGTCCTGTTGCTAAACGATCTACTTCCTTCAACGGAAGTCATACAGAAATTAACCCGACGTAATGCGTCTCATTATAGAACTGCCACTGGTAAATGAAAACTGCAAGTATCGGGCCTGGTTTGCTGTCAAAAACGAGGCACCAGCTACAAACTGCGTCACGTGCCTCGTAGAATCAGAGGACATTGTACAGATATGTGATTAAAAGTTAAAAACTTGTAGCTATTAGTTTGATTGCTTTTGTCTATTAATGCGACGCAACTCAATGATTGCGCCGCTTAATCATCAGGCGTTTTTGATTTCTTCGAGGTGCAGCTCTTCGGCCACCTGCTTCACCCACTTCTCAACGCGCTCGTTGGTCAGCTCCGGCTGGCGGTCTTCATCAATGGCGAGGCCGACGAAGTGGTCGTCATCCGCCAGGCCTTTAGAGGCCTCGAAGTGATAGCCGGCAGTCGGCCAGTGGCCAACGATGGTCGCGCCGCGCGGCTCAATGATGTCGCGGATGGTGCCCAGCGCATCGCAGAAGTACTCTGCGTAGTCTTCCTGGTCGCCGCAGCCGAACAGCGCCACCAGTTTGCCGTTAAAGTCGATCTCTTCCAGCGTCGGGAAGAAATCGTCCCAGTCACACTGCGCTTCACCGTAGTACCAGGTCGGGATGCCGAGCAGCAGGATGTCGTGGGCTTCCAGATCTTCTTTGCTGCTTTTGGCAATGTCGTGAACATCAGCAACATCTTTACCAAGCTGCTTTTGAATCATTTTTGCAATATTTTCGGTGTTGCCGGTGTCGCTGCCAAAAAAGATGCCGATGATTGCCATGAGTAAAATAACCTCTTGAAACTTAAATGATGTGGTAGGGACGCGATGCCCACAGATAACGGCAATCATAGCAGAACAGGCAAGGGCGCGGAAACAGCAATCACGCCCGACTGCACACTCTGCTACATGAATGCGGATTTTTCGCGGAAAGTTAGAGTTTTCCCTGGCTGCGCAGGGCGGTTAATTGCGTCATCAGCATCTCTTCAATGAGATCGCTGCGGCTCATATTACGCGCTTCCGCCAGTTCGTTAAGCGCATCGACCGCGTCGGCGTTGAGCTTTAGCTCCACGCGCTTCAGCCCGCGCACTTTATCGCGTTTCAGCTGATTACGTTTGTTGATGCGCAGTTGTTCATCGCGCGACAGCGGATTGGTTTTCGGTCTTCCCGGGCGACGCTCGTTTGCGAACAAATCTAATGTCGTACGGTCCGTTTGTTCTTTTGCCATGATTCTGAGTGACTTCGGGGAAACAAGCTGCCGGGCTCTAGCCGGCGCAGATAGCGCGCCATCATACATCAGGCGAACGGCTGCGCCAACGACCGCGGGCATTCTGCGGCGCGGTCGGGCATATTTTAGCCAATCAGGCGGCTATGCTCGTCAGATAGCGGCGGATCGCGCGCAACACCGCCTCGGGTTTCTCGGCATGGACCCAATGTCCGGCGCCGGCAATGACGTGGGCCCGAGCCTGCGGGAACTGGGCCAGCAGCGGGTCGCGGTAGGCGTCGGTCACATAGGGGGAGTTGCCGCCGGGAATAAACTGCGTTGGGTGCGGCCAGGCCGGGATGGTTTCCCAGCCGACGATATGCGGATACTGGTCCCACAGCACCGGGACGTTGAAGCGCCAGTCGCCGTCGACGAAAGATTTCAACAGGAACTGAATCACGCCCTCTTCCTGCAGATGCTCGCGCATCACCTGCGCCGCCTGCTGGCGAGTGCTGGCGGCGGATTCGCTGACGGCGCGGATAGCGGCGAAGATCTCATCATGGCGGCGAACGTGATAATCCACCGGCGCGATATCAATAGCCACCAGACCGCTGATGCGCTCCGGGGCCAGGGCGGTCAACGCCATCACCGCTTTGCCGCCCATCGAATGGCCGATAAAGGTGGCCCGTTCAATCTGATGTGCATCGAGCGTGTCGAGCAGATCCTGCGCCATCGCGGGGTAGGTCATCTCTGGCGACCGCGGCGACAAACCGTGGTTGCGCATATCGACCTGCAGAATATCGTGGTCGGCGATCAGGTCGCGGGCGAGGATGCCCAGGTTGTCCAGGCTGCCAAACAGACCGTGGACCAGCACGATCGGGGAGTGGTTGTGCGGATTCTGTGCAGATTGCGCTCGGCTATTTAATTTCATGGCAAAGTTCTTTTTTTCGCTGCGTCGGGTTAGGGTATTATGTTGGACATTCTGCCATCCGGCTGCAAGACCCAGAAGTTATCTGAGTTTTACCGCCATCCTGGTTTGACGCTATCCGCGGTTGGGATTTGTACTTATAATCCCAACGATTTGTATTCAGAAAAGATATCGCACTGGATTAAGATGAAAACAATTGAAGTTGATGATGAACTCTACCGCTATATTGCCAGCCACACTCTGCATATCGGCGAGAGCGCATCCGACATTTTACGGCGTATGCTGAAATTTTCCGCCGTTTCCCAACCGGCTACACCGGTCAGCAAAGCCGCGCCGACGCTGGCGCCCACGCCTGCCGCTGAGGTGAAACCCGCTAACCCGGTGAAAGATAAAGTCCGCGCCATGCGCGAGATGCTGTTATCTGATGAATACGCCGAGCAGAAGCGCGCGGTGAACCGTTTTATGCTGGTGTTGACCACCCTCTATTCCCTGGACAGTAAAGCATTTGCCGAGGCCACTGAGTCTCTGCACGGCCGCACGCGCGTTTACTTCGCGGAAGATGCGCGTACGCTGCTGAAAAGCGGTAATCAGACCAAACCGAAACAGGTTCCTGGTACACCGTGGTGGGTGATCACCAATACCAATACCGGCCGTAAATGCAGCATGATTGAGCACATCATGCAGTCGATGCAGTTCCCTGCGGAGCTGATTGAAAAGGTTTGCGGCACGATCTAGCTTTTTAACATTTGCACCAGAAGGATCAGGCAATGGCAATCGATAAACGTGCGGGGCAGCCTGCGCAACAGAGTGATTTGATTAACGTCGCCCAACTGACTGCTCAGTACTACGTGCTGAAGCCTGAAGTCGGTAATGCGGAGCATGCGGTCAAATTCGGCACCTCCGGCCATCGCGGCAGCGCGGCGCGTCACAACTTCAACGAACCGCATATCCTGGCCATCGCCCAGGCTATTGCGGAAGATCGTGCGAAGAACGGGATCACCGGTCCGTGCTATGTCGGTAAAGATACCCACGCCCTGTCCGAGCCGGCGTTTATTTCGGTGCTGGAAGTGTTAACCGCCAACGGCGTTGACGTTATCGTTCAGGAAAACAACGGCTTCACCCCGACGCCGGCGGTCTCTAACGCGATTCTGGTGCATAACAAAAAAGGCGGTCCGCTGGCGGACGGCATTGTGATCACCCCGTCACACAACCCGCCGGAAGATGGCGGTATCAAGTACAACCCGCCAAACGGCGGTCCGGCTGATACCAACGTCACCAAAGTGGTGGAAAACCGTGCCAACGAACTGCTGGCCGCTGGCCTGCAGGGTGTGAAACGCATTTCTCTGGACGCGGCGCTGGCTTCCGGCCACGTCAAAGAGCAGGATCTGGTGCAGCCGTTCATTGAAGGCCTGGCGGACATCGTCGACATGGCGGCGATCCAGAAAGCGGGCCTGACGCTGGGCGTCGATCCGCTGGGCGGTTCCGGTATCGAATACTGGAAGCGCATTGGCGAGCACTACAAGCTCAATCTGACCATTGTGAACGACCAGGTGGACCAGACCTTCCGCTTTATGCACCTCGATAAAGACGGCGCCATCCGCATGGACTGCTCCTCGGAATGTGCGATGGCGGGCCTGCTGGCGCTGCGCGATAAGTTCGATCTGGCATTTGCCAATGACCCGGATTACGACCGTCACGGGATTGTCACCCCTGCCGGGCTGATGAATCCGAACCACTACCTGGCGGTGGCGATTAACTACCTGTTCCAGCATCGTCCGCAGTGGGGCAAAGAGGTGGCGGTCGGTAAAACCCTGGTCTCCTCGGCGATGATTGACCGCGTGGTGAACGATCTGGGCCGCAAGCTGGTGGAAGTGCCGGTGGGCTTTAAGTGGTTCGTTGACGGCCTGTTCGACGGCAGCTTCGGCTTCGGCGGCGAAGAGAGCGCCGGGGCCTCCTTCCTGCGCTTCGACGGCACGCCGTGGTCCACCGATAAAGACGGCATCATCATGTGCCTGCTGGCGGCGGAAATCACCGCAGTGACCGGGAAAAACCCGCAGGAGCACTATAACGAGCTGGCGGAACGCTTCGGCGCGCCGAGCTACAACCGTCTGCAGGCTTCCGCGACCTCCGCGCAGAAAGCGGCGCTGTCTAAGCTGTCGCCGGAAATGGTCAGCGCTGACACCCTGGCGGGGGATCCGATCACCGCTCGTCTGACCGCGGCGCCGGGCAACGGGGCGGCGATTGGCGGCCTGAAAGTGATGACCGACAACGGCTGGTTTGCGGCACGCCCGTCAGGCACCGAAGACGCCTACAAGATCTACTGCGAAAGCTTCCTCGGCGAAGAACATCGCAAGCTGATTGAAAAAGAAGCGGTAGAGATTGTCAGTGAAGTGCTGAAGAACGCTTAACGGCGCACGATCATCAGGCCCCTTGCGGGCCTGATTTTTTTCGCAAGGATAGCGATGAAAATACAACGGAAGTCCCTGTTTTTGTTCTGGGCGTGGATGGATCTCTTTTTCGTCCTGCAATTCTTATGGTGGAATATTGCCCACCGCCGACTCCCTTTTTACGACGACCTGCTGGCTTATCTCCAGCTGCTGCACACCTGGGGCTCTGCGGCGGTCTGGCTCTATCCGCTAAATGTGCTGCTGATTATCAGCATCCCGTTGTCGATGATCCTTTTTTTCCGTCAGAGCCGCTATGGGCTGTGGCTGGCCTGGGGGCAGGCGCCGCTCAGGCTGGTGTTTATGCAGCCTTCGCTTTCTTTGGGTCTGTGGCTGATTCAGGCCGCCGGCGTCAGGCATTTAGCGATCCTGGCAGGCTTCCTGCTACTCTCTGAAGGGCTGAAGATCACCAGCCTCTGGTACTGCAGAGGCGGGGCTCAGGGCATAAAGCGATAGCCAATCCCGGTTTCGGTCAGCAGATGCTGAGGGCGCGCCGGATCGGCCTCCAGCTTTTGCCGCAGGTGACCCATATAGATCCGCAGATAATGGCTGTGCTCCACGGCGTTAGGGCCCCACACCTGATTCAGCAGCTGGCGCTGGGTAAGCACTTTGCCGGGATTATTCAATAGCGCCGCCAGCAGGCGAAACTCGATGGGCGTCAGGTGGATCTCTTCGCTGCCGCGCAGGATGCGGCGGGCGGGGATATTGACCTCCAGGTCGGCGAAGCGCACCACCGGCTCGTCGGCCTGCGCCGCGCCGTGGCGACGCAGCGCGACGCGCAGGCGGGCCTGCAGCTCGCCGATGCCAAAGGGTTTACTTAAGTAGTCATCGGCGCCGGCATCCAGGGCGGCAATTTTGTCATGCTCTTCGCTACGCGCTGACAGGACGATAATCGGCATCTGACTCCACTGGCGCAGGTCGCGAATAAAATCAATGCCGTCACCATCCGGCAGGCCGAGATCGAGGATCGCGAGGTCGGGCTTACGGGTGGCGGCTTCGATCAGCCCGCGCTGCAGGGTTTCCGCTTCAAATACGCGCATGCCGTCGGCTTCCAGCGCGGTGCGCAGAAAGCGACGGATAGCGTGTTCGTCTTCGATAATCAGAACGTTAATCACAATTCCTCAGATAGCTCTTCCAGTTCAGGGGGCGTTTCTCCCGGCAGTGTAACACGGAATGAGGCGCCGCCCTCTGGCCGGTTGCTGGCGGAGATGGTCCCGCCGTGGACGTCGACGATGGCCTGACAGATGGCAAGGCCCAGCCCGACGCCGGGGATCGCCGATTCTTTGTTGCCGCGGGCGAATTTATCAAAGATAGCCTGTTCCTGGCCCGCCGGGATCCCTGGACCATTATCCCATACTTCCAGCGACAGCTGCCGGGCGTCCGCTTCGGCGCGAATACCGATGTCCGCCCGGGCGCCGGCATACTTATGGGCATTCTCCAGCAGATTAATCAGCACCCGCTCGAACAGCGGCCCGTCAACATGCACCAGCTGCAGCGGATCGGGTAAATCCAGTTGAACGTGCTGGCCGCCGAGGCTCGGTTCGAGCATGCGCAGCGCGCTGCCGACCACCTCCTCCAGCGTCAGCCACTCCTTGTGCAGGTTAAAGCCGCCGGACTGGATCCGCGCCATATCCAGCAGGTTGTTTACCAGCCGGGTGGTGTTGAGCACATGCTGGCGGATTTCGTTGGCCTGCGGGGCATGCTTCGAGCCCTCGCTGGCCAGATCGAGGGTCAGAATTTCCGCCTGGCCAAACAGCACGGTCAGCGGGGTACGCAGATCGTGCGACAAGGCAGCGAGCAGCGAGTTACGCAGGCTTTCGCGCTCGCTGGTTAGTCGGGCCTGCTCTTCGCTGGCGGTCAGGGTGAGACGCTCCAGGGCGCTGGCCACCAACAGGGTGAAGGTCTCCAGCAGCCGCTGCTGCTCCGGGATCATCAGCTGGCGCAGATTCGCCGGCTCCACCACCAGCAGGCCCCAGGTGCGGGCGGCGCTCTTCAGGGGCAGGATCTGATACGGCACGCCGGGCAGGGTATCGGTGCCGGCGCCGGCGGGTTGACCCTTATCAAAGCTCCAGCGGGCGATGGCGTCATCCCACGGCGTCAGCCCGGGCTGGTGGGTTAAGGGCAACAGTTTCCCCTGGGCGTCCGGCAGCAGCAGCTGGCTGCGGGCCTGAAAGGTGGAGGCGATAAACCGCTCGCTGGTGGTGGCGATATCCTGCTGGCTACGACCCACCGCCAGCGCTTTGGACATCTCATACAGATGGCGGGTACGCCGCTCGCGGTAGCGCGCCACCCGCGCCTGGTAGCGCACGCCGGCGGTGAGGTTACCGATAAGCAGGCCCACGGTGAGCATCACGCCGAAGGTGAGCAGATACTGGACATCGGACACCGCCAGCGTGCCGCGCGGGGCGACAAAAAAGAGATCGAAGCTGATAACGTTGATCACCGTCGCCAGAACCGACGGCCAGCGGCCGTAGAGCAGAGCGATGATCACCACTCCTAACAGATAGAGCATCACCAGGTTGGCGGCTTCGAAGGCCATCAGCCACTGCATGGCCACCAGGGTAATGATGGCGCACAGCGCCACCGCCACCGCGCAGCCCTGCAGCTGTAGCCGCCATTTCTCCAGCGCCGGACGGCTGTCGCTGGCGCGCGCCTGAAGGGGGAAGGGCTTTTCATCCAGAGCGATGACCACCAGATCGAGGTCCGGCGCGTGGCGAGCCAGACGATCGGCGAAGCCGCTGCGATCCCACCAGCGGCGCTTGCTCTGGCGGCCGATAACAATTTTCCCAAGGTTGTGTTCGCGGGCGTAATGGAGGACCGCTTTCTCTTCCGACGGGTCGGAGAGGGTGGCGGTTTCGGCGCCCAGCTCCTGGGCCAGACGCAGCGCGGCGAGGATGGCCCGCCGCCGGGACTCCGGCAGGCGGTGCAGGGAAGGCGTTTCGACATACACCGCATGCCAGACGCTGCCCAGACGGGCGGCGAGGCGGGCGGCGGTACGCACCAGCTTTTCGCTGCCGGTGTTGTGCCCGATACAGAGCAGGATCGCGTCGCGGGTGTGCCAGACTTTCTCCTGGCCCTGGCGGTCGCGCCAGGCGCGCATCTGCTCATCGACGCGATCGGCGGTGCGGCGCAGAGCCAGTTCGCGCAGCGCAATCAGATTCCCTTTGCGGAAAAAGTTCTCGATAGCGCGCTCGGCCTGGCCGCCGATATAGACTTTGCCCTCATTGAGCCGCTGGCGCAGATCGTCAGGGGGAAGGTCCACCAGCACCACGTCGTCCGCGGCGTCAAAGAAGGGATCGGGGACGGTCTCTCGCACCTGCACGCCGGTGATCCCGCTGACGACGTCATTCAGACTTTCCAGATGCTGGACGTTAACGGTGGTGAAGACGTCAATCCCTGCCTCCAGCAGTTCGTCCACATCCTGCCAGCGCTTTGGATGGCGGGAGCCGGGGGCATTACTGTGCGCCAGCTCATCCACCAGAATCAGCGCCGGACGGCGGGCGAGGGCGGCGTCGAGATCGAACTCATACACGTAGCGCCCGCGGTGGGCGAGCCGCCGCGGCGGCAGGCTGCTCAGGCCCTGCAGCATCGCGGCGGTCTCTTTCCGGCCGTGGGTCTCCGCCACGCCAATCAGAATATCCAACCCCTGCGCCCGGAGCCGCTGCGCTTCCGCCAGCATCGCCCAGGTTTTCCCCACCCCGGCGCAGGCGCCGAAGAACACTTTTAGTTTGCCGCGATGCGGGGCGGCGGTGTGCTGCAGCAGGCGGTCAGGGTCCGGACGCAGCGGCTCGTCACTCATTTACTTATCCTTCAGGGCATCCAGCGCCATATTGAGTTGCAGTATATTGACCACCGGCTGGCCAAGGAAGCTCAGCAGCGGCTTTTGTGTGGCCTGGTTAACCAGCGCGGTCACCTGGTCGACGCTCAGCTGGCGCGCTTTGGCCACCCGCGGCGCCTGCCACAGCGCGGCGGCCGGGGTCAGGTTGTTATCGAGACCGCTCGCCGAGGTGGTGACCAGTTCGACCGGCACACGCGGGTCGGCATCCGGGTTTGCGGCGCGCAGGGCCTGCACCCGCTCGCTCACCGCCTTATCCAGCGCCGGGTTGCTGGCGGCGAGGTTGCTGCCGCCAGAGGCCATCGGGTTATCCGCTGTCTCCGCGGTGGCTGACGGGCGACCCTGGAAATAGCCTGCGGCGGTAAAGTTCTGGCCAATCAGCGCCGAGCCGCGCACCTCGCCGTTCATGCGGATCAGCGAGCCGTTGGCCTGTGAGTTAAACCACCATTGCCCCAGGCTGGTGGTCAGCAGAGGATAAACGCCGCCGGTGAGCAGGGTTAACAGAATAAATAGCACAAGTGCTGGACGAATCAATGACATAGTTTGTTCCTCACACCAGACCGCTCAGGGTCAGCAGCAGGTCGATGGCTTTAATACCGATAAAAGGCACCAGCAGACCGCCGAGGCCGTAGATCCACAGATTGCGGCGCAGCATCGCCGAGGCGGAGAGCGGGCGATAGCTCACCCCTTTCAGGGCCAGCGGGATCAGGAAGACGATGATCAGCGCGTTGAAGATAACGGCGCTGAGGATCGCCGACGATGGCGAATGCAGGCCCATCACGTTCAGCATGGCCAGCTGGGGATAGACCGCGGCAAACGCCGCCGGAATAATGGCGAAATATTTCGCCACGTCGTTGGCAATACTGAAGGTGGTCAGCGAGCCGCGCGTCATCAGCATCTGTTTGCCGATATGGACCACCTCAATCAGCTTGGTGGGGTTGGAATCCAGGTCGACCATGTTGCCCGCCTCTTTCGCCGCCTGGGTGCCTGAGTTCATGGCTACCGCCACGTCGGCCTGCGCCAGCGCGGGCGCGTCGTTGGTGCCGTCGCCGGTCATCGCCACCAGCCGACCTTCCGACTGATACTGGCGGATCAGCGCCAGCTTGGCTTCCGGCGTCGCTTCGGCGAGGAAATCGTCGACGCCGGCCTCGGCGGCGATCGCCGCAGCGGTCAGGCGGTTATCACCGGTGATCATCACCGTTTTAATGCCCATTTTGCGCAGCTGGGCGAAACGTTCTTTGATGCCGCCTTTGACGATATCTTTGAGTGAAATAATCCCCAGCACCTTTTCCCCTTCGGCGACCACCAGCGGCGTGGCCCCCTGGCGGGCGACCTCTTCCACCTGCTTCTCGACATCGGCAGGGAAGTGGCCACCGTTGGCCTCTACGTGGCGGCGAATGGCGTCCACCGACCCTTTGCGGATCATGCGCTGATCGATATTGATGCCGCTCATCCGCGTTTGCGCGGTAAAGGGGACAAAGGTGGCGTGCAGCGACTGCAGATCGCGTTCGCGCAGGTTAAAGCGCTGTTTCGCCAGCACCACGATGCTGCGTCCCTCAGGGGTTTCGTCCGCCAGCGAGGAGAGCTGGGCGGCATCGGCGAGGGTTCGCTCTTCCACACCGCGCGCCGGCAGGAAAGCGGAGGCCTGGCGGTTGCCGAGCGTAATGGTCCCGGTTTTATCCAGCAACAGCACATCAACGTCGCCTGCCGCTTCCACCGCGCGGCCGCTGGTGGCGATCACGTTGGCGCCCAGCATACGGCTCATCCCGGCGACGCCGATGGCCGACAGCAGACCGCCGATGGTGGTCGGGATCAGGCACACCAGCAACGCCACCAGTACGGTGACGCTGACCGCATTGCCGCTCCACGCCGAGAATGGCCAGATGGTGGCGGTGGCCAGCAGGAACACCAGCGTCAGGGCGATCAGCAGGATCGTCAGGGCGATTTCGTTCGGCGTTTTACGGCGCTGGGCGCCTTCCACCATGGCGATCATCCGGTCGAGGAAGGTTTCTCCCGGGTTAACGCTGCAACGGATCACCAGCCAGTCGGAGAGGATGCGCGTCCCGCCGGTCACCGAGGCGAAATCACCGCCGGATTCGCGGATCACCGGAGCAGACTCGCCGGTAATGGCGCTTTCATCCACCGAGGCGCCGCCTTCGATGACTTCACCATCGCAGGGGATAATATCCCCGGCTTCCACCAGCACTACGTCGCCTTTGCGCAGGTCTTCCGCCGGCACGTGGTCGACCGTCGCGTCATGCTGCGGGGCGCGCAGCTTACGGGCGAAGGCCGTTTTTTTCACCCCTTTCAGGCTATTGGCCTGGGCTTTGCTGCGGCCTTCCGCCATCGCTTCGGCAAAGTTGGCGAACAGCACGGTAAACCATAGCCAGATACTGATGGCGGCGGTAAAAGTGGCGCTGCCGGTCAGGGCGCCGCCAGCCATGGCGATGGCCAGCAGGGTGGTTAACAGGCTGCCCACCCAGACGATAAACATCACCGGATTGCGCCACTGCACCATCGGGCTGAGTTTTTTAACGGCATCCAGCAGCGCCTGGCGCACCAGCGTCGGCTCCAGCAGGGCTAATTGTTTGCGACTCATAACAGGGTGCTCCGCATCGCTCAAAGTAAGGAAAAGTGTTCGGCCAGCGGGCCAAGCGCCAGCGCAGGAATAAAGGTCAGGGCGCCAACCAGCAGCACGGTGCCGATCAGCAGACCGATAAACAGGGCGTCGTGGGTGGCCAGGGTGCCGGGGCTGGCCGGTTGAATTTTCTTCGCCACCAGCGAGCCGGCGATAGCCATCACCGGAATGATGACGGCGAAGCGTCCAGCCAGCATGCAGAACGCCAGCAGCAGGTTCCAGAATGGCGTCGCCGCGCCCAGGCCGGCGAAGGCGCTGCCGTTGTTATTGGCCGCCGAAGTGACGGCGTACAGCACTTCGCTAAAGCCGTGCGGTCCGGGGTTGAACATCCCGGCGCGGCCGGCCTCGGTCATCATCGCCAGCGCCGTGCCGAGCAGCACCAGCGTCGGGGTGACCAGAATGGCCAGGGCGATCATTTTCATTTCCCGGACATCGATTTTCTTTCCGAGGTACTCCGGGGTGCGGCCGACCATCAGGCCGGCGATAAACACCGCCAGCATAACGAACAGCAGCATGCCATAAAGACCCGAGCCGACGCCGCCGAACACCACTTCGCCAATCTGCATCAGCCACATCGGCACCATCCCGCCCAGCGCGGTGAAGGAGTCATGCATGGCGTTGACCGCGCCGCAGGAGGCGGCGGTGGTGATCACCGCGAACAGACTGCTGGCGAGAATACCGAAGCGGCTCTCTTTACCTTCCATATTCAGGCTGCTGTCGGCGCCCAGCGTCATCAGGTGCGGGTTGCCGCGGGTTTCCGCCCACATCACCACGGCGACGCAGAGGATAAAGATCAGCGTCATCGCCCACAGGATGGCGCGCCCCTGGCGGCGATCGCTCACCACCTCGCCGAAGGCGAAGCACAGCGCCGCCGGGATCAGGAAGATGGCCAGCATCTGCACGAGATTGGTCAGCGCCGTCGGGTTTTCAAACGGATGGGCGGAGTTGGCGTTAAAGAAACCGCCGCCGTTGGTGCCCAGCAGCTTAATCGCTTCCTGTGAGGCGACGGGCCCCATCGGCAGCAGCTGGTGCGCCCCTTCGAGGGTGGTAAAGGGCTGGTAGGCCTGCAGGTTCTGCGGCACGCCCTGCTGAATAAAGAACAGGGCCACCAGCAGAGAGAGCGGCAGCAGCAGCCACAGGGTAATGCGCGTCAGGTCGACCCAGGCATTGCCGAGGGTGGACATTTTCTGCCGGGCGAAGGCGCGGGTCAGGGCGAAGACCACGGCGATGCCGGTAGCGGCGGAGAGGAAATTCTGCACCGTCAGCCCCACCATCTGGCTGAGATAGCTCATGGTGCTTTCGCCGGCGTAGGCCTGCCAGTTCGTATTGCTGACAAAGCTGACCGCGGTGTTGAGCGCCAGATCCCACGTCAGCCCCGGCAGGTGCTGCGGGTTAAACGGCAGCACGCCCTGCAGCATCAGCAGGGCAAACAGCGCCAGGCCGCCGAGGGCGTTGAACAGCAGGAGCGCCAGCAAATACTGCAGCCAGCCCATCTCTTCGGCGCGGATCCCGGCCACGCGCCACAGGACGCGCTCGACCCCGGCCAGGCCGGGAAGCGGGATGTCATTCACCATTCTTGCCAGACACATCCCCAGCGGGCGCGCCAGCACCAGCAATACCAGCAGATAGCTGGCTAATAATAAAAATCCCTGGGCAGCCATCAGAATGCCTCCGCATGTATCAAGGCATAAACCAGATAAGCCAGTAACAGGAACACCAGCCCAACGCCAGTGAGTACGCCTGCAGTCACAATCCACCTCCGGGTGTGTTTTTGATTTACCAGGAGAATAGAAATTACGGCGCAAAGATTTCGCAAAAATCCGCGGGCGCGGTGTAAAAAAAGTATAAAAATGACAAAGGCACAATTTAACTGATGGTTAGTATTAATTTAACTTTTTCGTAACTAATTTACGTAGCGAATGTAAATTAAGTATAAATACGTGCTTTTTAGTGGTCGGATGAGTAGTAAAATTACAACCAGAGCGGTATTATTTTGCTCAGACAAACATGATTAATTTTCCGGCGCTGCTTGCCGGCCTGACAAAGGGGAGAGAAATGATGGCGTTGTACAAAGCTTATCCTGCTCATATTATTTTGCTGCGTCGTGCTTTCGCCGTCGTGGCTGGCGTCGCGGCGCTGCCGGTGATGCTGTTCTGGAAGGATCGCGCCCGCTATTACAGCTGGCTGCACCGTGTATGGTCGAAAACCAGCGAGCAGCCGGTGTGGATGGCGCAGGCGGAAAAAGCCGCGCACGACTTCTACTAATTCGCCCTGCTGCGAGGAAAACCACTTACCGCCGGTTGCCCCCGGCGGTTTTTTTTCGTCGCTTGTCTACACTCGTTTTCAGGCGCCGCAGCGGAATTGGCAGGTGCTTATTTTGCCTGGGCGCGCTATTTTTGCCGGCTTAGATCATAAGATGAGTTTTGCTGACGGAGAGTGAGGAGTGATATGGCCACCCATCTGGTCTGGTTACGCACGGATTTACGCATTCACGATAACCTGGCGCTGGCCGCCGCCTGCCGCGATCCGCAGGCGCAGGTGCTGGCGCTGTATATTGCCACCCCGGGGCAGTGGCGCGAACATCACCTGGCCCCGCGGCAGGCCGCTTTTATCGCCAGCCATTTGCGCAGTCTGCACGCCGCGCTGGCGGAGCGGGGCATACCGCTGTGGGTAGAAGAGGCGGACGATTTTAGCGCCAGCGTCGAGCGGCTGGCCCATTTCTGCCAGCAGCACCAGGTCAGTCACCTGTTCTACAACTATCAGTACGAATTCAATGAACGCCAGCGCGATGCCGCCGTTGAGAGCTCCTTGAGCGAAGTGATTTGCCAGGGATTTGACGACAGCGTCCTGTTGCCGCCCGGCAGCGTACTGACCGGCGGCGGCGAAATGTATAAAGTCTTCACCCCGTTTAAGAACGCGTTTATTCGCCGGCTGCGGGAAGGATTGCCGGCGTGCGTGGCCGCGCCAAAGCCGCGCCAGGCGCCCGCTCGCCTGGCGCCGCCGGTGCCGGAGCTTAACTATCCGCAAACGCCGTTCGATGGGCTGCTGTTTGCCGCGGATGAAAAAACGGCGCTGGCGCGGCTGCGCGCGTTTTGTCAGCAACCGGCGGCGGATTATGAGGGGCAGCGCGACTTCCCGGCCGTGGAAGGGACCAGTCGCCTGTCGCCCTGCCTGGCCATCGGGGTGCTGTCGCCGCGCCAGTGCCTGCATCGGCTGCTGACGGAACACCCCGCCGCACTGGATGGCGGGGCAGGCGCCACCTGGCTTAATGAGCTGATCTGGCGCGAGTTTTACCGCCATCTGATGGTCTACTATCCGAAACTCTGTAAAGGTCGGCCGTTTGTCGCCTGGACCGATAAGGTCGCCTGGCGCGAAGAGGATGGCGCCCTGCAGGCCTGGCAGCGCGGGGAGACCGGCTTTCCGATTGTCGATGCCGCCATGCGCCAGCTTAACGCCACCGGCTGGATGCATAACCGGTTGCGCATGATTGTCGCCAGCTTCCTGACCAAAGATCTGCGCCTCGACTGGCGGGCAGGGGAGCGCTATTTCATGAGCCAGCTGATTGACGGCGACCTGGCGGCGAACAACGGCGGCTGGCAATGGGCGGCTTCGACGGGCACCGACGCCGCGCCCTATTTCCGCATATTTAATCCCACCACCCAGGGCGAGAAGTTTGATAAGCAGGGGGTGTTTATGCGTCGCTGGCTGCCGGAGCTGGCAAAGGTGCCGGAGAAGGCGCTGCATCAGCCGTGGGTGTGGGCGGATAAACAGGGGGTGACGCTGGATTATCCGCGCCCGATAGTCGATCACAAGCAGGCGCGACAGGAGACGCTGGCGGCCTGGGAGGCCGCCAGAAAGGGGATTATTCCACCGCCAGACGGCGGGTCCTGACCTTCAGCGAGTGATACAGCCAGATAACCAGCACTACGCCGACGCAGGCCAGCGCGCCCCAGGTGATCTGGCTGAAGACGTTGATGTAGGCGTCAATGGAATAGTTCACCGCCCCGGCGACGTCGAATGACGCCTGCGAGGTCTGGTCGGCGATAACGCCGGCCAGATAGTTGGCGATGGCCCCGGAGAGCAGCATATAGATGCCGGTCAGCACCCCGGTCACTCCCGGGATCTCAATGCGGGTGATTTGCGACATCGCGACCGGGTCGATAAACAGTTCGGCAAAACCCATCACCGCCAGCCCCAGCACCATCAGCGGCATGGACGACTGGCCATAGGCCGCCGACCAGCGGGCGCTGAGGGTCAAAATGCAGAACCCGGCGCTCATCAGGCCCAGACCGAGGGCAAATTTCCCCCAGATGCGCACGGTGCGGTTACCGCCGACGCTCTCTTTCACCAGCCACGCCAGCACCATGCCGCAGAGCATCACCGCAAAGGCGTTGATCGACTGGAACATAGCGGTAGGGACTTCGTAGCTCATGATATGGCGGTTAACGAAGCGGTCAATATACAGGCTGATGGAGCTGCCGCCCTGTTGGGCGAAGGCCCAGAACAGCAGGCTGAAGGCGGTCAGGACGACGATCAGGCGCAGATCCTTGCGCTGTTTATCGGTCTCGGCACGCAGGTAGATCCGCGCCAGCACCGCGAGGCCAATGGCCGTGGCCACGATCAGGGCATACACCGACCACTCCTGCCAGAACAGCACGGCAATCAGCAGCGGCGCGATGACCAGCAGCACCAGCAGCCAGCCCCAGTTCGGCAGCAGGAAGCGGCGGGCGCACAGCGCCTGGCGGTTCACGCCGGCGGTATGCTGGAAATGACGGTTGCCGCAGAGGAAAATCACCAGTCCCGCCACCATGCCGATGGCCGCCAGGGCAAAGCCCATCGCCCAGCTATACTCCTCCTGAACGTAGCCGCAGGCGATGGGCGCGATGATCGAGCCGATATTGCCCGCGGCATACATCAGCGAGAAGCCGCCATCGCGACGCGGATCGGCGGGTTCGTACAGTTCGCCCAGCAGACAGCTGACGTTGGATTTAAACAACCCGTAGCCGCAGACGATGATCGCCAGCGACAGGTAGAGGAAGGCCGGGGCGGTTTCGCTGGCCCCGAGCACCAGATGGCCAATGGCCATCAGCAGCGCGCCGAGCATGACCGCCATCCGGTTGCCTAACAGCTTATCGGCCAGATAGCCGCCGAGGATCGGCGTCACATAGACCAGCGAACAGTAGGCGCTGAACAGGGCGTAAGCGTGGTTATCATCATATTTGAGCTGATTGGTGAGATAGAGGATCAGCAGGGCGCGCATGCCGTAGAAGCTAAAATATTCCCAGATTTGCAGCGCCACGACGTAGTAAATCGCCCGCGGTTGCGATGATGTTGTCTTCATGAGAAGTGTGTTTCCTGGCCTAAAGCGAAAGTCGATCGTTCTGCATGAATAGCGTTTAATTAGTCATATTCATGGCTTGAGGGGCTTTCTGATTATTTAATATGCTTTATTAGTGCATAAATATACACGAATGCGCGGCGGGGTGAATAGACAAATTGCGCTATTCGGTAAAAAGTCATCGTCAGTGTCGGAGGCGGACTATCGACGACCCGAATGGATCTGGTTATGTTATGCCTTTGTATACCCTGATTATCTGCTGGAGTGGCGATGAAAAATAGCGAACTGGAACAACTGATAAACGACAAGCTCAATAGTGCAGCCATCAGTGACTTCGCCCCTAACGGTCTGCAGGTGGAAGGGCGCGACACGGTGCACAAGATCGTCACCGGAGTGACGGCCAGCCAGGCGCTGCTGGATGAGGCCGTTCGTCTTCAGGCGGATGCGGTGATTGTCCATCACGGCTATTTCTGGAAAAACGAATCGCCAGTGATCCGCGGTATGAAGCGCCGGCGCCTGAAAACCCTGCTGGCCAATGATATCAATCTCTACGGCTGGCACCTGCCGCTGGATGCCCATCCCGAGCTGGGCAATAACGCGCAACTGGCGCATCTGCTGGGGATTAACGTGCTGGGGGAAATCGAACCGCTGGTGCCCTGGGGCGAACTGTCGATGCCGGTTTCCGGCCTTGAACTGGCCTCATGGATTGAAGCGCGGCTGGGGCGTAAGCCGCTGTGGTGCGGCGATACCGGACCGGACACCGTCAGCCGCGTCGCCTGGTGTACCGGCGGCGGCCAGAGCTTTATCGACGCCGCGGCGCGCTTTGGCGTGGACGCGTTTATCACCGGCGAGGTGTCGGAACAAACCATCCATTCCGCCCGCGAGCAGGGCCTGCATTTTTATGCCGCCGGCCACCACGCCACCGAGCGGGGCGGTATTCGCGCCCTCAGCGAATGGCTGACGGAAACCACTGACCTGGACGTCACCTTTATTGATATTCCCAACCCTGCCTGACGGGAGAGAGAAAAGTGCAGCGAGCGCGTTGTTATCTGTTAGGAGAAACGGCCGTCGTGCTGGAGCTGGAGCCGCCGGTCACCCTTGAGAGCCAGCAGCGGATCTGGGGCTTAGCCCAGCGTCTGGCGAACCATGAGGAAGTGATTGACGCCATTCCCGGCATGAACAATATCACTGTGGTGCTCCGCCGCCCGCAGGAGGTGGCGTGGGAGGCGATAGACCGTCTGCAGCGCTGGTGGGAGGAGAGCCTCGCGATCGAGCCGGAGTCGCGCTCGCTGACCATTCCGGTCGTCTACGGCGGCGAGGCCGGACCGGATCTCGGGGTGGTGGCGCAGCACAGCGGCCTCAGTGAAAAGCAGGTCGTGGAGCTGCACGCCTCGGTGGAGTATCTGGTCTGGTTTATTGGTTTTCAGCCGGGATTTCCCTACCTGGGCGGGTTGCCAGCTGCGCTGGCGACGCCGCGTCGCGCCGAACCGCGCGTGCACGTCCCGGCCGGGTCGGTGGGTATCGGCGGCGCGCAAACCGGGATCTATCCGCTGGCGACGCCCGGCGGCTGGCAGCTGCTGGGGCGGACCTCGCTAACGCTGTTCGACCCGTCGCGGAAGGAGCCTGCGCTGCTGCGCGTGGGCGATAAAATTCGCTTTGTGCCGCAAAAGGAGGGGGTATGTTGACTCTGATCCGCGCCGGCCTGTACACCTCGGTACAGGACGGTGGACGAGAAGGCCTGCGCCAGTCTGGCATCAGCCGCTGCGGCGCTCTGGATTATCCCTCGCTGGTGATTGCCAATCTGCTGGTTGGCAACGAGGCGAATGCCGCCGGGCTGGAGATTACCCTCGGCCAGGTGGAGATCGAATTTGCCCGCAGCGGCTGGTTTGCGCTGACCGGCGCCGCCTGCGAAGCGACGCTGGACGGTAAAGCGGTCTGGGTGGGCTGGCGCACCGCCTACCGGCCCGGGCAGCGGCTGGTGCTGAAAACGCCGCAGCATGGCATTCGCAGCTATCTGGCGGTGGCGGGCGGGAT
Source organism: Klebsiella sp. GB_Kp047 (assembly GCF_040065235.1). NCBI lineage: Bacteria > Pseudomonadati > Pseudomonadota > Gammaproteobacteria > Enterobacterales > Enterobacteriaceae > Klebsiella > Klebsiella sp. GB_Kp047. The sequence goes on along the minus strand of NZ_JBEAJG010000010.1, from coordinate 24,778 downwards.
TGCGGTACCCGAGGTCCTTGGCTCGCGCTGCACGGATCTCAAGGCGGGGATTGGCGGTCTGGAAGGACGCCGCCTGCAGGACGGCGACAAGCTGAAGCTCGGGAAAGCCGCCCGCCGCTTCACCACCCCGCGCGGCGTCAAGCAGCTGCCGCTGGGCAACCGCATTCGTGCGCTGCCCGGGCCGGAGTACCACGAATTTGACGCGGCCTCGCAGGCGTCATTCTGGCGCGCCCCCTGGAAGCTCAGTCCGCAGAGTAACCGCATGGGGTACCGCCTGCAGGGGCAGCCGCTGAAACGCACCACCGATCGCGAAATGCTGTCGCACGGCCTGCTGCCGGGCGTGGTGCAGGTGCCGCACAACGGCCAGCCCATTGTGCTGATGAACGACGCGCAAACCACCGGCGGCTATCCGCGGATCGCCTGCATCATCGATGCCGATATGTACCAGCTGGCGCAGATCCCACTGGGGCAGCCGATCCATTTCGTGGCCTGCTCGCTGGAGGAGGCGCTGAAGGCGCGGGCCGATCGTCAGCGTTATCTTGAACAACTGGCGTGGAGACTCCACGATGATGATTGATCTCAATGCCGATCTCGGGGAAGGCGGGGCGAACGATAGCGCGCTGCTCCAGCTGGTGTCGTCGGCGAATATCGCCTGTGGTTTTCACGCCGGCGACGCCGGGCTGATGGTGCAGAGCGTGCGCGAGGCGCTGAAGTACGGCGTGGCAGTGGGCGCCCATCCGGGATATCCCGACCGGGAAAATTTTGGCCGCACGGCGATGGATCTGCCGCCGGAAACGGTCTATGCCCAGACGCTGTATCAGATTGGCGCTCTGGCGGCGATCGTTCAGGCTCAGGGCGGCGAGTTGCAGCACGTAAAGCCGCACGGCATGCTCTACAACCAGGCGGCCAAATCGCCGCCGCTGGCCGACGCGATCGCCCGCGCGGTCCGCGATGTTAACCCGCAGCTGGTGCTGGTGGGTCTGGCGGGCAGCGAACTGATCCGCGCTGGGCAACGCTATGGCTTGACGACGCGTCAGGAGGTGTTTGCCGATCGCGGTTATCTGGCCGACGGCAGCCTGGTGCCGCGCACCCAGCCCGGCGCGCTGATTGACAGCGAAGAGCAGGCCCTGGCGCAAACCCTCGAAATGGTGCAACACCACCGGGTGCGTAGCGTCAGCGGCGAATGGGCGAACGTGGTGGCGCAGACGGTATGTCTGCATGGCGATGGTCCGCATGCCCTCGAATTTGCCCGCCGTTTGCGGGCGGCGTTCGCCGGGCGCCATATTATGGTCAGCGCTCAGCCAGAGGCTGAGATATGACAATCTGAAGGACCGCGAAGGAGAAGACGATGGCGGGCGTATTACTCACCGGTTTTGAACCCTTTGACGGCGAGACGGTAAACCCTTCCTGGGAAGTGGTGCAGCAGCTTGACGGCACAATGATTGCTGGTCAGCCGGTGATCGCCAGGCAGCTTCCCTGCGTGTTTGGCGAGGCGCTGTCGGCGCTGGACGCGGCGATTGAAGACCTGCAGCCGAAGCTGGTTATCGCGGTGGGACAGGCCGGCGGCCGGGTCGATATCAGCGTCGAACGTGTGGCGATTAACGTCGATGATGCGCGTATCCCTGATAACAAAGGCCAGCAACCCATCGACACGCCGATCGTCGACGGCGGGCCGGCCGCGTGGTTCAGCACCTTGCCGATCAAAGCGATCGTCAGCGCGCTGCGCGATCGCGGGATCCCGGCCTCGGTGTCGCAAACTGCCGGCACCTTCGTCTGCAATCACGTCATGTACGGTCTGCTGCACAAGCTGCAGGGACAGAATGAGGTGAGGGGCGGGTTTATCCATATTCCCTGGCTACCGGCGCAGGCGGCGGCCCATCCCGGCGAGCCGAGTATGGCGACCGCCACCGTGCGGGAAGCGCTGGAGACGGCCATAGCCGTAGCCCTGCACCAGCCGGTGGATAGTAAACTGGGCGGCGGCGCCACCCACTAACAGAAGGATGAAAGTATGCCGGAAGGTCCGGAGATCCGCCGCGCGGCGGATACACTGGAGGCAGCAATCAAAGACGAACCCTTAACCGACGTCTGGTTCGCTTTTCCCCGGCTGCAACCCTATCAAACTGAACTGATTGGTCAGCGGGTTACCCATATCGACACCCGGGGCAAAGCCCTGCTGACCCGCTTCTCCGGCGGCCTGACCCTGTACAGCCATAATCAGCTGTACGGCGTTTGGCGCGTGGTTGAGGCCGGCGAACAGCCTGCCTCTAACCGGGTGTTGCGCGTCAGGCTACAGACGGCCAGCAAGGCGATTTTGCTCTACAGCGCGTCGGACATTGAGATGCTCACGGCGGAGCAGGAGGCCAACCATCCGTTCTTGCTGCGCGTCGGTCCGGACGTGCTGGATATGACGTTAACCGCGGAGCAGGTGAAAGCGCGACTGCTGTCGGCCAAATTCCGCAATCGTCAGTTTTCCGGCCTGCTGCTGGATCAGGCTTTTCTTGCCGGTCTGGGTAACTATCTGCGGGTGGAAATCCTCTGGCAGGTGGGGCTGACCGGGGGGCATAAGGCCTCGAAGCTTAATGAAACACAGCTGGATGCGCTGGCGCACGCGCTACTCGATATCCCACGGCTTTCTTATCGCACTCGCGGCCAGCCCGATAACAACAAGCACCACGGCGCGCTGTTCCGCTTTAAGGTCTTCCATCGCGATGGGGAAAAGTGCGAGCGCTGCGGGGGCGTGATTGAGAAGACCATGCTCTCATCGCGGCCGTTTTACTGGTGCCCGCACTGCCAGCATTAAGCCGGCAGCAGGCAGTGTCAGCGCCAGGCTTCATCGTCAGGCATAAAAAACGCGCCAGCAGGCGCGTTTTTTATCATCCGGACAGCGAGATTAACGCTTGATGTCGGACTGGAAGTCGCGTTTGGCGTAGCCGGTGTACAGCTGACGCGGACGGGCGATCTTCATGCCGTCGCTGTGCATTTCGTTCCAGTGCGCAATCCAGCCCACGGTACGCGCCATGGCGAAGATAACGGTAAACATGGAGGACGGAATACCCATCGCCTTCAGGATGATACCGGAGTAGAAGTCGACGTTCGGGTAGAGCTTCTTCTCGATGAAGTACGGGTCGTTCAGCGCGATATGCTCCAGCTCCATGGCCACCTGCAGCAGGTCGTCTTTGGTGCCCAGCTCTTTCAGCACTTCATGGCAGGTTTCACGCATCACGGTGGCGCGCGGGTCGTAGTTTTTGTAAACACGATGGCCGAAGCCCATCAGGCGGAAAGAGTCATTCTTGTCTTTCGCACGACGAACAAATTCCGGAATGTGTTCAACGGAGCTGATCTCTTCCAGCATTTTCAGCGCCGCTTCGTTGGCGCCGCCGTGCGCCGGTCCCCACAGAGAGGCGATGCCGGCTGCGATACAGGCGAACGGGTTAGCGCCGGAAGAGCCCGCGGTACGTACCGTCGAGGTCGAGGCGTTCTGCTCGTGATCGGCGTGCAGGATCAGAATACGGTCCATGGCGCGCTCGAGCACCGGATTGACTTCGTACTCTTCGCACGGCGTGGCGAACATCATGCGCAGGAAGTTGCCGGCGTAGGAGAGGTCGTTGCGCGGATAAACAAACGGCTGGCCGATAGAATACTTGTAACACATAGCTGCCATGGTCGGCATTTTGGACAGCAGGCGATAGGCGGCGATTTCACGGTGACGCGGGTTATTCACGTCGAGGGAGTCGTGATAGAACGCCGCCAGGGCGCCGGTGATCCCGCACATAACGGCCATCGGGTGAGAATCGCGACGGAACGCATGGAACAGACGGGTGATCTGCTCATGGATCATGGTGTGACGGGTCACGGTGGTTTTGAATTCGTCATATTCGGCCTGGGTTGGTTTTTCACCGTTCAGCAGAATGTAACAAACTTCAAGATAGTTTGATTCGGTCGCTAACTGGTCGATCGGGAAGCCGCGGTGCAGCAGGATCCCCTCGTCACCATCGATAAACGTAATTTTAGATTCACAGGAAGCGGTAGATGTGAAACCTGGGTCAAAGGTAAATACGCCTTTTGAACCAAGACTACGAATATCAATAACATCCTGACCGAGCGTGCCTTTTAGCACATCCAGTTCAATAGCAGTGTCACCACCCAGGGTGATTTTTGCTTTAGCATCAGACATTTATGGTCTCCTTAGCGCCTTTATTGCTTAAGACTGCCGGGTGGTGGATTTGCTTTCGGCCCGCGCCCGTATACGTTACCAGTTTGTTATGTTGCACACAGCTCTGCGTCAGCGAAAAGGGCAGGGTACAGAGCAACGGCGCTTGATGGCACGTTCTTCAGGGCTGCGGTGAAACAACAGCAAATCAGCGTTTTAGCAGTCCGAATATTAAAACCTGTATACCACTAATAACTGTCCTGATTACATCGGTCAATACTGACACACTGTTACATAACTTATTCTCAGGTGAAAGAGTGACCCCATAACTTTTGAGCATTATTGCATTTAACTGGTAATGGTTGTAACAAGAATGTTTAATATTTGTCAAATCAGGTGATTAAAAATTAAAAAAATGTTGTTATCGTGACCTTGATCACTGTTCCGGAGAAAACCCAACAAACTATATGTAGGTTAATTGTAATGATTTTGTGAACGGCCTATACTGCGGCCAGGTCTCCGGAACACCCTGCAATCCCGAGCCACCCAGCGTTGTTTAGTGATGTTTTAATGCCTGAAAAGACGTTTTAACATGACTTCTGGTTATAGAAAGGACGCTGTCTGACCCGCAAGCAGACCGGAGGAAGGAAACAATAAGAACAGCATGTGGGCGTTATTCATGGTAAGAAATGTGAAAAAACAAAGACCTGTCAATCTGGATCTACAAACGATACGGTTCCCAATCACGGCGATAGCGTCCATTCTCCATCGCGTTTCCGGTGTCATCACCTTCGTGGCGGTCGGAATTCTGCTTTGGCTGCTGGGCACCAGCCTCTCCTCCCCTGAAGGTTTTCTGACGGCGGCCTCGATCATGGATAGCTTCTTTGTGAAGTTCATCATGTGGGGCATTCTCACCGCGCTGGCCTATCACGTCGTTGTCGGTATCCGCCATCTGATGATGGACTTTGGTTACCTGGACGAAACCCTCGAAGCAGGGAAACGTTCCGCCAAGATTTCTTTTGTTATTACTGTCGTGCTTTCACTTCTCGCAGGAGTCCTCGTATGGTAAGCAACGCCTCAGCACTGGGACGCAACGGCGTACATGACTTTATTCTGGTCCGTGCTACCGCCATCGTTCTGACCCTCTACATCATCTACATGGTTGGCTTCTTCGCTACCACCGGTGAGATCTCATGGGAAGTGTGGACCGGATTCTTTGCCTCCGGCTTCACTAAAGTCTTCACTCTGCTGGCTCTCGTTTCCATTCTTATCCATGCCTGGATCGGGATGTGGCAGGTGTTAACGGACTACGTTAAACCACTGGCTCTGCGCCTGGTTCTGCAGCTGGCTATCGTTGTGGCGCTGGTGGCTTACGTTCTTTATGGATTTGTTGTGGTGTGGGGTGTGTAATGAAATTGCCAGTCAGAGAGTTTGATGCTGTTGTCATCGGTGCCGGCGGCGCAGGTATGCGCGCGGCGCTGCAAATTTCCCAGAGCGGACAGACCTGTGCGCTGCTCTCTAAAGTCTTCCCGACCCGTTCCCATACCGTGTCAGCGCAGGGGGGTATCACCGTCGCGCTCGGTAACTCCCATGAAGATAACTGGGAATGGCATATGTACGACACCGTAAAAGGGTCGGACTATATCGGTGACCAGGACGCCATCGAATATATGTGTAAGACCGGCCCGGAAGCGATTCTCGAGCTGGAGCACATGGGCCTGCCGTTCTCCCGTCTTGACGACGGCCGTATTTATCAGCGCCCGTTCGGCGGCCAGTCGAAGAACTTCGGCGGCGAGCAGGCGGCGCGCACCGCGGCGGCGGCTGACCGTACCGGCCACGCCCTGCTGCACACCCTGTACCAGCAGAACCTCAAAAACCACACCACTATTTTCTCCGAATGGTATGCCCTCGATCTGGTGAAAAACCAGGACGGCGCGGTGGTGGGTTGTACCGCCCTGTGCATCGAGACCGGCGAAGTGGTCTACTTTAAAGCCCGCGCCACCGTGCTGGCGACCGGCGGCGCAGGCCGTATCTATCAGTCCACCACCAACGCCCACATCAACACCGGTGACGGCGTCGGGATGGCCATTCGTGCCGGCGTGCCGGTGCAGGATATGGAAATGTGGCAGTTCCACCCGACCGGCATCGCCGGGGCAGGGGTTCTGGTCACCGAAGGTTGCCGCGGCGAAGGCGGTTATCTGCTCAATAAACACGGCGAACGCTTTATGGAGCGTTATGCCCCGAACGCCAAAGACCTGGCGGGTCGTGACGTGGTGGCGCGTTCCATCATGATCGAAATCCGCGAAGGTCGCGGCTGCGATGGCCCGTGGGGCCCGCACGCGAAATTGAAGCTGGATCACCTGGGTAAAGAGGTTCTGGAATCTCGTCTGCCGGGTATCCTCGAGCTGTCCCGTACCTTTGCTCACGTCGATCCGGTGAAAGAGCCGATCCCGGTTATCCCAACCTGCCACTACATGATGGGCGGTATTCCGACCAAAGTGACCGGCCAGGCGCTGACCGTCAATGAGAAGGGCGAAGACGTGGTGATCCCGGGCCTGTTCGCGGTAGGCGAAATCGCCTGCGTATCGGTCCACGGCGCTAACCGTCTTGGCGGCAACTCGCTGCTCGACCTGGTGGTCTTCGGCCGCGCGGCGGGCCTGCATCTGCAGGAATCCATCGCCGAGCAGGGCACGCTGCGCGACGCCAGCGAATCCGATATCGAAGGCTCGCTGGACCGCCTCAACCGCTGGAACAACACCCGTTCCGGTGAAGATCCGGTGGCGATCCGCAAAGCGCTGCAGGAATGTATGCAGCATAACTTCTCGGTGTTCCGCGAAGGCGATGCGATGCACAAAGGTCTGGAACAGCTGAAAGTGATCCGCGAGCGCCTGAAAAACGCCCGTCTCGACGATACCTCCAGCGAGTTCAACACCCAGCGCGTTGAGTGCCTGGAGCTGGATAACCTGATGGAAACCGCGTACGCGACCGCCGTATCCGCTAACTTCCGTACCGAGAGCCGTGGCGCCCACAGCCGCTTCGACTTCCCGGATCGTGATGATGAAAACTGGCTGTGCCATTCCCTGTATCTGCCAGAGTCGGAATCCATGACGCGTCGTAGCGTCAACATGGAACCGAAACTGCGTCCGGCATTCCCGCCGAAGATTCGTACTTACTAATGCGGAGACAGGAAAATGAAACTCGAGTTTTCAATTTATCGCTATAACCCGGATGTTGATGACGCTCCGCACATGCAGGATTACACCCTCGAAGCGGAAGAAGGTCGTGACATGATGCTGCTGGATGCGCTGATCCAGCTGAAAGAAAAAGATCCGTCGCTGTCGTTCCGCCGCTCCTGCCGTGAAGGGGTTTGTGGTTCCGATGGCCTGAATATGAACGGGAAAAACGGTCTGGCGTGCATCACGCCGATCTCCGCGCTGAATCAGCCGGGCAAGAAGATTGTTATCCGTCCGCTGCCAGGATTACCGGTTATCCGTGATTTGGTGGTGGACATGGGGCAATTCTATGCACAATATGAGAAGATTAAGCCTTACTTGTTGAATAATGGGCAAAATCCTCCGGCTCGCGAGCATCTGCAGATGCCTGAGCAGCGTGAGAAACTCGATGGTCTGTACGAGTGTATTCTCTGCGCATGTTGTTCGACTTCGTGCCCGTCGTTCTGGTGGAACCCGGATAAGTTCATTGGCCCGGCTGGCCTGTTGGCCGCGTATCGCTTCCTGATCGACAGTCGCGATACCGAAACCAGCGAGCGTCTGGACGGCCTGAGCGATGCTTTCAGCGTATTCCGCTGTCACAGCATTATGAACTGCGTCAGTGTGTGTCCGAAGGGGCTGAACCCGACGCGCGCCATCGGCCATATTAAGTCGATGCTGCTGCAGCGCAGCGCGTAAGAAACCCGGTGTGTCCCGGATGGCGCTACCGCTTATCCGGGCTACCAAAAGCAGTAACCCCGGTAGCGTTTGTGCTACCGGGAAATGAATACCCTAAATAATTCGAGTTACAGGACAACGTACATGTAACTTGAAGTATGAAGGGATAGCAGGAAATCTTTAAAAACCGCCACAAGATGTACCAGTAATCAAGGCGTTCAGTGCGAGGTAAGGCGGCAACTGAACGCATCCCCGGGAGCATAGCGAACTATGTGACCGGGGTAAGTGAAGGCAGCTAACGCAACCGCAGCCTGAACGCCGAAGATTAATGGCAGTTTTTAAAGGTTCCTTAGCGGATAGAAACCACAACTCGTCCGCAACAAGTGAACCCCGGCACGTGCACTCGGTGTGCGTGGTAGTTTCTACGGCGAAATAAGCATATGAATGCTTAAGGGATCACGATGCAGAACGGCGCAATGAAAGCCTGGCTGGACTCTTCTTACCTCTCTGGTTCGAACCAGAGCTGGATAGAACAGCTCTATGAAGACTTCTTAACCGATCCTGACTCTGTTGACGCCAACTGGCGTTCAATGTTCCAGCAGTTACCTGGCACCGGAGTTAAACCGGATCAATTTCATTCCAAAACGCGTGATTATTTCCGTCGACTGGCGAAGGATGCCTCACGTTACACTTCTTCGATTTCCGACCCAGACACCAATGTGAAGCAGGTTAAAGTCCTGCAGCTCATCAACGCATACCGTTTCCGTGGCCACCAGCATGCGAATCTCGATCCGCTGGGGCTGTGGAAGCAAGAGAGAGTGGCGGATCTCGATCCGGCCTACCACGATCTGACCGAGGCCGATTTCCAGGAAAGCTATAACGTAGGTTCATTTGCCATCGGTAAAGACACGATGAAGCTGGGCGAGTTGATTGCCGCCCTCAAGCAAACCTACTGCGGCTCCATCGGCGCGGAATACATGCATATCACCTCTACCGAAGAAAAACGCTGGATCCAGCAGCGCATTGAATCGGTAGCTGGCAAAGCGAGCTTTACCGCGGAAGAGAAAAAACGCTTCCTCAGCGAACTGACCGCCGCGGAAGGCCTGGAGCGCTACCTCGGCGCCAAATTCCCGGGGGCGAAGCGCTTCTCGCTGGAGGGTGGCGATGCCCTGATCCCGATGCTCAAAGAGATGATCCGCCATGCGGGCAAGAGCGGCACCCGCGAAGTGGTGCTGGGCATGGCGCACCGCGGTCGTCTCAACGTGCTGGTCAACGTGCTGGGTAAAAAACCGCAGGATCTGTTCGACGAGTTCGCCGGCAAACATAAAGAACATCTCGGTACCGGCGATGTGAAGTACCACATGGGCTTCTCATCCGATATGGAAACCGAAGGCGGTCTGGTGCACCTGGCGCTGGCGTTTAACCCGTCGCACCTCGAGATCGTCAGCCCGGTGGTTATCGGTTCCGTACGCGCCCGTCTGGATCGTCTGGACGAGCCGAGCAGCAACAAGGTTCTGCCGATCACTATCCACGGCGACGCCGCCGTCACCGGTCAGGGCGTGGTTCAGGAAACCCTGAACATGTCGAAAGCCCGCGGTTACGAAGTGGGCGGTACCGTGCGCATCGTTATCAACAACCAGGTGGGCTTCACGACCTCTAACCCGCTGGATGCGCGTTCGACCCCGTACTGCACCGACATCGGTAAAATGGTGCAGGCGCCGATTTTCCACGTCAATGCCGACGATCCGGAAGCGGTCGCGTTCGTCACTCGTCTGGCGCTGGATTTCCGCAATACCTTCAAACGCGATGTTTTCATCGATCTGGTGTGCTACCGCCGTCACGGCCATAACGAAGCCGATGAGCCGAGCGCAACTCAGCCGCTGATGTATCAGAAGATCAAAAAGCACCCGACCCCGCGCAAAATCTATGCTGACAAGCTGGAGCAGGAGAAGGTGGCGACTCTGGAAGACGCGACCGAGCAGGTTAACCTCTACCGCGATGCGCTGGATGCCGGCGAATGCGTGGTGCAGGAATGGCGTCCGATGAACATGCACTCCTTTACCTGGTCGCCGTACCTCAATCATGAGTGGGACGAGAGCTATCCGGATAAAGTGGAGCCGAAGCGTCTGCAGGAGCTGGCGAAACGCATCAGCACGGTGCCGGAAGGTATCGAAATGCAGTCCCGCGTAGCGAAAATTTACGCCGACCGCCAGGCGATGGCGGCAGGTGAGAAGCTGTTCGACTGGGGCGGCGCCGAAAACCTGGCCTACGCCACGCTGGTTGACGAAGGTATTCCGGTGCGTCTGTCCGGGGAAGACTCCGGTCGCGGCACCTTCTTCCATCGTCATGCGGTGATCCATAACCAGACCAATGGTTCAACTTACACCCCGCTGCAGCATGTCCATAACGGTCAGGGCCAGTTCCGCGTTTGGGACTCGGTGCTGTCTGAAGAAGCCGTACTGGCGTTTGAATATGGTTACGCCACCGCTGAGCCGCGCACCCTGACCATCTGGGAAGCGCAGTTTGGCGACTTCGCCAACGGCGCGCAGGTGGTGATCGACCAGTTCATCTCCTCCGGTGAGCAGAAGTGGGGCCGGATGTGCGGCCTGGTGATGCTCCTGCCGCACGGCTATGAAGGCCAGGGTCCGGAGCACTCCTCCGCGCGTCTGGAGCGTTATCTGCAGCTGTGCGCTGAGCAGAACATGCAGGTCTGCGTACCGTCCACACCGGCGCAGGTGTACCACATGCTGCGTCGTCAGGCGCTGCGCGGTATGCGTCGTCCGCTGGTGGTGATGTCGCCGAAGTCGCTGCTGCGTCATCCGCTGGCAGTCTCCAGCATGGATGAGCTGGCGAACGGCACTTTCCTGCCGGCCATCGGTGAAATCGATCAACTTGATCCGCAGGCTGTGAAGCGCGTTGTGCTGTGCTCTGGTAAGGTTTACTACGACCTGCTGGAACAGCGCCGCAAAAACGAGCAAAAAGATGTCGCTATCGTTCGTATCGAGCAGCTCTATCCGTTCCCGCATCAGGCGGTGCAGGAAGCGCTGAAAGCGTATGCGCACGTGCATGATTTTGTCTGGTGCCAGGAAGAGCCGCTCAACCAGGGCGCATGGTACTGCAGCCAGCATCACTTCCGTGAAGTGATTCCGTTTGGGGCCTCTCTGCGTTATGCAGGCCGCCCGGCCTCCGCCTCTCCGGCGGTAGGGTATATGTCCGTTCACCAGAAACAGCAACAAGATCTGGTCAATGACGCGCTGAACGTCGATTAATTAAAGGATACACAATGAGTAGCGTAGATATTCTGGTTCCCGACCTGCCTGAGTCCGTAGCTGACGCAACCGTCGCCACCTGGCACAAAAAACCGGGCGACGCGGTCGTCCGTGACGAAGTCCTGGTCGAAATCGAAACTGACAAAGTGGTACTGGAAGTACCGGCATCAGCGGACGGCATTCTGGATGCAGTGCTGGAAGACGAGGGCGCTACCGTCCTGTCTCGCCAGATCCTTGGCCGCCTGCGCGAAGGTAACAGCGCAGGTAAAGAAAGCAGCGAAAAAGCCGATGCGAAAGCGTCCACTCCGGCGCAGCGTCAGCAGGCCTCTCTGGAAGAGCAGAACAACGACGCGCTGAGCCCGGCGATCCGTCGTCTGCTGGCTGAACACAACCTTGACCCAGCGGCCATCAAAGGCACTGGCGTCGGCGGCCGTCTGACCCGCGAAGACGTTGAGAAACATCTGGCGAAAGCCCCGGCGCCGGCAGAAGCCAAAGCGCCAGCCGCCGCCCCGGCAGCCGCGCCGGCGCCGCAGCTGGGCCACCGTTCGGAAAAACGCGTCCCGATGACCCGCCTGCGTAAACGCGTAGCCGAACGTCTGCTGGAAGCGAAAAACTCTACCGCCATGCTGACGACCTTTAACGAAGTCAACATGAAGCCCATCATGGATCTGCGTAAGCAGTACGGTGAGGCGTTCGAAAAACGTCACGGCATCCGTCTGGGCTTTATGTCCTTCTACGTGAAAGCGGTAGTGGAAGCGCTGAAACGCTATCCGGAAGTGAACGCCTCCATCGATGGCGACGACGTGGTGTACCACAACTACTTCGACGTCAGCATGGCCGTATCCACCCCGCGCGGCCTGGTCACCCCGGTTCTGCGTGACGTCGACCTGCTGGGCATGGCGGATATCGAAAAGAATATTAAAGAGCTGGCAGTGAAAGGCCGCGACGGCAAGCTGACCGTAGATGACCTGACCGGCGGTAACTTCACCATTACCAACGGCGGCGTGTTCGGCTCCCTGATGTCCACGCCGATCATCAACCCACCGCAGAGCGCCATCCTGGGTATGCATGCCATTAAAGACCGTCCGATGGCGGTGAATGGCAAGGTAGAGATCCTGCCGATGATGTACCTGGCGCTCTCCTACGACCACCGTCTGATCGACGGACGTGAGTCGGTAGGCTTCCTGGTGGCGATTAAAGAGCTGCTGGAAGATCCGACCCGTCTGCTGCTGGACGTGTAGTCAGCAAGCGTATTACCTACCGTAGGCCGGATAACACGCGTTAGCGCCGTTATCAGGCCTACAGGTTTAAAGATAATTACACCCTGAAGGATGGACTGAACACATGAACTTACATGAATATCAGGCAAAACAACTTTTTGCCCGCTATGGCTTACCGGCGCCGGTGGGTTATGCCTGTACTACTCCGCGTGAAGCAGAAGAAGCCGCTTCAAAAATCGGCGCGGGTCCGTGGGTAGTGAAATGTCAGGTTCACGCTGGTGGCCGCGGCAAAGCGGGCGGTGTGAAAGTGGTGAAGAGCAAAGAAGAGATCCGCGCATTTGCCGAGCACTGGCTGGGCAAACGTCTGGTGACCTATCAAACAGATGCGAACGGCCAGCCGGTTAACCAGATCCTGGTTGAAGCGGCGACCGATATTGACAAAGAGCTGTACCTGGGCGCGGTCGTTGACCGTAGTTCCCGTCGCGTGGTGTTCATGGCCTCTACTGAAGGCGGCGTGGAAATCGAAAAAGTGGCGGAAGAGACCCCGCACCTGATCCACAAGATCGCCATCGATCCGCTGGCTGGCCCGATGCCTTACCAGGGCCGTGAACTGGCGTTCAAACTGGGCCTGGAAGGTAAGCAGGTTCAGCAGTTCACTAAGATTTTCATGGGCCTGGCGACCATTTTCCTGGAGCGCGACCTCGCGCTGATCGAAATTAACCCGCTGGTGATCACCAAGCAGGGCGACCTGATCTGCCTGGACGGCAAACTGGGCGCTGACGGCAACGCACTGTTCCGCCAGCCGGATCTGCGCGAAATGCGCGACCAGTCTCAGGAAGATCCGCGTGAAGCGCAGGCTGCGCAGTGGGAACTGAACTACGTCGCGCTGGACGGCAACATTGGTTGCATGGTTAACGGCGCGGGCCTGGCGATGGGTACCATGGACATCGTTAAACTGCACGGCGGCGAACCGGCTAACTTCCTCGACGTGGGCGGCGGCGCCACCAAAGAGCGCGTCACCGAAGCGTTCAAAATCATCCTCTCTGACGACAACGTGAAAGCGGTTCTGGTTAACATCTTCGGCGGTATCGTACGCTGCGACCTGATCGCTGACGGTATCATCGGTGCGGTAGCGGAAGTTGGGGTTAACGTTCCGGTGGTGGTTCGTCTGGAAGGTAACAACGCCGAACTGGGCGCGAAAAAACTGGCTGACAGCGGCCTGAATATTATTGCAGCGAAAAGTCTGACGGACGCAGCACAGCAGGTTGTTGCCGCAGTGGAGGGGAAATAATGTCAGTTTTAATTAATAAAGATACCAAGGTTATCTGCCAGGGCTTCACCGGTAGCCAGGGGACCTTCCACTCTGAACAAGCGATCGCTTACGGTACGCAAATGGTTGGCGGCGTGACGCCAGGCAAAGGCGGCACCACGCACCTGGGCCTGCCGGTGTTCAACACCGTGCGCGAAGCCGTTGAAGCGACCGGCGCTACCGCGACCGTGATCTACGTTCCGGCGCCGTTCTGCAAAGATTCCATTCTGGAAGCGATTGACGCGGGCATTAAGCTTATCATCACCATCACCGAAGGTATCCCGACCCTGGATATGCTGACCGTGAAAGTGAAACTGGACGAAGCGGGCGTGCGCATGATCGGCCCGAACTGCCCAGGCGTGATCACCCCGGGCGAATGCAAAATCGGCATCATGCCGGGTCACATTCACAAGCCGGGTAAAGTGGGCATCGTTTCCCGTTCCGGTACCCTGACCTATGAAGCGGTTAAGCAAACCACCGACTACGGCTTCGGCCAGTCTACCTGCGTCGGTATCGGCGGCGACCCGATCCCGGGCTCTAACTTCATCGATATCCTGAAGCTGTTCCAGGAAGACCCGCAGACCGAAGCTATCGTCATGATCGGTGAGATCGGCGGCAGCGCGGAAGAAGAAGCGGCTGCCTACATCAAAGAGCACGTGAGCAAGCCGGTTGTCGGCTACATCGCGGGCGTGACCGCGCCGAAAGGCAAGCGTATGGGCCATGCGGGCGCCATCATCGCTGGCGGTAAAGGTACTGCTGATGAGAAATTCGCAGCCCTGGAAGCAGCCGGTGTGAAAACCGTTCGCAGCCTGGCCGATATCGGCGAAGCGCTGAAAGCGATCATCAAGTAAACCCTCTCTGCTTGTCCGCAAGCAGAAATCTGTCCGATTTCGACATGGTTGGCCACCGTCAGGTGGCCTTTTTTTTGGCCGTTATCCGCTTCTCCCGAAAGCCGCTGAGCCAGCAAACCCCGCGTTTGGCGAAAACCTTATCTATCATATTGATTTTAAGAATTATTTCATAAATATTCTCGACGTGCGGTTGTCGGAAAGGAAAATATGCCCTGGCCGTACCGGAGGGAAGCAAAACAGACACTAAAAAAAGAGTGGGGGAGGGGATAAGAAAACAGGAAAAAATACTGTGAGCGGTCTAGCATTAATCGGATCGGCTCTTTTTTTTCTTTTTTTTCCTGCGGCGTTAAATAATATTACCTATGATTCTCATCTCTCCCTTTTTAGTAACCAATCAAAGTATACTTTAAACACAGTATTAACATTAAGTTTACCAATATTCTTTATTGGGCTACATAATTAACACGTAGAGTAAAAATTGATTTATATCAATACTTAATGCTTGGAAAAATCCTTCAAAAAACGTTAAATTGTCTCAAGTCAAATTGGCCTAAACTGGCCATCTTCGCTATATATTGATCACTGTCGAAAAATGTAAAACTGGAACAATAAAAACATATTTATTGTAAGGTTATTGCGGCGTAATATATTGGGGAATCAATTGGGTTTTTCGTTAACGTATTTGTAACCTTGTCCTGGCGTGGTTTCACTTTCGGTTGAAACCCGCTCCGGGCGGGCGACAAATAAAAATTTGTATTGGGGCATGCGTATGAGCCAGAGCTTCTCGGTTCATTTTCGGAGTCTTCATGCGATGAGCAAGGAGTCATGATGTTAGATATAGTCGAACTGTCGCGCTTACAGTTTGCCTTGACCGCGATGTACCACTTCCTGTTTGTGCCACTGACGCTCGGTATGGCGTTCCTGCTGGCCATTATGGAAACGGTCTACGTCCTTTCCGGCAAACAGATTTATAAAGATATGACCAAATTCTGGGGCAAGTTGTTTGGTATCAACTTCGCGCTGGGTGTGGCGACCGGTCTGACCATGGAGTTCCAGTTCGGGACTAACTGGTCGTATTACTCACACTACGTGGGGGATATCTTCGGTGCGCCGCTGGCCATTGAAGGTCTGATGGCCTTCTTCCTCGAATCCACCTTTGTAGGTCTGTTCTTCTTCGGTTGGGATCGTCTGGGTAAAGTTCAGCACATGGCCGTCACCTGGCTGGTCGCACTGGGCTCCAACCTCTCCGCGCTGTGGATCCTCGTCGCAAACGGCTGGATGCAGAACCCTATCGCATCGGACTTCAACTTTGAAACCATGCGTATGGAGATGGTTAGCTTCTCCGAACTGGTGCTCAACCCGGTTGCTCAGGTGAAATTCGTTCACACCGTGGCGTCTGGCTATGTCACCGGTGCGATGTTCATCCTGGCTATCAGCTCCTGGTACATGCTGAAAGGCCGTGACTTTGCCTTTGCTAAGCGCTCCTTCGCCATCGCAGCCAGCTTCGGTATGGCAGCGATCCTCTCCGTTATTGTGCTGGGTGACGAATCTGGTTACGAAATGGGCGACGTGCAGAAAACCAAACTGGCGGCTATCGAAGCAGAGTGGGAAACCCAGCCTGCGCCGGCGGCCTTTACCCTGTTTGGTATTCCCGATCAGAATGCGCAAACCAACCACTTCGCCATCCAGATCCCTTACGCGCTGGGCATCATTGCCACCCGCTCGGTGGATAAGCCGGTTATCGGTCTGAAGGATCTGATGGTTCAGCACGAAGAGCGTATCCGTAACGGCATGAAGGCCTATGCGCTGCTGGAGCAACTGCGCGCCGGTTCCACCGACCAGTCCGTTCGCGACCAGTTCAATAACGTGAAGAAAGATCTTGGCTATGGTCTGCTGCTGAAACGCTATACCCCGAACGTCGCTGACGCCACGGAAGAGCAGATCGCCAAAGCGACTAAAGACTCTATTCCAAGCGTCGCACCGCTGTACTTCGCCTTCCGTATCATGGTGGCGTGCGGCATCCTGATGCTGTTGATTATCGGCGCCTCCTTCTGGAGCGTGATCCGTAACCGTATCGGCGAGAAAAAATGGCTGCTGCGCGCCGCGTTCTATGGCTTGCCGCTGCCGTGGATTGCCGTGGAGTCAGGCTGGTTTGTTGCCGAATACGGCCGTCAGCCGTGGGCGATTGGTGAAGTCCTGCCGACGGCGGTGGCCAACTCGTCGCTGACCGCGGGCGATCTGATCTTCTCTATGTTGCTGATCTGCGGCCTGTACACGCTGTTCCTGGTGGCTGAACTGTTCCTGATGTTCAAGTTTGCCCGCAAAGGACCTAGCAGCCTGAAAACCGGCCGCTATCACTTTGAACAGTCCTCTGCGGCTATTCAGTCGGCACGCTAAGACAGGAGTCGTCAAATGATCGATTATGAAGTATTGCGTTTTATCTGGTGGCTGCTGATTGGCATCCTGCTGATTGGCTTCGCCGTCGCCGACGGGTTCGACATGGGGGTGGGCATGCTCACCCGCTTCCTCGGCCGTAACGACACCGAGCGTCGGATTATGATCAACGCCATCGCCCCGCACTGGGACGGTAACCAGGTGTGGCTGATCACCGCCGGCGGCGCGCTGTTCGCTGCCTGGCCGATGGTCTACGCCGCGGCGTTCTCCGGTTTCTATGTGGCGATGATTCTGGTGCTGGCCTCGTTGTTCTTCCGTCCGGTCGGTTTCGACTACCGTTCCAAGATCGAGGACACCCGCTGGCGCAACATGTGGGACTGGGGCATCTTCATCGGCAGCTTCGTGCCGCCGCTGGTGATTGGCGTGGCCTTCGGCAACCTGCTGCAGGGCGTGC
Organism: Klebsiella sp. GB_Kp047; assembly: GCF_040065235.1. Taxonomy (NCBI): domain Bacteria; kingdom Pseudomonadati; phylum Pseudomonadota; class Gammaproteobacteria; order Enterobacterales; family Enterobacteriaceae; genus Klebsiella; species Klebsiella sp. GB_Kp047. Next base: position 7,244 of record NZ_JBEAJG010000010.1, on the reverse strand, counting down.
CGTTCCATGTCGACGAATACCTGCGTCTCTTCTATACCGGTAATTTCTTCCAGCTGCTGAACCCGTTTGGTCTGCTGGCCGGTATCGTCAGCGTGGCGATGATCCTGACCCAGGGCGCGACCTACCTGCAGATGCGTACCGTAGGCGAACTACACCTGCGCACCCGCACCGTCTCCACGGTGGCGGCGCTGGTGACGCTGGTCTGCTTCGCGCTGGCGGGCGTGTGGGTCTACTACGGTATCGACGGCTATGTGGTGAAATCGGTGATTGACCATACCGGCCCGTCTAATCCGCTGACCAAAGAAGTGGTGCGTGAAGCTGGCGCGTGGATGGTGAACTTTAACAATATGCCAGCGCTGTGGGCGATCCCTGCCCTGGGCGTGGTGCTGCCGCTGCTGACCGTCGTTTCGACCAAAGCGGATAAAGGCGCCTGGGCATTCCTGTTCTCCTCGCTGACCCTGGCCTGCATCATTCTGACTGCCGGTATTGCGATGTTCCCGTTCATCATGCCGTCCAGCACTATGCTGAACGCCAGCCTGACGATGTGGGACGCGACCTCCAGCCAGCGGACGCTGAATCTGATGACCTACGTGGCGATTGTCTTCGTGCCGATCATTCTGGGCTACACCAGCTGGTGTTACTGGAAAATGTTTGGCCGCATCACGCGCGAAGACATCGAAAAGAACACCCACTCGCTGTACTAAGGTAAGGAGCTATATATGTGGTACTTCGCATGGATTTTGGGAACGCTTCTTGCCTGTGCCTTTGGGGTGATTACCGCGCTGGCGCTTGAGCACGTGGAAGCCACCAAAGCCGGGAAGAAAGAAGAAATCTGATGAAATTTATCGCTACTCTGTACGCGATAATGGACAAGCGCCCGCTCCGGGCGCTTTCCTTATTGATGGCGCTGCTGCTGGCAGGCTGCATCTTCTGGGATCCGTCGCGCTTTGCCGCGAAGACCAGCGAGCTGGAAATCTGGCATGGTTTCTTGCTGATGTGGGCAGTTTGCAGCGGCGTTATTCACGGCGTGGGCTTCCGCCCGCGTGCCGTTCACTGGCAGGGGATTTTTTGTCCGCTTATCGCTGATATCGTGCTCGCTTTAGGTCTCTTCTTTTTCTTCTTTTGAATAAGAGATCTCTGTTAATGCTATGGGCTTGCATAAGCCCATAAAAATTTACGCCCCGTTTACTTTCCCCCATTCCAAACCACCTTTCCCGCGCGTATAGTAGCGAAGTTTGAAAGCTCTAACCTTTTTTTGCATTACCGGGATGTAAAGTGAATACAACGCTGTTTCGATGGCCGGTTCGGGTCTACTACGAAGATACCGACGCCGGTGGTGTGGTTTACCACGCCAGTTACGTCGCTTTTTATGAAAGAGCACGCACAGAGATGCTGCGCCACCATCACTTTAGTCAACAGGTTCTGTTGGCTGAACGCGTTGCCTTCGTGGTTCGCAAAATGACGCTGGAGTATTTTGCCCCCGCCAGACTCGACGACATGCTCGAAGTCCAGACGGAAATTACCTCGATGCGCGGCACCTCTTTGGTTTTCACGCAGCGAATCGTCAACGCCGAGAATACAGTGTTAAACGAAGCTGAGGTTCTCATTGTGTGCGTTGATCCACTCTTAATGAAGCCACGTGCGCTTCCCAAGTCTATTGTCGCGGAGTTTAAGCAGTGACTGACATGAATATCCTTGATTTGTTCCTGAAGGCGAGCCTTCTGGTTAAACTTATCATGTTGATTTTGATTGGTTTTTCTATCGCTTCCTGGGCTATCATTATTCAGAGAACGCGTATCCTTAACTCGGCCGCGCGCGAAGCTGAAGCGTTCGAGGACAAATTCTGGTCCGGGATTGAACTGTCCCGTTTGTATCAGGAAAGCCAGGGGCGTCGCGATAATCTGACCGGTTCGGAGCAGATTTTCTACAGCGGCTTCAAAGAGTTTGCGCGCTTGCATCGGGCCAACAGCCATGCGCCGGAGGCGATCGTCGAAGGGGCATCGCGCGCGATGCGTATTTCGATGAACCGCGAGCTGGAAACGCTGGAGACCCATATTCCGTTCCTCGGCACCGTAGGCTCCATCAGCCCGTATATCGGTCTGTTCGGTACCGTTTGGGGGATCATGCACGCCTTTATCGCTCTTGGCGCGGTGAAGCAGGCCACCCTGCAGATGGTGGCGCCGGGTATCGCCGAAGCGCTGATCGCCACTGCGATCGGTCTGTTCGCTGCTATCCCGGCGGTCATGGCGTATAACCGCCTGAACCAGCGCGTGAACAAGCTTGAACTGAATTACGACAACTTTATGGAAGAGTTCACCGCCATTCTGCACCGTCAGGCTTTTACCACCAGCGAAAGCAATAAGGGGTAAGCCATGGCCAGAGCACGTGGACGCGGACGTCGCGAACTGAAGTCCGAGATCAACATCGTTCCGCTGCTGGATGTCCTGCTGGTGCTGTTGCTGATCTTTATGGCAACGGCGCCGATCATTACGCAGAGCGTGGAAGTCGATCTGCCGGACGCCACGGAATCGCAAGCGGTGAAAAGCAATGACGATCCGCCGGTGATTGTGGAAGTCTCCGGGGTAGGGCAGTACAGCGTGAAAGTGGGGCAGGAGACGCTGTCCCAGCTGCCGCCGGAGCAGGTGATTGCCGAAGCGAAGCGTCGTCTTGAAGCCAATGAGAAAACGGTATTCCTGATCGGCGGTGCGAAAGACGTCCCTTACGATGAAATTATTAAAGCGCTGAACCTGTTGCATAGTGCAGGGGTTAAATCGGTCGGCTTGATGACCAAACCTATTTAATCGCTTCAGGTAGGTGCGTCCGCGCGGCGTTCGGCGGCGAGTATCGCTCGCCGTCGGTGCGCATCGCGGGTACAGGCGAACAGTTTTTGGGAACCGATAGTGTCAAAGGCAACCGAACAAAACGACAAGCTTAAACGAGCGATCATCATTTCAGTCGCGCTGCACATCATACTGATCGCGCTGCTGATCTGGAGTTCGTTTGACGAGCATCTGGATGCCTCTGCCGGCGGCGGCGGGGGATCGTCGATTGATGCCGTCATGGTCGATCCGGGGGCGGTGGTAAATAACTATAACCGTCAGCAACAGCAGCAGGCTAGCGCACGTCGCGCCGCTGAACAGCGCGAAAAACAGGCGCAGCAGCAGGCGGAAGAGTTACGTGAGAAGCAGGCGGCGGAACAGGAACGGCTGAAACAGCTCGAACAGGAGCGGCTGCAGGCGCAGGAAGCGGCGAAAGAAGCGAAGGAACAACAGAAGCAGGCTGAGGAAGCCGCAGCCAAGGCTGCCGCGGCGGCGAAAGCCAAAGCGGATGCGCAGGCTAAAGAAGCGCAGGAAGCAGCGGCCAAAGCGGCCGCCGAGGCGAAAGCGAAGGCGGATGCCCAGGCGAAAGCGGCTGAACTGGCGGCAGCGAAAGCGGCTGCTGACGCGAAGAAACAGGCCGAAGCCGCCGCCGCGAAAGCAGCGGCCGAGGCGAAGAAACAGGCGGAAGCAGAAGCGGCGAAAGCCGCGGCAGAGGCGCAGAAGAAAGCAGAAGCGGCAGCGGCGAAAAAAGCGCAACAGGAAGCGGAGAAGAAGGCCCAGCAGGAAGCGGCTAAACAGGCAGCGGCTGAAAAAGCGGCTGCAGAAAAAGCCGCCGAAAAAGCAGCTGAGAAAGCGGCCGCGCAAAAAGCGGCCGCGGAGAAGGCCGCCGCCGAGAAAGCCGCCGCAGCTGAAAAAGCAGCGGCAGCCAAAGCGGCAGCTGCTGAGAAGGCGGCGGCTGATAAAGCGGCCAAAGCGGCAGCAGCAAAAGCCGCGGCAGCGAAGAAAGCGGCTGCAGCGAAAGAAGCGGACGGCGTTGACGACCTGCTCGGCGATCTGAGCTCTGGTAAGAATGCGCCGAAAGGTAGCACCAGCGGTAGCACAGGTGGCTCTTCACCTGCTAAAGGAAGTAAACCGGGGCAGGGCGGTGCATCTCAGGCGGAGATTGCCAGCTATATTTCGCAGGTGCAGGCCGCGATTAAAGGACATCTCTATGACTGGGATACGTACAAGGGTAAAGTATGTACGTTGCGCGTAAACCTGGCTCAGGATGGAACGTTGTTGAGTGTGAAATCGGAAGGCGGCGATCCGGCTTTCTGCCAGCAAATGCTGGCGGCTACCAGTCGGATGAGCAAATTCCCTAAACCGCCGTCGCAGGCTGTTTATGAAACGTTCAAAAATGCGCCACTGGACTTCAAACCTTAAGCGCTTTTTCTCCCCGCGTTAGCGGGGGGAAAGAAAATAGGGCGGTCATGGGTTTTGGTAGTTTTGTGTATTTGAGTTTGTTAACATTCTGCTAAATTATCGTGGGCTTTCCGCCCGGATAAGGGAGATATGATGAAGCAGGCATTACGAGTAGCATTTGGTTTTTTAATGCTGTGGGCGGCGGTGCTGCACGCAGAAGTACGTATCGAGATCACCCAGGGGGTGGACTCGGCGCGCCCCATCGGGGTGGTACCATTCCAGTGGGCCGGCCAGGGCGCTGCGCCGGAAGATGTTGGCGGTATCGTGGCAGCTGACCTGCGCAACAGCGGTAAATTCAACCCGCTGGATCGCTCGCGTCTGCCGCAGCAGCCGACCAGTCCCCAGGAAGTGCAGCCTGCAGCCTGGTCTGCGCTGGGTATTGACGCCGTGGTCGTCGGTCAGGTGACGTCAAACCCGGATGGTTCTTATCAGGTCGCGTATCAGCTGGTGGATACCGGCGGTGCGCCGGGCACAACGCTGGCGCAAGGCTCTTTCAAAGTCACTAAGCAGTACCTGCGCTATGCAGCGCACACTGCCAGCGATGCGGTATTTGAAAAGCTGACTGGTATTAAAGGCGCCTTCCGTACCCGTATCGCCTACGTGGTGCAGACCAACGGCGGTCAGTTCCCGTATGAGCTGCGTGTCTCCGATTATGATGGCTACAACCAGTTCGTGGTTCACCGCTCCTCCCAGCCGCTGATGTCCCCGGCCTGGTCTCCGGACGGTTCAAAACTGGCTTACGTAACCTTCGAAAGCGGTCGTTCTGCGCTGGTGGTGCAGACCCTGGCGAACGGCGCAGTGCGTCAGATTGCCTCCTTCCCGCAGCACAACGGCGCGCCGGCGTTCTCGCCGGATGGCTCTAAACTGGCTTTCGCGCTGTCGAAAACCGGTAGCCTGAACCTGTACGTGATGGATCTGGGCTCGGGTCAGATTCGTCAGGTGACCAACGGTCGCAGCAACAACACCGAACCAAGCTGGTTCCCGGACAGCCAGAACCTGGCCTTCACCTCTGACCAGGCCGGTCGTCCGCAGGTGTATAAAGTCAATATTAATGGCGGCACGCCGCAGCGTATCACCTGGGAAGGTTCGCAGAACCAGGACGCTGACGTGAGCGCGGATGGTAAAACGATGGTAATGGTCAGCTCGGCCGGCGGCCAGCAGCACATTGCCAAACAAGATCTGGAAGCGGGTGGTGTACAGGTTCTGTCATCAACGTTTTTAGACGAAACGCCAAGTCTGGCACCTAACGGCACTATGGTAATCTACAGCTCTTCTCAGGGGATGGGATCCGTGCTGAATCTGGTTTCTACAGATGGGCGTTTCAAAGCGCGTCTTCCGGCAACTGATGGACAGGTAAAATCACCTGCCTGGTCGCCGTATCTGTGATAATAAATAATTGATTATTAAAGGAATCAAAGAAATGCAACTGAACAAAGTGCTGAAAGGGCTGATGATCGCTCTGCCGGTTATGGCAATCGCGGCATGTTCTTCTAACAAGAACGCCAGCAACGACCAGAGCGGTGAAGGCATGCTGGGTGCCGGCACTGGTATGGACGCTAACGGTAACGGCGGCAACATGTCTTCTGAAGAGCAAGCTCGTCTGCAGATGCAGCAGCTGCAGCAGAACAACATCGTTTACTTCGATCTGGACAAGTACGATATCCGTTCTGACTTCGCTGCCATGCTGGACGCGCACGCTAACTTCCTGCGCAGCAACCCGTCCTACAAAGTGACTGTAGAAGGTCACGCGGATGAGCGCGGTACGCCGGAATACAACATCGCGCTGGGTGAGCGTCGTGCTAACGCCGTTAAGATGTATCTGCAGGGCAAAGGTGTTTCTGCCGATCAGATCTCCATCGTTTCTTACGGTAAAGAAAAACCAGCAGTACTGGGTCATGACGAAGCGGCATATGCCAAAAACCGTCGCGCCGTACTGGTTTACTAAGAGAATTGCATGAGCAGTAACTTCAGACATCATTTATTGAGTCTGTCGTTACTGGTTGGCATAGCGGCCCCCTGGGCCGCTTTTGCTCAGGCGCCAATCAGTAGTGTCGGCTCAGGCTCGGTCGAAGACCGTGTCACTCAACTTGAGCGTATTTCCAATGCTCACAGCCAGCTTTTAACCCAACTCCAGCAACAACTCTCTGATAACCAGACTGACATTGATTCTCTCCGTGGTCAGATCCAGGAGAACCAGTATCAGCTGAATCAGATCGTTGAGCGTCAAAAGCAGATTCTGCTGCAGATTGACGGGCTGACGAGCGGGGGTGGCGCAGCAGCGGCTGGCGCCCAGACGTCGTCTTCCGGCGATCAGAGCGCGGCTGCTACCAGCGCAGCGCCAGCGGCCTCTTCAGGCGCTCCGGCGATGACCGGCGATGCGAACACCGATTACAATGCGGCCATTGCCCTGGTGAAGGATGCTTCACGCCAGGATGACGCCATGGCGGCGTTTCAGAACTTCGTTAAAAAGTACCCGGATTCGACTTATCAGCCGAACGCCAACTATTGGCTCGGACAGTTGAACTACAATAAGGGGAAAAAAGACGATGCGGCGTTTTACTTCGCCTCGGTGGTGAAGAACTACCCGAAATCGCCAAAAGCGCCAGACGCCATGTTTAAGGTCGGCGTGATCATGCAGGACAAAGGTGATACCGCGAAAGCGAAAGCGGTTTACCAGCAGGTGATCAACAAATTCCCCGGCACCGACGGTGCGAAACAAGCGCAAAAACGACTTAATGCCCTTGGTTGATTACGGCATGACCAGAAATCGCGTCATTTCTGGTCTTGTCGCCTGAATCGCCAGCAGTTAAGTGATCTTTATCGAAATTTTAGTTGCGCTGAATTCTGAAATCAGTAATATATGCCGCCGTTGCCAAGGGATATCAAACAAGCCCAAAGCGACGCCAGAGTGGGTCGTTAGCTCAGTTGGTAGAGCAGTTGACTTTTAATCAATTGGTCGCAGGT
>NZ_JBEAJG010000009.1:0-74591 GCF_040065235.1 Klebsiella sp. GB_Kp047 | reverse complement strand
CAGGCTCTCATCTCGAATATGGCGGTGAGGGGGGGATTGACTCGCTTCGCTCGCCGTTACTCGGCCCATCCATGGGCCTCGCCCCTGCGGGGCCAACGCAGGCGTTGTTCAAAAACGCTCCCGGCGTTTTTGTCGGGGCAGCCCGCTCGCGGGCTCGCGGTCTGTCCAACTGGCTGCGCCAGTTGTCGAACCACGGTAGGGGGGTCTCATCTCCCCCAGCGGAGAATATAAAAGAAAAGAGCCCGTACTTGCGTACAGGCTCTCATCTTGAATATGGCGGTGAGGGGGGGATTGACTCGCTTCGCTCGCCCCTGCGGGGCAGCCCGCTCGCGGGCTCGCGGTCTGTCCAACTGGCGTTGCCAGTTGTCGAACCCCGGTCGGGGGTTCTCATCCCCCCCAGCGGAGAATATAAAAGAAAAGAGCCCGTACTTGCGTACAGGCTCTCATCTCGAATATGGCGGTGAGGGGGGGATTCGAACCCCCGATACGTTGCCGTATACACACTTTCCAGGCGTGCTCCTTCAGCCACTCGGACACCTCACCATATTGTCTTTCCCGTTGTTGTCGGGAACGGGCGCTAATGTAGGGAAATACGTATCGCCCGTCAATCAACTTTTTGCAAAATCAGCGCGTTTAGACAAACTTCGAACAACTTGCTCCTTAAACGTGCGAAATCCGTTTTTTTTGTCGCCACTCCCTTTTCACTTTGCGGCAAGGAGAAATTTGTTATGCTGGCAAACCAATAGAAAACAATGAGTAAAATAAGACGCCTGCATTAACCTGCTCCGGGCGTCTGCTATCAGGAGCCCCTATGGAGATTATTTTTTACCATCCGACCTTTGATACCCAATACTGGATCCGAGAGCTGGAAAAACAGTTACCCGGCGCGCGAGTACGCGAGTGGAAAGCGGGCGATAACCAGCCGGCGGACTATGCCCTGGTCTGGCATCCACCGGTAGAGATGCTGCAAGGCAGGGCGCTGAAGGCCGTGTTCGCCCTTGGGGCGGGGGTGGATTCGATCCTTAGTAAGCTGCGCGATCATCCGGATATGTTGCCCTTGTCGATCCCGCTGTTTCGTCTCGAAGATACCGGTATGGGACGGCAGATGCAGGAGTATGCCGTGAGCCAGGTGCTCCACTGGTTCCGCCGGTTCGATGACTATCAGGCGTTGAAGTTGGCTTCCCGCTGGCAGCCGCTGCCCGAGTACCGCGCCGACGAATTCACCATCGGGATTATGGGCGCCGGCGTGCTGGGGGCGAAGGTTGCGGAAAGCCTGCAACCCTGGGGATTCCCGCTTCGCGTCTGGAGCCGTAGCCGTAAATCCTGGCCGCAGGTACAGAGCTTTGCCGGCCAGGCCGAGCTGGGTGGATTCCTGCAGGGGACCCGCGTCCTGATCAACCTGCTGCCGAATACCGCCGAAACCGTCGGTATTATCAACCAGACGCTTTTGGCGCAGCTGCCTGATGAGAGTTATCTCCTCAACCTTGCCCGCGGCGTGCATGTCGTAGAAGAGGAGCTGCTGGCGGCGCTGAACAACGGTAAGCTCAAAGGCGCGATGCTCGATGTCTTCAGTCGCGAACCGCTGCCGCAGGAGAGTCCGCTATGGGCGCACCCGCGGGTGGCTATGACTCCCCACGTGGCGGCAGTCACCCGCCCGATGGAGGCAATTGCCTATATCGCCGGGACCATTAGCCGGCTGGAGCGAGGGGAATCGGTTAGCGGTCAGGTCGATCGTCAGCGCGGTTATTAAGATAAGCGAACCCCGCCACGGCGGGGTTTTTGCTAATCAATAGCCCGGTTTCCTGCTATTCTTGCGGCAAACAGAAGAGGAGAATGTGATGTATCCCGTTGACCTGCACATGCATACCGTCGCCAGCACCCACGCCTACAGCACCCTGCACGATTATATTGCGGAAGCAAAGCGTAAAGGGATCAAACTCTTCGCCATCACCGACCATGGCCCGGATATGGCGGATGCCCCGCATTACTGGCACTTCGTTAATATGCGCATCTGGCCCCGCCTGGTAGACGGGGTGGGGATCCTGCGCGGTATTGAGTCGAATATTAAAAATATCGAAGGTGAGATCGACTGCTCCGGGCCGATGTTGACGTCGCTCGATTTGATCATCGCCGGATTCCACGAGCCGGTGTTTCCGCCGCAGGATAGCGCCACCCATACGCAGGCGATGATTGCCGCGATGGCCAGCGGTAAAGTGCATATGATTAGCCATCCCGGTAATCCGAAATTCCCGGTGGATATCCCGGCCATTGCCGAAGCGGCGGCCCGTTACCAGGTGGCGCTGGAGATCAATAACTCCTCTTTCGTTTCATCGCGCGTGGGCAGTGAAGATAACTGCCGTGCTATCGCCGCCGCGGTGCGCGACGCCGGAGGGTGGGTGGCGCTGGGCTCGGACTCTCATACGGCGTTTACCCTCGGAGAGTTTACCGAGTGCCGCAAGATCCTCGATGCTGTCGATTTCCCGGAGGAGAGGATCCTCAACGTTTCTCCGCGTCGCCTGCTCGACTTCCTCGAGTCGCGTGGTATGCCGGCGATCCCGGAATTTGCTGACCTTTAATTTGTATAACTGGAATAACTGAATGAACGAGTTTTCAATCCTCTGCCGCGTGCTGGGTTCGCTGTATTACCGTCAACCGCAGGACCCGCTGCTGGTGCCGTTGTTTACCCTGATCCGCGAGGGCAAACTGGCCGCCAGCTGGCCGCTGGAGCAGGACGAGCTGCTTGCGCGTCTGCAGAAAAGCTGTGAAATGCAGTCCCTGGCGACGGACTATAATGCGCTGTTCGTCGGTGAAGCCTGCAGCGTTCCGCCGTACCGTAGCGCGTGGGTGGAGGGTTCCTCTGAAGCGGAGGTCCGGTCTTTTCTGAGCAATCACGGCATCCCGACAGGAGAAGGTCCGGCGGATCATCTCGGATCGCTGCTGCTGGCCGCCTCCTGGCTGGAGGATCATGCCACAGAAGCGCAGAGCGAGACGCTGGAGCTCCTGTTTGCCGACTATATCCTGCCGTGGTGCGGGACGATGCTGGGGAAAGTCGAAGCGCATGCGCACACACCGTTCTGGCGCACCATGGCGCCGTTAACCCGCGACGCCATCGCCGCGATGTGGGACGAGCTTCAGGAAGAAGATGAGCAATAAAATGTGATTTAAGTCACTATTATAATGCAACTGAAATCAAGTTCATTCATTTAGTGTGTTTTAGATCGCATTCTTTCGGTGCGTATCTGCTAGGATACGCGCCATGAACATACTCTTCGCAATCGCATTAACGACGGGCATTCTCTCCGGGATTTGGGGATGGGTGGCCGTCGCCCTCGGCCTGCTGAGCTGGGCCGGTTTCCTCGGCTGTACGGCCTATTTCGCCTGCCCGCAGGGCGGTCTGAAAGGCCTGGCCATCTCCTCCTGCACGGTAATGAGCGGCGTTGCCTGGGCGTTGGTGATTATCCACGGTAGCGCGCTGGCCCCACAGCTGCAGATCCTCAGCTATATGATGACCGGCGTCGTGGCCTTTCTGATGTGCATCCAGGCGCGACAGACGCTGCTGTCGTTTGTCCCCGGCACCTTTATCGGCGCCTGCGCGACCTTCGCGGCAGATGGCGACTGGCGTCTGGTGATCCCTTCCCTGGCGCTGGGCCTGGTCTTTGGCTATGCCATGAAGAATAGTGGCCTGTGGCTGGCGGCCCGTGCGGAAAAGCAAAAATCGTTCGCCAACGACAACGCCTGAACGGCGGGACGATGATATCAACAGGACCCTCAGGGTCCTGTTTTTTTTAACTTCTTGTCGCCGGCGCTGCGGGATAATCTTGCTCCCGGGGGCGGGTATGCCCTAGTATCGGCAGAAAGCCGTACCCACGCGCTATGCCGACAGGAGGAGAAATGGCTGTTCAACCTGAAGTAATTCTCGGCGATATTACGACGCTTGATGTCGATGTGATTGTGAATGCGGCAAACCCCTCGCTGTTGGGCGGCGGCGGGGTGGATGGCGCGATCCACCGGGCGGCCGGTCCCGCGCTGCTGGCGGCCTGCAAGCAGGTGTTGCAGCAGCAGGGCGAATGTCCCCCTGGTCATGCGGTGATCACGATGGCGGGCGATCTTCCCGCCAGCGCGGTGATCCATACCGTGGGTCCGGTCTGGCACGGCGGCGACCGCATGGAGGCGCAAACCCTGGCCGATGCCTACAAAAACAGCCTGCAGCTGGCGGCGGCAAACAACTATCGCTCCATTGCGTTTCCGGCGATCAGCACCGGCGTGTATGGCTATCCGAAAGAGGAAGCGGCGGCGATCGCCGTGCGCACCGTGACCGCGTTTCTCACCCGCTATAACCCGCTTGAACGGGTCCTGTTCGTCTGTTTCGACGAGGAAACGGCAGCTATCTATCGTCGCCTGCTGGCGGCATGCCCCTGATTCAGCAGAATAGGCTATGATAACCGCCGATATTGACAGGAATGATGGATTGCAGGAGGGAGCAGGGTGTCAGAAGGAAAAGTACAGCAGAAGCAGCAGGCGCGCCGCGCGGAGATCGTTGCCGCTGCGCAAAGATGTTTCGCGGCGAAGGGATTGCATGGCGCCTCTGTCGCGGATATCGCCCGCGAGGCGGGTCTGAGCGTCGGTCAGCTGTATCGCATTTTTGCCAGCAAGGAAGCGATCATCGAAGCGATTGTCAGCGAAATCGTCAACGCCAGAGTCGGCGAGATGATCGATGAAAACCACAATCTGGCGCGAAAAGCGGCGGTGCTGGCGGGCAGGATCCCGACTTCGGCAGCCACCAAAAGCGACAATTATCTGTTGATGGAAATTAACGCCGAAGCCTCGCGCAACCCACGCTTGCGCGAGATCCTGGTGCAGGCCGACCGGCGGTTGAAAGAGGAGGGCGGGCGTTTGTCGCAGCGTTATCATCCCGGGCTCAGCGATGCGCGACGCAATGCCGCTTCAGAGCTCATCGCCGTTCTGACGGAGGGGGCAGCCTACCGCTGTGAGCTGAGCGCATCCACCCCGGTCGATAAAGCGGATTTAGAAGCCCTGTATAACATGATCTTCGACCGGCTGTTTGATGAGCAAGCGTAGCGCGGCACGCCAGGCGTGCCGCAAAAGCTAAAGGTTAACTGGCCGAGGCCGGGGTTTTGGCCGGTTTGTTCATCGGTTTACCGGAGAACAGGAAACGCAGCAGCGGAATACGCAGGTGAATTTCGTACAGGATCAGGGCAATACCCACCACAAAAACCAACCCGCCAATAAAGCCTAAGGTATTTGACTTGATGGCCGGGGTGATCCACGCCCCGTACAACAGCGTCAGCGGATGGTGCACCAGGTAAATAAACAGCGAAGCATTGACGAAATAGGTCACCCGCGCCGACTGGAAGTTAAGCAGGCGATGGCCGAGCGAAAAGACGACATTGACCATCCACAACCCCAGCACCATGGTGATCACCGATTCCGTTTCATACATCCAGCCGTCGCCGGAGCCGTACTGCTGGTTCAGCCGATAGGCGATAAATCCCAGCAGCGCTGCCGCGTAGCACCATGGCGACGGCGTGGTGAACATCGCCTTTAAGCGCGGATTAATAAAGGTCTGCGCCCCCAGCACAAAGAAGGGCAGATAGAACAGCGTCTGCATGACCACAAAGTTAAACAGACCATTGCTCAGCAGGGGCGGATAGATCACGAACAATGACCGACGGATCAGCGCGTAAAGCACCCCTAGCGCAAGGAAAATCATCGTCAGCTGGCCCATAGTGACAGTGTCACCGAAAGCGTGAGCACCTCCTGCCGGGCGGCGCGTCAGCCATTTGAACAGCACCACGCCCAGCGAAGTCAGCACCACCAGGACCAGCAAAAACCACAGGTGGGAAATGAGCTCCCACGCCAGGGTGTTGAATTTGTCGTACCCGGAAAGGGTGTGCCAGTTTTCCGCCTTGCCGTTGACGTACTGCAGCATAATAAACTGAGGCAGCGTCAGCAGCGGGATGGCGGTCAGCATCGGAATGCCGACCCGTTCGACGCGCACTTTCCACCACTTTTTCAGCGGGTAGCGCAGGAACAGCATATAGGAAAAATAGCCGGAGATGACGAAGAAGACCTGCATGCGGAAGGCATGAATGAAATCATTAAACAGCGTCAGCCACCACGAGGGCTCAGCGCTGTTGACATGCCAGCTGTGGCTGGAATAAATCAGCGAAATGTGAAAAGGGATCCCCAGCAGCATCAGCCAGGCGCGGATGCTGTCGAAAAAATATTCACGCTGTACCGGAGTATTATTCATACGATTCACGACAATCTCAGATAATTCGTCTTATCACTCAAGATGATAACGCTTACATTATCAGCAACCCTACATGAACTCGGGGTACCTGTCTCCAGGATAAGCACGCAAAGTGCAAACGGGACTGCGAACTGTTTATTCCCTGCGCCGCTACGCTGAACAAAGCAGGGATTATGTTGTCGGATTGCCTGAGTTTCCATTAAAATAGATCGGATCGATTTAAGCACACAAAGGGGGAAGTGCTTACTTATATGAAACATAAACCACAGATGATGAAAATGCGTTGGTTAAGCGCAGCCGTAATGTTGTCCCTGTGTACTTCATCTGCATGGGCATTTAGCATTGATGACGTTGCAAAAGAGGCCAAAACGTTAGCCGGGAAAGGCTATGAAGCGCCAAAGAGTAACCTGCCCTCCGCTTTCCGCGATATGAAATACGCGGACTACCAGCAAATTCAGTTTAATCACGATAAAGCTTACTGGAATAACCAGAAAACCCCATTCAAGCTTGAATTTTACCATCAGGGTATGTACTTCGACACGCCGGTCACCATCAATGAAGTGACGGCCACCAGCGTGCGCAAAATTAAATATAGCCCGGACTATTTTAACTTTGGTAACGTTCAGCACGATAAAGACACGGTGAAAGACCTTGGTTTCGCCGGCTTCAAAGTACTGTATCCGATCAACAGCAAAGATAAGAACGATGAAATCGTCAGCATGCTCGGTGCCAGCTACTTCCGCGTGCTGGGTCAGGGTCAGGTATACGGTCTGTCCGCGCGCGGTCTGGCTATCGATACCGCGCTGCCTTCCGGCGAAGAGTTCCCGCGTTTTCGTGAGTTCTGGATCGAGCGACCAAAAGCCACCGACAAGCGTCTGACTATCTATGCGCTGCTGGATTCGCCGCGGGCAACCGGCGCCTATCGCTTTGTGATCATGCCGGGACGCGACACCGTGGTGGATGTCCAGTCCAAAGTTTACCTGCGTGACAAAGTGGGCAAACTGGGCGTGGCGCCGCTGACCAGCATGTTCCTGTTCGGTTCCAACCAGCCTTCTCCGGCGCTCAACTATCGTCCGGCGCTGCACGACTCCAATGGTCTGTCGATCCTGGCGGGCAACGGCGAGTGGATCTGGCGTCCGCTGAACAACCCGAAACACCTGGCCGTTAGCAGCTATGCGATGGAAAACCCGCAAGGGTTCGGCCTGCTGCAGCGCGGCCGTCAGTTCTCGCGCTTCGAGGACCTTGACGATCGTTATGACCTGCGCCCGAGCGCCTGGATCACCCCGAAAGGGGAGTGGGGCAAAGGGAAAATCGAACTGGTCGAAATCCCTACCAACGATGAAACCAACGATAACATCGTGACTTACTGGACGCCGGATCAGCTGCCGGAGCCGGGCAAGGAGATGAACTTCAAGTACACCATCACCTTCAGCCGCGATGAAGACAAGCTGCATGCGCCGGATAACGCGTACGTTATGCAGACCCGGCGTTCTACCGGCGACGTGAAGCAGTCGAACCTGATCCGCCAGCCGGACGGCACCATTGCTTTCATTGTCGACTTTACCGGCGCCGATATGAAAAAACTGCCAGCGGATACCCCGGTAGCCGCCCAGGCGAGCACCGGCGATAACGCTGAAATCGTTGAAAATACTGTGCGTTACAATCCGGTGACCAAAGGCTGGCGTATGATCCTGCGTTTGAAGGTGAAAGATCCGAAGAAAACGACGGAAATGCGCGCCGCACTGGTTAACGGTGATGACACGTTGAGCGAAACCTGGAGCTATCAGCTGCCTGCCAATGAATAAGATAACGAAGTACATTGACGCATTGCCGCTGTCGGAGGCCGAGAAATCGGCGCTGCCGGACACCAGCCTGCAGGCCGTTCATCAGGCCCTGGATGACGAACATCAGACCTTCGCCCGCGAAGACGACTCCCCGCTGGGTTCGGTCAAGGCGCGGCTGGCGCACAGCTGGCCGGATTCGCTGTCTGGCGATCAGCTGGTGAAGGATGATGAAGGCCGCACCCAGCTGCATGCGATGCCGAAAGCCAAGCGCTCCTCGATGATCCCGGACCCGTGGCGTACCAACCCGGTTGGCCGCTTCTGGGACCGTCTGCGCGGACGCGATGTCACGCCGCGCTATCTCTCCCGCCTGACGCAAGAAGAGCGCGAGAGCGAGCAAAAATGGCGTACCGTCGGCACCATTCGTCGCTACATCCTGCTGCTGCTGACGCTGTCGCAGACCGTGGTGGCCACCTGGTACATGAAAACCATTCTGCCTTATCAGGGCTGGGCGCTGATCAACCCGGCCGACATGGTGGGGCAGAACCTGTGGATCTCGTTCATGCAGCTGCTGCCGTACGTGTTGCAGAGCGGCATTCTGATCCTCTTCGCGGTGCTGTTCTGCTGGGTTTCCGCTGGCTTCTGGACCGCGTTAATGGGCTTCCTGCAGCTGTTGATCGGTCGCGATAAGTACAGTATTTCCGCCTCGACGGTCGGTGACGAACCGTTGAACCCGGCGCACCGGACAGCGCTTATTATGCCGATCTGTAACGAAGACGTTGACCGCGTGTTCGCCGGGCTGCGGGCGACCTGGGAGTCGGTGAAAGCCACCGGCAACGGCGCCCATTTCGACGTCTATATCCTCAGCGACAGCTATAACCCCGATATCTGTGTTGCTGAGCAAAAGGCGTGGATGGAGCTGATTGCCGAAGTGCAGGGCGAAGGGCAGATCTTCTACCGTCGTCGTCGTCGTCGCGTGAAGCGTAAGAGCGGCAACATCGATGATTTCTGCCGCCGCTGGGGCAGCCAGTATAGCTACATGGTGGTGCTTGACGCGGACTCGGTAATGACCGGAGAGTGTCTGAGCAGCCTGGTGCGTCTGATGGAAGCGAACCCGAACGCCGGGATCATCCAGTCATCCCCACGCGCCTCGGGCATGGACACGCTGTATGCGCGTTGCCAGCAGTTTGCCACCCGGGTGTATGGTCCGCTGTTTACGGCGGGTCTGCACTTCTGGCAGCTGGGGGAGTCCCACTACTGGGGACATAACGCCATTATCCGCGTGAAGCCGTTCATTGAGCACTGCGCGCTGGCGCCGCTGCCGGGCGAGGGCAACTTTGCCGGGTCGATTCTGTCGCACGACTTCGTTGAAGCCGCGCTGATGCGCCGCGCCGGCTGGGGCGTGTGGATTGCCTACGATCTGCCGGGCTCTTATGAAGAGCTGCCGCCGAACCTGCTGGACGAGCTGAAACGCGACCGCCGCTGGTGCCAGGGCAACCTGATGAACTTCCGCCTGTTCCTCGTGAGAGGGATGCACCCGGTCCACCGAGCGGTATTCCTTACCGGCGTGATGTCCTACCTGTCAGCGCCGCTGTGGTTTATGTTCCTTGCCCTGTCGACAGCGCTGCAGGTGGTGCATGCCCTGACCGAGCCGCAGTACTTCCTGCAGCCTCGTCAGCTGTTCCCGGTGTGGCCGCAGTGGCGTCCGGAGCTGGCTATTGCGCTGTTCGCCTCGACCATGGTGCTGCTGTTCCTGCCGAAGCTGCTGAGTATTATCCTGGTGTGGTGTAAGGGGCCGAAGGAGTACGGTGGATTTATCCGCGTGACGCTTTCCCTGCTGCTGGAGGTTCTGTTCTCGGTCCTGCTGGCGCCGGTTCGCATGCTGTTCCACACCGTCTTCGTGGTCAGCGCCTTCCTCGGCTGGGAAGTGGTGTGGAATTCGCCGCAGCGTGATGATGACTCCACGCCGTGGGGAGAAGCCTTTATGCGTCACGGCTCGCAGCTGCTGCTGGGGCTGGTATGGGCGGTCGGAATGGCATGGCTGGATCTGCGCTTCCTGTTCTGGCTGGCGCCGATTGTCGTATCGCTGATTCTGTCGCCGTTCGTGTCGGCTATCTCCAGCCGGGCGACCGTGGGCCTGCGCACCAAGCGCTGGAAGCTGTTCCTGATTCCGGAAGAGTATTCGCCGCCGCAGGTGCTCAAGGATACCGATGCGTACCTGACGCTGAACCGTCAGCGTTCGCTGGACGATGGCTTTATGCACGCGGTGTTTAACCCGTCGTTTAACGCCCTTGCCACCGCGATGGCCACCGCGCGGCACCGTCAGGGTCATATCCTGGAGATCGCCCGCGAGCGTCATGTCGAGCAGGCGCTGAATGAAACGCCGGATAAGCTGAACCGCGATCGTCGACTGGTGCTGTTGAGCGACCCGGTAACCATGTCGCGTCTGCACTATCGCGTATGGGCCGCGCCGGAGAAATACTCCTCGTGGGTGAACGCCTATCAGCAGCTGGCGCTTAACCCGCTGGCGCTGAAAACGAAATAAGCCGTACGTTAATGAAAATACCGGCAGCGATGCCGGTATTTTTTTATCTGAAAGACGAGGTTGTGGATGCGAATACTACCGATCATTGCCATGGCGCTGCTGCTCAGCGGCTGCGGCAGCATTATCAGCCGGACGGTGCCCGGGCAGGGGCATGGCAATCAATATTACCCGGGCGTGCAGTGGGACGTTCGCGATTCAGGATGGCGCTATCTCACCATTCTGGACCTGCCGTTCTCGCTGGTATTCGATACGCTTCTGCTGCCGCTGGACGCCAGCCACGGGCCCTATAACTGATTAACGCTCGTCCCACTCGTCGGCCGCCGTCTGTCCCTCTTCGGTGTCCAGAGAGGGCTCGAGCTGGAATTCACCTTCATCCCACTCATGAAGCGTATTTTCCTCCAGCCACTCCTGACGGAGCTCTATCTCATCATAATCCCCATCGAAGACGCTCTGCGCGGCTTCGCCGCTAAGCATCGGTAAGCATTCGCCTTGTTCCTCTTCGTCAGCAAAAAATTCGGCCTGCCAGGCGATATCGCCATCCTGCAGCACATACTTTTGAATATTGAGCTGCTCAACGTTAGCGCTCTCTTCATCGCTGTCAGGGTTGTTGGCGAGAAATTCTTCACGTGCTGCATCAATAGCTTCTTCGAGCGTGGCATAGAACATCGAATCCTTTGGCATAGCGAATCTCCTGAGAAGAATATGAATTGAACACGATTCAATCTATAGAAGGCGCTTGGCAAGGCGTCAAGGGGCTGAGCCCCTCTGGACGTTAATTTACTGAATGGCGGTCGGGCTGCGAGGCGTCCGCGGCTGGTCGGCGCAGGCTAAGGGTCGAATAGATCGCGTTAAACAATACCACTCCTGCGGTGACAAGGAAGACGGCGCGAAAGCCGTAGTTGGCGGAAACCGAGGCGCCGATCAGGGGGCCGGTGACGTTGCCAATATCACGAAATGACTGGTTATAGCTGAAGATCCGCCCGGAGATCTGGCTGGTGGAGTTATACACCAGCAGGGTTTGCACTGCCGGCAGCAGCGCGCCGTCCGCGGCGCCGAGCAGGAACCGCAAGATACCTAACTGCAGCGGGGTCTGGACGAACGCCATCGGGATCAGCAACAGCACCGAGATAATCAGCGCCACGATGAGGATTTTTTCCGGTCCGATACGATCCCCCAGTTTGCCCAGACGGGGGGCGCTCATCAGGGCGGCAATGCCCGGCACTGAGGCGATCATCCCGCTGATAAAGGCGATATTGCTGACATTACCCGCCAGATCGCGCACGTAAAGCGTCAGGATCGGCGCAATGGAGCCGGTGGCGACCTGGATGATCAGCGAGGTGACAAACAGACTGAGCACCAGTTTCGGATTCTGCAGAGAGGAGAATACCGCCTTCGCGCTGAGCATCTCTTTTTTAGCAATTGGGACAAAATTTTCACGGATTAAAAACAGGGTAAACAGAAAGCAGATAAACAGCACCGCGGCGGTCATAAAGAAGACGGTACGCAGGCCCCAGTGGTCTGCCAGGAAACCACCCGCCAGCGGGCCGAGCAGGGCGCCGCTTACCGCGCCGGTTGACAGCGTGCCCAGCGCCCAGCCGCTTTTATGGCGTGGGATCTGGGTGGCGATCAGGGCGTTGGCGTTGGGAATAAAGCCGCCCAGCAGGCCGAGTAGCGCGCGCAGCAGCAGAAACTGCCAGATATTCTGCGCCATCCCCATCAACATCATGACGATGGCCATCCCGAGGGATGAACGCAGCAGCATGATTTTACGTCCCTTGCGGTCAGCAAGTCCGCCCCAGAACGGCGAGGCGATGGCGGAGAAGAGAAAGGTAATGCTAAAGACCAGCCCGGACCACATGTTCAGGGCGCTATGGCCGGTGACGCCGAGTTGTTCGACATAAAGCGGCAGAAAGGGCATGACCAGGCTGAAGGCAGCGCCGGTTAAAAAGCAGCCAAGCCAGGTGACGGTCAGGTTTCGTTTCCAGTTAATGGGGGTATCAGCAGACGACATAGGGTTCCACTGGCCTGCGCAGCAGGTCAAATTAAGAGAAAATATGAGCCTGCTAATTATGCGCCTGGGAAATAAATGCCGCAATGGAGGAGAGCTTTTAAAGCTAAAGCAGAGCGTAAAGCCTGAGCGGTGGGGATTCCCGGCCGGGAGGCGCGCGGCCGGGAAAGGGGATCAGTAGCGGGAGGGCGTCCCCTCGGGGCGGGTTTTAAAGCGGCGATGGAGCCACATATATTGTTCCGGGGCCATCATAATGCACTGCTCTACGATCTTGTTCATCCACGCGGCGGTGGTTTCCGCGTCGTCCAGCGGCGGGGAGCACTCTGGCGGCAGGATAATCAGTTCATAACCTTTACCGTCCGGTTTACGGCGTGGAACAAAGGGCACGATGCAGGCTTTGGACATTTTCGCCAGCATCCAGGTGCCGGAGGTGGTCGCCGCCTGGTCAACGGCAAACAGTGGGGCGAAGACGCTGGCGGTCGGGCCGTAATCATGATCCGGCGCGTACCACACCACCTCGCCTTTTTTCAGCGCGCGGATCATACCTTTCAGATCCTTGCGGTCGATCATGTCCTTGTTGGAGCGCAGCCGGCCCCAGGTCTGCAGCCAGTCGATGACCGGGTTATCGTTGGGACGATAGACGCCAATCCCCGGCTCGTTCATGCCGAACATTCGCGCGCCCATTTCCAGTGTCAGGAAATGAATGCCGATCAGCAGAATGCCGCGCTGCTGCGCCTGCACATCGCGAATATGCTCAAAGCCGATGGTGTCGGTCCAGCGGGCGATTCGGCGAACTGGCCAGAACCAGGCCATACCGGTCTCCATCAGCCCCATGCCAACCGATTCGAAGTTCATCACCACCATCCGGTGACGTTCCTGCTCGCTTTTCTCGGGGAAGCAGAGCTCAAGGTTGCGATAGGCGATCTTCGCCCGGCGCTTCATAAAGCGCATGGCCAGGCGGCCGATGGCGTTCCCGATGCGGTAGATCAGCGGGTAGGGCAGTTGGACAACCAGCCACAGCAGGCCGATACCCAGCCACAGCAGCCAATAGCGCGGATGCAGCAGCGCCGGAGAAAATTTAGGCAAATGAGTCATTTCATACCCGTATCAGTAAGCAACATCTTATATTATCGCATTTTTTTACCGGCCAGCCAAAGGCGGCGACAGCCACATTGTTTTGTTAAGTGGGGGGCGACCGGGTGAGAAAAATGTAGCGTAAAATGTAGGGATGTAAATTAATAAGCTTTGCTATATCATGCCCGCCGTTTATTTCCTCATTTCTATGTCGAGCAGGTACACCATGCCAGTGTTACACAACCGCATTTCAAATGAGACGTTAAAGGCGCAAATGCTGGCTGAAACCGAGCCGCGCACGACGATCTCGTTCTATAAATATTTCACCATTGTCGATCCGCAGGCGACCCGCGATGCGCTGTGGGTTGCCTTAACCCAGCTGAAAGTCTTTGGCCGCATCTATCTGGCCCGGGAAGGGATCAACGCGCAAATCAGCGTGCCGCAAAGCAACGTTGAAGCCCTGCGTGAGTTTCTCTATGGCTTCGATCCGGCGCTGGCGGGGCTGCGTTTCAATATCGCTCTCGAGGACGACGGTAAATCGTTCTGGGTACTGCGCCTGAAAGTGCGTGACCGCATCGTTGCCGACGGCATCGACGATCCCTCCTTCGACGCCTCCAACGTCGGAGACTATCTCAAGGCGGCTGAGGTCAATGCGATGCTTGACGATCCGGATGCCGTGTTTATCGATATGCGCAACCACTATGAATATGAGGTGGGCCATTTCGAAAACGCGCTGGAGATCCCGGCGGATACCTTCCGCGACCAGTTGCCGAAAGCCGTGGAAATGATGCAGGACCATAAAGACAAGAAAATTGTCATGTATTGCACCGGCGGTATTCGCTGTGAAAAAGCCAGCGCCTGGATGAAGCATAACGGCTTCAATAAGGTCTGGCACATCGAGGGTGGCATCATCGAGTACGCCCGCCGCGCCCGTGAGCAAGGGCTGCCTGTGCGTTTCATTGGCAAAAACTTTGTCTTTGATGAACGGATGGGCGAGCGGATCTCCAATGACGTTATCGCGCACTGTCATCAGTGCGGCGCGCCGTGCGACACCCATACCAACTGCCTGAACGATGGTTGCCATCTGCTGTTTATCCAGTGCCCGAGCTGCGCCGAGAAGTTTGCCGGCTGCTGTAGCGAAGCCTGCATGGAAGAGCATAAGCTACCGGAAGAGGAGCAGCGTAAGCTGCGCGCCGGGCGTGAAAACGGCAATAAAATCTTTAATAAATCGCGTGGTCGGCTGAACACCAAACTCGGGATCCTCGATCCTGAGCCATCAGAAAAACCATAACCAGACGAGATCGATGATCGCCAGCAGCAGCCAAAGCGCCAGGTAGATCATAAAGTGCTCGCGGACGTTATTGACCAGCAAATTAAACAGGCGACGCATAATCGCTCTCAATGACTAACGGCCTCGACAGAGGCCGTTTTTTTTTGCCCGACGGCAAAAGTGCCGCATTCCATTACGCGTTAAAGCGCGCCAGCGAGAAGGGCGCCAGGTTGAAGCTCGATGCTTCGCCCTGAGCAAACTGACTGGCAATTTCCCCCAACACCGGGGCAAACTTAAAGCCATGCCCGCTCAGACCGGTGATTAGCAACGTGTCTGGTCTGCCGGGTAACGTATCGATAATAAAATCTTCATCGACGGTATTGTCATAAGTACAGGAGGCGCCGTGCAGGCAGCCGCCGATCCCTGGCAGGACGTTGCGCAAAAAAGGAAACGATTCGGAGCCATCGCTGGCGACAGCGCCAAATGCCACTCGCTCCTGCGGCATGGAGATCGGTTGACCGCCGTTATGCTTGCCAATCTTCAGCTCGTTATCTTCTGCCGGGAAACCGTAGTATTGATCTCCGTTGGGCAACTCGCCGGTGAAGGCCGGAAAGTGATTCTTGCTGCTGTAACGGCCATCGGCCTGGTACCAGGCAAACACCTTACGTACCGGCTGGATGGGGAGGTCCGGGAGCAGGCGGGTGACCCAGGTCCCGGCGCTGACCAGCAGCTTTTTACCATGATATTCACCGTCGAGGGTATCGATGGTGATCCCGTCAGCATGGTGATGAATAGCCGAGGCCGGACAGTTGAATAGCTGCGCGCAGCCTGCTTCCCGCGCCAGACGGATCCAGGTTTCGACGGCCAGTTCGCTGCGCAGTACGCCGGAAGCGGGTTCGAAAATCGCCCGATAGTCCTCGGGGAGGCGTATCTCTGGCCAGCGCTGCATCACGGCCTGGGCATCCAGCTCTTCCACCTCAAGCTTGAACGCACGGGCGCTGGCGGCGACGTTGGCGAGAAAAGCGGAGCTGGCGGGGCCGAGGTTAATGACGCCGGTGCGTTCAAACACGGCTTCGCCACTGATCTCTGCCAGTTCATCCCATAGCTGCTGGGCACGCAGCACCAGCGGAACATATTTCTCACCTTCGCCATAGGCGTGACGGATAAGACGGCTGCTGCCGTGATGGCTGCCTTCCTGGTGGGGAGGTTGATGGGCGTCGGTCATCAGAACATTGAGTCCGGCACGGCGCGCATAATAGCCAGCGGCGGCGCCGACGGAGCCGCTGCCAATAATGATAAGATCGTATTGCATGGTGAGTTCCGGGTAATTGCCTTGTTAGCAGGGTAATTAACTCCCTGTGCTTATACAAGCCCGAAAATAATTCAGGCACCCGCAGGTGCCTGTTAAGTTTAATGTTAAGTCATTCGCAAGCCGCGTTAATGTCGGCGGTACTCGTTTTCCTGGTATTCGCCAGATTCAATCTTCGCAATGCCTGCTTCCAGGATTGAAATAAACTGACGTGCGACGTCCGTCGTTAGCCATAGCGTCTGGCCGATCTCAGCATCATTACTGTTTTCTTGAGTGGGGTTCTGGTAGTGCAGGCGCAACATCAGCGCATCGTAGCTATCAACGGTGCTGATGTCCCATCCAACGAGGGGATGGGTCTGAATGACTTCATTATTTTTTTCCATCATAACCCCTTATTCATATGTTAAAAGACAACAATTCTCGAGGTTTAATGCATATTTTTTGAAGCAAGTTAATTATATCAGGGATCAAGAATAAACTCGAGAAATTAAATGAAAGGCAGCATGATTTTCTTCTTTTGCCGCTTTTTTATTCAAGATAAGCGCGTAAAATGGCCACTTTAGTCGATATTGAGCAGAATAATCAGGACTATTCTGAACAGAAGAGGGGCTAAAAAAAGCCGGAGCGACCCGGCAAAAAAAGCACAATGAGGGAGCAAACCAGAGTAACTGGATCCCGCCATGCTTCAGGAGAGATCGTGGACAAACCAGTCGTCCGCGCTTTCCCATGTTTCCTGCAGGATTTCGCTTATCCGGTCTTTGTCTTCTTTCAGGGCGCCAAACACCGAGAGCTGATTGCCGGTGGCGTAGCGGACGCTCACCTGGCTGTCGATGGCCGGGAATTGCTCGGCGATACGGCGAGAGAGTTCGTTATTCAGCGCTTCCAGCGCGCCGTTGGGTAAGGCGGTAGTTTTGGCGATAGACACTTCAATGCGCATAATTGCCCCCTGCGTTCGATACTGGTTATTTATACAGTATCCGGTTGGCGTTGACAACAGGGGGCTACGTTTTTATTTCTTCACGGTCCAGCGAACGGTTTCACCTGCCAGGAAAGGCACCAGGGTGTCATCAGGCAGGGAAATGCTGTCCACAACGGTCGTCTCTTCACGCACCAGTTCAACGTAGCTCTCATTGACCGGCAGACCGTAGAAGCGCGGGCCGTTCAGCGAGCAGAAAGCCTCAAAGTGCTGCAGAGCGTTCATTTCTTCAAACACCGTGGCGTAGCTGCCGAGGGCGGTCGGGGCGTTGAAGCAGCCGGCGCAGCCGCAGCTGGCCTCCTTACGGTGGCGGGCGTGCGGTGCGGAGTCGGTGCCGAGGAAGGCGCGGCTGAAGCCGCTGGCGACCAGCTCCCGCAGAGCCTGCTGATGAATATTGCGTTTAAGTACCGGCAGGCAGTACAAGTGAGGACGAATACCGCCGACCAGCATATGGTTACGGTTGAACATCAGATGCTGCGGGGTGATAGTGGCCGCCAGCAGTTCATTGCCGTCACGCACATACTCGGCGGCATCTTTGGTGGTGATATGCTCAAAGACCACCTTCAGTCCGGGCAGGCGCTGGCGCAGCGGCTCCATCACGGTTTCAATAAAGCGCGCTTCGCGATCGAATATATCAATCTCGGCGTGGGTGACTTCCCCATGTACCAGCAGCGGCATCCCCAGTTTTTCCATCCGCTCCAGCACCGGCATAATGGCGTCGGTGCTGGTGACGCCGTGGCTGGAGTTGGTGGTGGCGTTGGCCGGGTAGAGCTTGGCGGCGGTGAATACGCCTTCGTTAAAGCCGCGCTCCAGCTCCGCCGGGTCGAGGGAGTCTGTCAGATAGCAGGTCATCAGCGGGGTAAAATCATGCCCGGCCGGGACGGCGTCCATAATGCGCTGGCGATAGGCGATAGCCGCCGCGACGGTGGTGACAGGCGGCACCAGATTCGGCATCACGATCGCCCGGCCATAAAACTCACTGGTATAAGGCACGACGGTTTTCAGCATATCATCATCACGTAGATGGATATGCCAGTCGTCTGGGCGGCGGATTTTCAATACCTGGGATTGTGCTGTCATGGAAGGCTCCGGCTAATAGGTTCAGTCATCAGGGCTGTTTTTTGCCGGGCACTAAGGATAAGCGTAAACGTTTTCCTTTGCACTCATTTCCGTAAAAAATTGAGGGCGCCGCGGCGCCCTGGAGATTAATTGGTAAAGGGGATGACAATCTCGCCCGGCTTCACCTCAATGCCTTTGGCGTATTTCTTCGCCAGCGCTTCACCGGTGCTGGCGTCCTCACGCAGGACATAGGCCGGCTGCTGGCTGAAGTAACTGCGCAGCGACTGATTCAGGTAGGGGAGCAGGGCCTGAATGACCGACTGCAGCTTCTCGGGCGCCACTTTGGCATCCACCACCTCCATTTCCTGCAGGAAGATGGCGCCTTTCTCTCTGTCAAAGGTTGGCAACGCTTTGAGCTTCAGATCGATCGTCGCTTTCTGCGTGCCGAACAGGGAGTTCAGGTCAACGTTAGCGATCCCGGTCAGCGTGACTTTGCCCGGCTCCTCGCGCCCGATAGCGCTGGTCAGGTTCTGCAGTTCGATATGGGCGTCGGCAACGCCTTTAAGACCAATATCTTTGGCAAAATGGTTTCGCTTCTGCAGGGCCTGGTTAATCTCCTGCTCGCTTACCGTGTATTGGGTCAGCTGATTACAGCCGCTCAGCAGGCCGCTGACAATCAGCGCGGCGGCGATCAAAATCTTTTTCATGGGGTTCCTCTGGCTCATACCTTCATTCATCCTGACACAAAGCATCATGACCTGTCAGCATCCTCGATACCAGCAGAATAGGCTGAAAGCAGGAGAAACCGCCGCCGCGCGCATCAGGTCCGCGGCTCCAGCATGCCGGAGGCAGAGCGTTTCGGACTAAACTGCCACCACAGCGCCAGAAAGGTGATAACCCCGATTGCCCCGAGCATCAGCCACGGCAGCTCGGGCTGACCGGCGGCTTTACCAGCATCAAACAGCCAGCCGCCGCCCGCATATCCCAGCGCGCCGCCAAAGGCGAGCCCCAGGCGGCTGAAGCCCATATAGCTGCCGCGCGCCCGGGCGTCCGCCAGCGAGGCGCCCAGCGTCTCCCGGGCAGGTTCAGCAATGATGGAACCGATGTAAAACAGGCAGATCAGGGTAAACAGCTGCTGCAAACTGCTGGTCATGCCGATGGGGAGCATGGCCAGGGTCATCACCAGCAGACCGGCCATCAGCCGGTGCTCAAGGCGAAAACGTTTTTCGCTCCAGCGGGCAATGGGATAGAGCAGGGTCAGCGAAATGGTGGCTTCGATGGCGTACATCCACTTTACGGCGGCTGGCGAGCCGGCGATGTCATTCACCATGATCGGCAGCATCAGCATCACCTGAACCGCCAGCATGTAATAGCCCGTCAGCGTCAGGACATAGGTGACGAAGCGCTTGTCCCGCAGCACCCGGCCCAGCCCCTCGCGGATCGGCGTTTTTACCGTCGAGAGCTTCCATGCCGGCAGATACCAGGCGTTAAACGCCGCGCAGGCGATAAACAGCGCGGCGCCGGCGCTGCACACCAGGCGGAAATCATACTGCAGCAGCCAGCTGCCCAGCAGCGCGCCAATCACCGCGCCGGCGCTATCCTGCATCATCAGGATGGAGAAAAAGCGGCCGCGCTGATGCGGGCGCACCAGCTTAACCACCAGCGCCGCCCGCGGCGGGTCGAACAGCGTGCCGCCGAGCCCGGAAAGTATGCATGAGAACCACAGTACCCACGGCTCATGGGCGACGGCCATCGCCGCGAAGCCGCCGGCGCGCATCAGCATACCGGTGACGATCATCGGTTTGGCGCCAAAGCGGTCGGCGATGGCGCCGCCAAAGATACCTAATCCCTGCTGCACGAGCTGGCGCAGGCCGAGCGCGATGCCGACCATCAGCGCCGCCCAGCCCATCTGATCGACAAAGCGGATGGAAATCAGCGGGAAGACGACAAAAAAGCCCAGCACGACCAGCATGTTATCGACTAACAGGAAATATTTACCCAGGCTCCTTGCCTGCGAGACGCGGGACATTTCCCCTCCAGGGAAAAATAGAGATAAGCGTGGATATTCTGCGGGCAATCTGCTGCTTTTCCCAGCGCCCTTGCGACAATATTTTTTTATCAAAATGCAAGTTCGATTGAGGCTATTCATCGAAAAGAGGAGATGGCGCAGAAAATGGTATGTTGCTGTTTTCACACCGTCGCGCAGGACAGGTATAGTGAAGGCAGCAAGAATGAAGTCAGGGGGACTGAAAAGGAAATGTTTGGCTATCGCAGTAACGTGCCGAAGGTGCGTTTGACGACGGACCGGCTGGTGGTGCGCCTGGTTCACGATCGTGACGCCTGGCGTCTGGCCGATTATTACGCCGAGAATAAGGCGTTCTTAAAACCCTGGGAGCCGGTTCGTGACGACAGCCACTGCTATCCTTCCGGATGGCAGGCGCGTCTGTCGATGATCGCCGAGTTTCATAAGCAGGGGTCTGCTTTTTATTTCGCGCTACTCGATCCGGAGGAAAAGGAGATCGTCGGCGTGGCGAATTTTTCCAACGTGGTGCGCGGGTCATTCCATGCCTGTTATCTCGGCTACTCTATTGGCGAGAAGTGGCAGGGGCAGGGACTGATGTTTGAAGCGCTGACGTCGGCGATTCGCTATATGCAGCGTACGCAGCATATTCATCGCATTATGGCCAACTATATGCCGCATAATCAGCGCAGCGGCGCGCTGCTGGCGCGGTTGGGGTTTGAAAAAGAGGGTTACGCCAAAGATTACCTGCTGATTGACGGGCAGTGGCGTGACCATGTATTGACGGCGCTAACGACGCCGGACTGGTCAGCGGGACGTTAAGGAGAGAGGATGAAATATCAGTTAACCGCGCACGAAGCGCGCGTCATTGGCTGTCTGCTGGAAAAGCAGGTCACCACGCCCGAGCAGTATCCGCTGTCGGTGAACGCCGTAGTGACCGCCTGCAATCAGAAAACCAACCGCGAGCCGGTGATGTCGCTGAGCGAAGGCGAAGTCCAGGCTCTGCTGGATACCCTGGTGAAACGCCATTATCTGCGTACGGTCAGTGGCTTCGGCAATCGGGTAACCAAGTATGAGCAGCGCTTTTGCAACTCCGAATTTGGCGATCTGAAGCTCAGCGCCGGCGAGGTGGCGGTGGTGACGACGCTGCTGCTGCGCGGCGCCCAGACGCCGGGTGAATTACGCAGTCGGGCGCAGCGGATGCATGAGTTCAGCGATATGGCGGAAGTGGAAAGCGTGCTGGAAGGGCTGGCGACCCGCGAAGATGGTCCCTTTGTCGCCCGTCTGCCCCGGGAGCCGGGGAAACGGGAAAGCCGCTATATGCATCTGTTTTGCGACGACATGGACACACTGATCACGACAGTGGAAGCACTCTCGCCGCTGGAAGAGGAAGACGATCTGCGTGCCAGGGTTGAAGCGCTGGAAGGCGAGGTGGCGGAGCTGAAAGCGCGCCTCGATTCGCTGTTACACCATCTGGGGGACTAAACGTGGGGACAAGATTGCGCATCGGGGTGGTTGGCCTGGGCGGTATTGCGCAGAAAGCGTGGCTGCCGGTTCTGGGGGCGGCGGAAAGCTGGACGCTGCAGGCGGCCTGGTCGCCGGGAAAAGAGAAGGCGCTGCGGGTTTGCGAAACCTGGCGGATGCCATACGCTGAATCGCTGGATGCCCTGGCGGCGCAGTGCGATGCGGTCTTTGTTCATACGTCGACGGCTTCACATTATGAAGTGGTGAATCATTTGCTGAATGCCGGGGTTCATGTTTGCGTAGATAAACCGCTGGCGGACAAGCTGAGTGAGGCGGAGACGCTGGTCGAGCTGGCGGCGCGGCGTCGTCTGACGCTGATGGTCGGTTTCAATCGTCGCTTCGCACCGCTCTATCGGGAGCTAAAGGGGCGGCTGGGCGAGGCGGCCTCGCTGCGGATGGATAAGCACCGCAGCGATAGCGTGGGCAACGATCTGCGCTTTACCCTGCTTGATGACTATCTGCACGTGGTGGATACCGCGCTATGGCTGGCCGACGGTCAGGCGCGTCTGCGCGGTGGCGCGCTACAGATCACTCCGCAGGGCGAGATGCTGTATGCCGAACACCAGTTCAGTTCGCCCCGGCTGCAGGTCACCACCAGCATGCACCGCCGCGCAGGCAGCCAGCGCGAGTGGGTGCAGGCGGTTACGGATGGCGGGCTATATGCCGTCAGCGAGATGCGCGAATGGCAGGAGGAGTGCGGTCACGGCGTGGTCCAGCGCCCGGTCGCCAGCTGGCAAACCACCCTTGAGCAGCGCGGCTTTGTCGGCTGCGCGCGCCATTTTATCGAATGCGTGCAAAATCAGACGGTTCCTGAAACCGCAGGCGAACAGGCGCTGCTGGCTCAGCGGGTGGTCGACAAACTTTGGCGCGACGCCATCAGCGAATAATCCGTTGTAACAACTGACAGTAGTAATTCATGTTGAACCCGGTAGACTATCGCCACTTTCCAGCGCCCGCATTTGCGGGCGTTTTACTCCAGGGTTTGGAATAACAGCGTAATGAACCTTTTAAAATCACTGGCGGCCGTCAGTTCGATGACCATGTTTTCGCGCGTGCTGGGCTTTGCCCGCGATGCGATTGTGGCGCGCATTTTTGGCGCCGGGATGGCGACCGACGCCTTTTTCGTCGCCTTTAAACTGCCTAATCTGCTGCGGCGTATTTTTGCCGAAGGCGCCTTCTCTCAGGCGTTTGTGCCGATCCTTGCCGAATATAAAAGCAAGCAGGGCGAAGATGCCACCCGGGTGTTTGTCTCGTATGTCTCCGGATTGCTGACCCTGGCCCTGGCGATCGTCACCGTTATCGGGATGCTGGCGGCGCCGTGGGTGATCACCATCACCGCCCCCGGGTTTGCTGATACCGCCGATAAATTTGCGCTGACTACCCAATTGCTGCGCATTACCTTCCCCTATATTTTGCTGATCTCCCTCGCCTCGCTGGTGGGGGCGATCCTTAATACCTGGAACCGCTTCTCGGTGCCGGCCTTTGCGCCGACGTTCCTCAACGTCAGCATGATTGGCTTTGCGCTGTTTGCCGCACCGTACTTTCATCCGCCGGTGCTGGCCCTGGCCTGGGCGGTCACGGTCGGCGGCGTGCTACAGCTGGCCTACCAGCTGCCGCACCTGAAGAAAATTGGCATGCTGGTCCTGCCGCGCATCAATCTGAAAGATGCCGGCGCGATGCGGGTGGTGAAGCAGATGGGGCCGGCGATCCTTGGCGTGTCGGTAAGCCAGATCTCCCTTATTATCAATACTATCTTCGCTTCGTTTCTCGTGTCGGGATCGGTGTCTTGGATGTACTACGCCGACCGTCTGATGGAGTTTCCGTCCGGTGTCCTGGGAGTGGCGCTCGGCACTATCCTGCTGCCATCGCTGTCAAAAAGCTTCGCCAGCGGTAATCATGACGAGTATTGCCGGCTGATGGACTGGGGGCTGCGTCTCTGCTTCCTGCTGGCGCTGCCGAGCGCGGTGGCGCTGGGGATCCTCGCCAAACCGCTGACCGTGGCCCTGTTCCAGTACGGCAAATTTAGCGCTTTTGATGCGGCAATGACCCAGCGCGCGCTGGTGGCCTATTCCGTGGGACTAATGGGGCTTATCGTGGTGAAGGTGCTGGCGCCGGGCTTCTATTCCCGCCAGGACATCAAGACCCCGGTCAAGATTGCTATTGTCACCCTGATTATGACCCAGGTGATGAACCTGGCGTTTATCGGCCCGCTGAAGCATGCGGGTCTATCGCTGTCCATTGGCCTGGCGGCCTGCCTGAACGCCGCGCTGCTTTACTGGCAGTTGCGTAAACAGAAGATCTTTACCCCGCAACCGGGCTGGCTGGCCTTCCTGCTGCGTCTGATTGCTGCGGTGCTGGTTATGGCTGCGGCGCTGCTGGGCGTCATGCATATCATGCCGGAGTGGTCGCTGGGGACGATGCCGTTCCGTCTGATGCGCCTGCTGGTGGTGGTTGTCGCCGGGGTGGTGGCCTATTTCGCCACACTGCTGCTGTTGGGCTTCCGCGTGAAAGAGTTTGCCCGACGTACAGCCTAAGCGGTTGTGCGGGAATGGATGAACCCGCTTCGCCTCAGGCGAAGCGGGTTTTTTTATGATGCGCGGCGTTCGGCAGCGACGATACGGGCATTCTCCAGCAGGCGGATTGCCAGGGCGATCGCCCCGCTGACCACCGCCAGGGTAACCACCCCGTTCCAGCCGGCCAGCACGTACAGCTTGCTACCCAGCACCGACCCCAGCGACATCCCGATGAAGACCACGGTAAACAGCAGGGCGTTAAGGCGGCCGCGGGCCTGCGGCTCGAGGCCATACACCAGGTTCTGATGCGCCACCAGGCTTGACTGCAGGCCAAGGTCGAAGCCAATCGCCGACAGGGCAATCAGCGCCAGCTGGCCATGCAGTGGCAGCAGCGGCAGTATAAACATCAGGGCGAAGGAGACGGTGACCAGCGCCGCCCCCATTTGAGTCACTTTACCGGCGCCAAATTTATCGGCCAGTCCGCCGGCCAGCGGCGCGGCCAGCGCCCCGGCAGCCCCGGCGATACCAAAGCCGCCCGCTACCGCACTGCCCATGTGATAGTGTTCGGAGAGCATCACCGCCAGCGTCGACCAGAAGGCGCTGAAGGCGACAGAGAGCGCCCCCTGAGCCAGCGCAGCGCGGCGTAGCGCCGGGTAGCGCTGCCACAGATGCGCCATTGAGGCCATCAGCTGCGGATAGCTCAGCGTCGAGTGAATGGCGAAGCGCGGCAGCACCCGCCACATCACCAGGCCAATCAGCGCCACGCTGACCGCCGCCGCCTGATACATCACCCGCCAGCCGAACACTGCGCCCACCACGCCGCTGACCGTCCGGGAAAGCAGGATCCCCAGCAGCAGCCCGGTCATCACCGTGCCCACCATTTTGCCCTGCTTGCCCGCCGGGGCGAGGATCGCCGCCGCAGGGACGATATCCTGCGCCATGGTCGCCGCCATACCGATCAGCAGACTGACCACCAGCAGTGAGCTGAGCTGGCCGGTGAGGCTGCACAGGAGCAGCAGGAGCGCCAGCAGCGCGCTTTTCACCAAAATCAGCCGGCGGCGATCGTGGCGGTCGCCGAGCGGGAGCAGGAACAGAATGCCGAGCGCATAACCCGCCTGCGTCAGAGTAGGGACCAGACCCATACCTTCTACCGTCAGGTGGAGGTTGGCGCCCATCAACGGCAGCAGCGGCTGCGCGTAGTAGATAGAGGCGACGCTAAAGCCGGCGCCGAGCGCGAGAATGAAGATAATCCAGCCTGCGTCGCGGGTGGAAAGGGAAGTCGGTGTCATGATCAATACCTCGTGAATGCGATGGGGCTATTTTTCCCTGAATGCGGCTGGCGCGGTAGCCGGGCTGGTGGTAAAACGGTTATACGTAGCACGTATAGGCAAAAGAAAAATGAAAAGACAGGAGCGTATAGATCGCATTGAGCTGATGCGCACCTATATTCGTATTATAGAGGCAGGGTCGCTCTCCGCCGCGGCGGGGCAGATGGAGACCACCCAGGCGACCGTCAGCCGCCGCCTGCAGTCCCTTGAAGGGCTGCTGGGAGTCAAGCTGATCCTGCGTACCACCCATGCGATGAAGCTCACTGACGATGGCGAACGCTGCTACCGTCACGCCCGCCAGCTGGTGGATGCCTGGCTGGCGCTGGAAGATGACCTGCGTATTGCCGACGATCGGCCGGTGGGGGTGCTGCGGGTGAGGGCGCCGCACGCTTTTGGCCAGCAGCAGCTGCTGGGGCCGCTGGTCGCCTTTCTCCAGCGCCACCCGCAACTGTCGGTGGAGTGGATGCTGAATGATAATACTGTCGACTTTCTCAGCGATAATATCGACTGCGCCATCCGCGTGGGGGCGGAGGTGGATCCGGCCACGGTCTCCGTGCTGCTGGCGGAAGTGCCGCGCTGCGTGGTGGCCTCCCCTGAACTGCTGGCGAAGCACCCGCCGTTAACCTCGCTGGAGGCGTTATCCGGCCTGCCGTGGATCGCCATTAACACCTTTTATCAGCATGAGGTGCGGCTCCGACATCAGGTCAGCGGGCAGCTCGTCTCCACGGCGATCACCCCCTGTCTGAGCACCGACAGCCTTTACGTCGCGCGTAACACTGCGCTGGCGGGGCTGGGGGTGGCGATGGTGTCCAGCTGGGCCGTGGCGGAGGATCTTGCTGCCGGAAGGTTGACAGAGCTGTTCCCGCAGTGGCGTCCCGCCTCGCTGCCGGTCCACCTGGTCTATCCCTGGGCGCGCTATTATCCGACGCGGCTGCGTAAATTCCTCGACCTGATGCGGGAGATCATGCCGGACCTCGCCGGCATGCAGCCTCCGCAAAGCGCATAAAAAAACCGGCCAGGAGGCCGGTTTTTTATTTAGCACGCTTACTCGACGGGCTGTGGGCGGGTCGGTTCAGCGGTGGCTTTATGGGTGGCGCTATGACCGCCGGCGGCGCCTTTGCCTTCAAAAGCGAATGGCGGGCGCACCCAGGTGCTGTGGCGCGGCGCTTCCGGGACATAATCCGGCGCTGGCGCACGGGTCATTGGCGCGGTGGCATGGCGATGACCCGCCACCACTACCGGCTTGCTCACCGGAGGCTCGACTTTGACCGGCTCGACAGGCGCGGCTTCGACAACCGGTGCTTCAACTGCGGTTTCCGCCGCCGGCGCGATGGTTTCCACTGGCGCTTCAACGACAGGCGCCGTTTCCACCACTTCAGGTTCTACCACCACCGGCCCGGCGTCGAG
This sequence comes from Klebsiella sp. GB_Kp047, assembly GCF_040065235.1. Classification (NCBI taxonomy): domain Bacteria; kingdom Pseudomonadati; phylum Pseudomonadota; class Gammaproteobacteria; order Enterobacterales; family Enterobacteriaceae; genus Klebsiella; species Klebsiella sp. GB_Kp047. Next base: position 47,503 of record NZ_JBEAJG010000009.1, on the reverse strand, counting down.
CGTCGCTGGCGCGATAGCCTGAGGCGCTTCGACAGCCGGCGCTTCGGTGACCAGCTCCTGCGGCGCTGGCTCGACGGCTGCTGGCGCGACACCCTCCGCAGCATCAACCACCACCGGCTCGGCGGCTACGACCGGCTCGACGACCACAGGCTCGGCGGTAACCGGCTCCATGGTAGCCGGCTCGACGGTGACCGGGGCAGCGGTAACGGTTTCAACGATGGCAACCGGGGTCGCGACGGCCGCGACGGTTTCCACAAGGTTGTCGTTCTGAACCTGAACCTCTTCCGGCTGCTGATCCTGCGGACGAACCACCGGGTAGCGGATCCAGACTTTACCGGAAGCCATCTCCGGCGATGCGCAGGCTACGGTCAGCGGCATTGGCGACTGGGTCGGATAGCGTTCGTCACGATAGCGACGACGACGCTGACCGCTAACGCGCAGGTGACGCGGGGAACGACGTGAGCGACGCGGCATACCGTTCGTTTCACGGGATTCGCCATTTTCGTCCTGGTCAGCCACGCTCTCCACTACTGCTGGCAGCTCGCCTTTCACCGGCTCGCTGCGCGGAGCGATAACTTCCGCCACTACGGCTTCTGGCACGATCTCGGCAACCTGCTCAACGACAGCGGACTCAACGCGTACTTTCTGTGCCAGCTGGCGCGGTTTACGACGCGGCAGGGTCTGCACACGCTCTTCCTGCTCCGTCTCCTGCGCTACCGGCTCTTCGCGAGTCTGCGCTTTGGCTTCCTGCTGCGCCTGACGTTTGTCGTCATTGCGGCGGCGGGTGCGTTCGCGGCGCGGCTGCTGCTCGTCACGAGATTTCGCTTTCTCCGCGTCGTCGCCTGAGGTCTGGCGAACATCACGGGCTTCCACGTTCTGCGACGGCTTCTCACGACGGTTGCGACGGTTCTCTTCACGCGATTCGCGCGGTTCACGGCCCTCGGCATTGTCCGCACGAGTATCACGATTGTCACGGTTATCGCGGTTGTCACGATTGTCGCGGTTTTCACGGCGGTCGTTGCGATCGCGGCGGTTGTTGGCGCGCGGTTTACGGCGCTCCTGCTGACGCTCCGGTTTTTCTTCCGCTTTCTTCTCGACCTTAACCTCAGCCGGTTTGGCCTCTTCGGCGCCTGAGAAGATATTCTTCAGCGCGCTGAAGAAGCGTGAGAGCAGGCCAGGCTGCGCCGGTGCGGCGGCCGCGACCGGTGCCGCTGCGGCGACAGGCGCGGCGACAGGCTCTTCAAGCATCGGGGCCGGCGGCGCGTCAGGCATGACAAAAGCGGCCAGGGCCGGCTGTTCCGGACGTTTCCGTTCTGCCGGCTCATCGTCGCCCGGCAGCGCCATCTCTTCTTCATGCAGCTTCGGCAGCAGGTAGCTCAGCGTTGAGGTCTCTTCACCTTTGCGCACGCGCAGGACGGAGTAGTGCGGCGTCTGCATTTCGTCGTTTGGCACGATAATAACGCGCACATCGCCCTGACGGGATTCGATAGCGCTCACCGCGGCACGTTTTTCGTTCAGCAGATAGGAGGCGATCGGTACCGGAACGATGGCGTGTACTTCTTTGGTGTTCTCTTTCAGCGCTTCTTCTTCAATCAGACGCAGAATAGAGAGCGACAGCGATTCGTTATCACGGACGGTACCGGTGCCGGAGCAGCGCGGGCAGACGTGGTGGCTGGATTCGCCCAGCGACGGGCTCAGGCGCTGGCGGGACATCTCCAGCAGGCCGAAGCGCGAGATATGGCTGATCTGAATGCGCGCCCGGTCCTGACGGACGGCTTCGCGCAGACGGTTCTCCACAGCGCGCTGGTGGCGAACCGGGGTCATATCGATAAAGTCGATAACGATCAGGCCGCCGAGGTCGCGCAGACGCAGCTGACGGGCAATCTCGTCAGCTGCTTCGAGGTTGGTGTTGAACGCCGTCTCTTCGATATCGCCGCCGCGGGTGGCGCGGGCCGAGTTGATATCGATCGCGGTCAGCGCTTCAGTGCTGTCGATGACGATAGAGCCACCGGACGGCAGACGCACTTCACGCTGGAAGGCGGATTCAATCTGGGATTCGATCTGGTAGTGGCTGAACAGCGGGATTTCACCGGTGTACAGTTTGATTTTGCTGCTGAAATCCGGACGACCCAGCGCAGCGATATGCTGGCGCGCCAGCTCGAGCACTTTCGGATTATCGATCAGGATTTCGCCGATATCCTGGCGCAGATAGTCACGGAAGGCGCGGACAATGACGTTGCTTTCCTGGTGGATAAGGAACGGCGCCGGACGGCTTTCCGCGGCTTTCTGAATCGCTTCCCAGTGTTTCAGACGGAAGCTCAGGTCCCACTGCAGGGCTTCGGCAGATTTGCCGACGCCAGCGGTGCGAACGATAAGGCCCATGCCGTCCGGAAGCTCCAGGCTCGCCAGCGCTTCTTTCAGTTCGGTACGGTCGTCGCCCTCGATACGGCGGGAAATTCCCCCCGCGCGCGGGTTGTTCGGCATCAATACCAGATAGCTGCCCGCCAGGCTGATAAAGGTGGTGAGCGCAGCGCCTTTGTTGCCGCGTTCTTCTTTATCAATCTGCACGATAACTTCCTGACCTTCACGCAGTACGTCTTTGATATTAGGACGGCCGTGCGCATTGTAGTTGGCGGGGAAATATTCGCGGGCGATTTCTTTGAGAGGGAGGAAACCATGACGCTCGGCGCCGTAATCAACAAACGCGGCTTCAAGGCTGGGTTCAATGCGGGTGATTTTGCCTTTGTAGATGTTCGCTTTTTTCTGTTCGTGCCCGGGGCTTTCGATATCCAGGTCGTACAGGCGCTGCCCATCAACAAGGGCGACGCGCAACTCTTCCTGCTGAGTTGCGTTGATTAACATTCTTTTCATCGTAACTTACTCATTATTCTTACATTGACGACTAAGCTGCGGGCAGAGTAATGCCTTTCCGGGGGAAAACCGATGGCCTCGTGTCTGGTTCACGTCGCCAACCTCACGGTTGTCGCGCGCTTAAGAGGCGCAGAGTGTCGGTCGCCTGTGTTTCAAACGGAAACACAGCGCAATTATTCAGGGGAACAGCCTGGGATGTATCACCAGAGAATATTCCATTTATACTCGTCGTCTTTCGCGTTGCAGGCATGATGGCTTAACCTGCTCACCTCGATCAGCGGATCCAGATGAGCTCCCGGGAGTCCCGGAGTTGACGCCTTCCTGCGACTTGAAATCCATAGAGCCTGTACCGGTAAGGACTGCAACCCGCAGCCCGCTAACTGTCTGAAAGATCACAACGTCTTACGCCATTGCTGCGTGGGCGATCGGTCAGACAAAACTGGTCATTCCGCTAATGTCTTGTTCTAACAAGATGCAATACGGAAAACGGTCTCATTATTCCATTGCTAACCTTGTTATAGCAAGTTGACTTTCACCTTTTATCACCCGGTTACTCACAGTTTTATCACCTGCCCATACAGATTGTTCTAATAACAAACAATATGGCGGTCAGGCAAACCGTGAAAACAGGATAATGATAAATATAAGCATATAAAAATGAGTGGCGCTAATGCGTCCGGCTATTTAGAATCGCGCACCATGAAAACTGAGACCCCAACCGTAAAAATGGTTGCCATTGCTGCTGATGAAGCGGGGCAACGTATCGACAACTTTTTGCGTACCCAATTGAAAGGCGTACCGAAGAGCATGATTTATCGCATCCTGCGTAAAGGCGAGGTGCGGGTGAATAAAAAACGCGTGAAACCGGAGTATAAGCTGGAAGCGGGCGATGAAGTCCGTATCCCGCCGGTGCGTGTGGCGGAACGTGAAGAAGAGGCGGTATCGCCGCATCTGCAGAAAGTGGCGGCGCTCTCTGAGGTGATCCTCTATGAAGACGATCATATTCTGGTCCTCAATAAGCCATCCGGTACCGCGGTACATGGCGGCAGCGGCCTGAGCTTCGGCGTGATTGAAGGGCTGCGCGCCCTGCGCCCGGAGGCGCGCTTCCTTGAGCTGGTACATCGGCTCGACCGCGATACCTCTGGCGTGCTGCTGGTGGCGAAAAAGCGCTCGGCGCTGCGTTCGTTGCACGAGCAGCTGCGTGATAAAGGCATGCAGAAAGACTATCTGGCGCTGGTGCGCGGCCAGTGGCAGTCGCATACCAAAGTGGTGCAGGCCCCGCTGTTGAAGAACATTCTGCAGAGCGGCGAGAGAATCGTCCGCGTGAGTCAGGAAGGCAAGCCGTCAGAGACGCGCTTCAAAGTGGAAGAGCGTTATGAATTCGCCACTCTGGTGCGCTGCAGTCCGGTCACCGGACGCACGCATCAGATTCGCGTTCATACCCAGTATGCCGGCCATCCTATCGCCTTTGACGACCGCTATGGCGACCGCGAATTTGACAAGCAACTCTCTGGTACCGGTTTAAACCGCCTGTTCCTCCACGCTGCTGCGCTGAAGTTTACCCACCCGGGGAGCGGGGAGGTGATGCGCGTTGAGGCGCCGCTGGATAACCAGCTGAAGCACTGTCTACAGGTGCTACGGAAGAGCAAATAAGTGCAACGGCGGAATCAGTTCCGCCGTTTTTTTTACCTCAGCCTAACAGCGGGTTGTAATTTTCGCGGCGCAGCATCTGACAGAGCGCGATCAAGGGTAAACCGACCAGCGTATTCGGATCGCGGCCTTCCAGCCGTTCGAACAGCGTAATACCTAACCCCTCGCTCTTAAAACTCCCGGCGCACTGCAGCGGGTTCTCTTTACGCACATAGCCTTCGATCTCTTTATCGCTGAGATGCCGGAAGTGGACGTCAAAGGGCTCGCATTCGGTTTGCAGATGACCGCTGGCGGAGTTGTACAGCGCGAGGCCAGTATAAAAGGTAATGATCGACCCGCTCGCCTTTCTCAACTGCCTGCGGGCATTTTCCTCGGTGTGCGGTTTGCCGGTGATCTCACCGTCCAATACGCAAACCTGATCGGAGCCTATAATAAGGTGATTGGGGTAGCGCGAAGCCAGGCTCTGCGCTTTGGCCTGCGCCAGCCGGGTGACAAGCTGACGCGCGGATTCTTCAGGGCGGGGCGTTTCGTCGACGTCAGGCGCCGCACATTCAAATGGTAACCCCAGTTTTTCCAGCAGCATGCGCCGCCAGGGAGAGGTTGACGCCAGGATAAGTTGAGACATATTTTTTCATCCACATATAGCGCTTCGCAGAGCATCATCTTAAACTATGCGCCGCAATGTGTGCGAATAAATGGCAAAAGGCAACCTGAGGCTGCCTTTTTCTTTGACTCTATGACATTACAAAGTTAATATGCGCGCCCTATGCAAAAGGTAAAATTACCCCTGACTCTTGATCCGGTACGCACGGCTCAAAAACGCCTTGATTACGAAGGCATCTATGCCCGCGATCAGGTTGAACGTGTAGCCGATTCTGTAGTCAGCGTGGACAGCGATGTGGAATGCAGCATGTCGTTCGCTATCGATAACCAGCGTCTCGCCGTTATTACAGGCGATGCGAAGGTGACGGTAACCCTCGAATGCCAGCGTTGCGGGAAACCGTTTTCCCATCACGTCCACACCACGTATTGTTTTAGCCCCGTCAGAAATGACGAACAGGCCGAAGCACTACCGGAAGCGTATGAGCCGATTGAGGTTAACGAATTCGGTGAAATCGACCTGCAGGCAATGGTCGAGGATGAAATTATCCTCTCCCTGCCCGTAGTTCCGGTGCATGATTCTGAACACTGTGAAGTGTCCGACGCGGACATGGTCTTTGGCGAACTGCCTGAAGAGGCACAAAAACCAAACCCATTTGCCGTATTAGCCAGCTTAAAGCGTAAGTAATTGAGGAGTAAGGTCCATGGCCGTACAACAGAATAAACCAACCCGTTCCAAACGTGGCATGCGTCGTTCCCATGACGCGCTGACCGCAGTCACCAGCCTGTCTGTAGACAAAACTTCTGGTGAGAAACACCTGCGTCACCACATCACTGCCGACGGTTTCTACCGCGGTCGCAAGGTTATCGCTAAGTAATCACGCGATACTCGCAGGATTTCCCGTTGCAGGCCATGGCGGGTTTGTACGTACCTGGGCACTCGGTTAACCCGATAACCAGAGGCGTCAATGCCCGGATTGTTGCGTCTGCAGCGTGAAAATTCGCGGGTGCCAGCGTGATGAAGCTTAGTGAGGACTCCCCGGGCAACTGGGGAATCACCGAACCGGGCAGCGACGATACCTTGACACGTCTAACCCTGGCGTTAGATGTCATGGGGGGCGATTTCGGCCCATCCGTGACAGTGCCTGCAGCACTGCAGGCACTGAACTCTAATTCGCAACTCACACTTCTTTTAGTCGGCGATCCCGACGCCATCACGCCATTACTCGCCAAAGCTGACTTCGAACAACGTTCGCGTCTGCAGATTATTCCTGCGCAGTCAGTTATTGCCAGTGATGCGCGACCCGCACAGGCTATCCGCAGCAGTCGCGGAAGCTCAATGCGCGTGGCGCTGGAGCTTGTGAAAGAAGGGCGGGCGGAAGCCTGCGTCAGCGCCGGCAACACCGGCGCGCTGATGGGCCTGGCGAAACTGCTGCTCAAACCGATTGAAGGTATTGAGCGGCCGGCGCTGGTGACGGTGCTGCCGCACCAGCAGAAGGGCAAAACCGTGGTGCTGGATCTCGGCGCCAACGTCGATTGCGACAGCACGATGCTGGTGCAGTTCGCGGTGATGGGGTCAGTGCTGGCGGAAGAGGTGGTTGGCATTGCCAATCCTCGCGTCGCCTTGCTGAACATCGGCGAAGAAGAGATGAAAGGCCTCAGCAGCATCCGCGATGCTGCCGCAGTGCTCAAAACGCTGCCTTCCCTCAACTACATCGGCTATCTTGAAGCCAATGAACTGTTGACCGGAAAAACCGATGTGCTGGTTTGTGATGGATTCACGGGCAACGTCACATTAAAAACCATGGAAGGTGTTGTCAGAATGTTCCTTTCACTGCTGAAATCTCAGGGAGAGGGCAAAAAACGGTCGTGGTGGCTGCTGTTACTAAAACGTTGGTTACAAAAAAGCCTGGCGAGGCGATTCAGTCACCTCAACCCCGACCAGTATAATGGCGCCTGTCTGTTAGGATTGCGCGGTTCCGTGATCAAGAGTCATGGTGCTGCCAATCAACGCGCCTTTAGCGTCGCGATAGAGCAGGCAGTGCAGGCGGTGCAGCGGCAAATTCCCCAACGGATCGCCGCGCGCCTGGAATCTTTATACCCAGCTGGTTTCGAGCTGCCGGAAAGCGACAGTGACGTGAACGCCCGACAGCAAAGCGGGACGAATGGACACCACTGACGCCGCGGCGGTTGAACGAGGCGGGTATATTACCCAAGAGTGACTGAGCGTACATGTATACGAAGATTATTGGTACCGGCAGCTATCTGCCCGAGCAAGTGCGTACAAACGCCGACCTGGAAAAAATGGTAGAGACCTCTGACGAGTGGATTGTCACCCGCACAGGTATCCGTGAGCGTCGTATTGCCGCAGCGCATGAAACAGTTGCTACGATGGGCTTTGAAGCCGCAAAGCAGGCGCTGGCGATGGCGGGCGTGTCCGCGGAGCAAATTGGTCTGATCATCGTTGCGACCACCTCCGGCACGCACGCGTTTCCGAGTTCGGCATGCCAGATTCAGTCTATGCTGGGCGTCAAGGGCTGCCCGGCGTTTGACGTCGCGGCCGCCTGCGCCGGTTTCACCTATGCGCTGAGTGTCGCCGATCAGTATGTCAAGAACGGCGCGGTGGACTATGCGCTGGTCGTCGGCGCCGATGTGCTGGCGCGCACCTGCGATCCGGCCGATCGCGGGACGATTATTATTTTCGGCGATGGCGCCGGGGCGGTGGTGCTGGGCGCCTCCGAAGAGCCTGGCATTATCTCGACGCATCTGCATGCTGACGGTAGCTATGGCGAACTGCTGACCCTGCCGAACGCCGATCGCGTCGATCCGGAAAATCCGATCTATCTGACGATGGCCGGCAATGAAGTCTTCAAAGTGGCGGTCACTGAGTTAGCGCACATCGTTGATGAGACGCTGGCCGCGAATAATCTTGAACGTTCTGCGCTGGACTGGCTGGTGCCGCATCAGGCAAACCTGCGGATCATCAGCGCGACGGCGAAGAAACTGGGCATGTCGATGGATAACGTCGTAGTGACCCTCGACCGCCATGGCAACACCTCCGCGGCGTCAGTCCCTTGCGCGCTGGATGAGGCCGTCCGCGATGGCCGCATTCAACGTGGGCAGCTGATTTTGCTGGAAGCCTTTGGTGGCGGTTTCACCTGGGGTTCCGCGCTGGTTCGTTTTTAGTATAAGGATTTAAACATGACGCAATTTGCTTTTGTGTTCCCGGGACAGGGCTCGCAGGCCGTAGGCATGCTGGCCGATATGGCGGCGACCTGGCCGGTCATTGAAGAGACCTTCGGTGAAGCTTCCGCAGCGTTGGGTTACGATCTGTGGGCGCTGACGCAACAGGGCCCGGCAGAAGAACTGAATAAGACCTGGCAGACCCAGCCAGCGCTGCTGACCGCCTCCGTGGCGCTGTACCGCGTCTGGCAGCAGCAGGGCGGCAAAGCGCCGGCGCTGCTGGCTGGCCACAGCCTCGGCGAATACTCCGCGCTGGTTTGCGCGGGCGTTATCGCTTTCGCTGATGCCGTTCGCCTGGTTGAACTGCGCGGCAAATTCATGCAGGAAGCTGTACCGGAAGGTACTGGCGCCATGTCAGCGATTATCGGTCTGGACGACGCGGCTATTGCCAAAGCCTGTGAAGAATCGGCCGAAGGGCAGGTCGTCTCTCCGGTGAACTACAATTCCCCGGGCCAGGTGGTTATCGCCGGTCACAAAGAGGCCGTTGAACGCGCAGGCGCCGCCTGTAAGGCCGCGGGCGCTAAACGGGCGCTGCCGTTGCCGGTGAGCGTGCCGTCTCACTGTGCGCTGATGAAGCCAGCTGCGGAGAAACTGGCGCTTGAGCTGCAGAAAATCACTTTCAACGCGCCGACGATCCCGGTGGTAAATAACGTCGACGTGAAGTGCGAAACCGCGCCGGACGCCATTCGCGACGCGCTGGTACGCCAGCTGTATAGTCCGGTTCAGTGGACTAAAACCGTTGAGTTTATGGCTGCTCAGGGCGTAACGCATCTGTATGAGGTGGGCCCGGGTAAAGTCCTCACCGGCCTGACCAAACGTATTGTTGACACCCTGACCGCTTCCGCGCTTAACGAGCCGGCGGCGATGTCTGCGGCGCTTGAGCAATAAAAGAGGAAAACCATGAGTTTTGAAGGAAAAATCGCGCTGGTTACCGGTGCAAGCCGCGGTATTGGCCGCGCCATCGCTGAAACGCTTGTCGCCCGCGGCGCGAAAGTTATCGGTACTGCGACCAGCGAAAGCGGCGCGCAGGCGATCAGCGACTATTTAGGCGCCAACGGTAAAGGTCTGATGTTGAATGTGACCGACCCGGCATCTATTGAATCTGTTCTGGAAAATGTGCGCGCAGAGTTTGGCGAAGTGGATATCCTGGTGAATAATGCCGGGATCACTCGCGACAACCTGTTAATGCGCATGAAAGATGACGAGTGGAACGATATCATCGAAACCAACCTGTCATCGGTTTTCCGTCTGTCAAAAGCGGTAATGCGCGCTATGATGAAAAAGCGTCATGGACGTATTATCACTATCGGTTCTGTGGTTGGTACCATGGGAAATGCGGGTCAGGCCAACTACGCTGCGGCGAAAGCGGGTCTGATCGGCTTCAGTAAATCACTGGCGCGTGAAGTTGCGTCCCGCGGTATTACTGTAAACGTTGTTGCTCCGGGCTTTATTGAAACGGACATGACGCGTGCGCTGACCGATGAGCAGCGTGCGGGTACGCTGGCGGCAGTTCCTGCGGGGCGCCTTGGCACCCCAAATGAAATCGCCAGCGCGGTTGCATTTTTAGCCTCTGACGAAGCAAGTTACATCACTGGTGAAACCCTGCACGTCAACGGCGGAATGTACATGGTCTGACCGAGATTTGTGCAAAACGTTCAGGAACCGCGCACTTCGCACGGTTCTCTGTGCGGTTTTGTGCGAAAAGATTTGCGTTCTTAGGGCAAACGGCCTCAAAATAGCGCAAAATCGTGGTAAGACCTGCCGGGATTTAGTTGCAAATTTTTCAACATTTTATACACTACGAAAACCATCGCGAAAGCGAGTTTTGATAGGAAATTTAAGAGTATGAGCACTATCGAAGAACGCGTTAAGAAAATTATCGGCGAGCAGCTGGGCGTTAAGCAGGAAGAAGTTACCAACAATGCTTCCTTCGTTGAAGACCTGGGCGCTGATTCTCTTGACACCGTTGAGCTGGTAATGGCTCTGGAAGAAGAGTTTGATACTGAGATTCCGGACGAAGAAGCTGAGAAAATCACCACCGTTCAGGCTGCCATTGATTACATCAACGGCCACCAGGCGTAAGTGAACATCTCCAGGCGGTCATTCGACCGCCTGAGTTTTATCTTTATTTGTCCCACAAGAATCTATTTTCCCTCCCTGGAGGACAAACGTGTCTAAGCGTCGTGTAGTTGTGACCGGACTGGGCATGTTGTCTCCTGTCGGCAATACCGTAGAGTCTACCTGGAAAGCTCTCCTTGCCGGTCAGAGTGGCATCAGCCTGATCGACCATTTCGATACTAGCGCCTATGCAACGAAATTTGCTGGCTTAGTAAAGGATTTTAACTGTGATGACATCATCTCGCGCAAAGAGCAGCGCAAGATGGATGCCTTCATTCAATATGGAATTGTCGCTGGCGTTCAGGCCATGCAGGATTCTGGCCTTGAAGTGACGGAAGAGAATGCTACCCGTATTGGTGCCGCAATCGGCTCTGGTATTGGCGGTCTCGGCTTGATCGAAGAAAACCACAGTTCGCTGGTCAACGGCGGACCGCGTAAGATCAGCCCATTCTTCGTTCCCTCCACAATTGTTAACATGGTGGCCGGCCATCTGACCATCATGTTTGGTCTGCGTGGACCAAGTATCTCCATCGCGACCGCCTGTACTTCAGGCGTGCACAACATCGGTCAGGCTGCGCGCATTATCGCCTATGGCGATGCCGATGCGATGGTGGCAGGCGGTGCGGAAAAAGCCAGTACCCCGCTTGGCGTGGGCGGCTTTGGCGCAGCGCGGGCGCTCTCCACGCGCAATGACAACCCGCAGGTGGCAAGCCGTCCGTGGGATAAAGATCGCGACGGCTTCGTGCTGGGCGACGGCGCGGGCATGGTGGTGCTGGAAGAGTACGAGCACGCAAAAAAACGCGGCGCGAAAATCTACGCCGAGATCGTCGGCTTCGGCATGAGCAGCGATGCTTACCATATGACATCACCGCCGGAAGATGGCGCGGGCGCCGCGCTGGCGATGGTGAATGCCATTCGCGATGCGGGCATCGAACCGGGCCAGATCGGCTACGTCAATGCCCATGGCACCTCGACGCCGGCTGGCGATAAAGCGGAAGCGCAGGCGGTTAAGTCTGTCTTCGGCGATGCGGCGAGCCGCGTACTGGTGAGCTCCACCAAATCCATGACCGGGCATCTGCTGGGCGCGGCAGGGGCGGTAGAGTCGATTTACTCTATCCTGGCGCTGCGCGATCAGGCGGTTCCGCCGACGATCAACCTCGACAACCCGGATGAGGGCTGCGACCTCGACTTCGTTCCGCACGAAGCGCGTCAGGTTTCCGGTATGGAGTACACCCTGTGCAACTCCTTCGGCTTTGGCGGCACTAACGGTTCGCTGATCTTCAAAAAAGTGTGACAGGGCTTGCCCCGGTACTGCTTTAACAAAAGGCCCGATTGTCGGGCCTTTTTTATTCGGCTTTCTCCACTTGTCCTCTGCTCCGTGTCCTGAGACACTCACCGACCAGTGAAAAGGAGTCCTTTATGTTCTTGATAAATGGCGTTGAACAGGACACGCTGGCGGCGAACGATCGCGCCGTCCAGTTTGGCGACGGTTGTTTTACCACTGCCCGTATACAGCATGGACAGGTTGCGTTACTGGACGCCCATCTGCAGCGTTTGCAGACAACCTGCGAAAAATTACGCATCCCGTTTGACGACTGGCTGACGCTAAGCGACGAGATGCAGCGTCTGGCTCGACCGCACGCGCAGGGCGTGCTTAAGGTGACCCTTACCCGCGGCGTTGGGGGAAGGGGATACAGCACGGCGGGCTGTGCGTCGCCCACCCGTATTCTGAGCGACTCTCCGCTTCCGGCGCACTACGCGCGCTGGCGAGAGGAGGGCATTACCCTGACCCGGAGCCCGGTGACCCTGGGGCGCAACCCCTGGCTGGCTGGCCTGAAGCATCTTAATCGTCTGGAGCAGGTGCTGATTCGCTCTCATCTTGAACAGACGGACGCCGATGAGGCGCTGGTCCTTGACAGTGACGGGTGGCTTACGGAATGCTGTGCCGCGAATTTATTCTGGCGTCAGGGACGGGATGTATTTACTCCGCGACTCGATTATGCCGGGGTCAACGGCATAATGCGGCAGCGCTGTATCGCGCAGCTGGCACCATCGACGTTTCGCGTTGTCGAAGTGACAGCGCGTCCCGAGGCGTTGCGGGAGGCCGATGAAGTGCTGATCTGCAATGCGCTGATGCCGCTGGTGCCGGTTCGTCGCTGGGAGGAGACCGTCTGGTCCTCGCGCGAGCTTTACCATTTTTTAGCCCCTTTGTGTGAGCTGTCTGGTTAGTATGAAGAAAATGTTACGTTTTATCCTGTTGCTGGTGGTGCTGTTGGGCATCGCCGCGGCGGCAGGAATGTGGAAGGTACGCCAGCTGGCGGACAGCAAGCTGCTGATTAAAGAAGAGACCATCTTTACCCTCGAAGCCGGCACCGGCCGGCTGGCGCTGGGGCAGGATCTCTATCGCGAGAAGGTGATCAATCGCCCGCGCGTGTTCCAGTGGCTGCTGCGGATGGAGCCTGAGCTGTCTCACTTCAAGGCCGGGACCTATCGCCTCACGCCGCAAATGACGGTGCGCGAGATGCTGCAGCTGCTGGCCAGTGGCAAAGAGGCGCAGTTTCCGCTGCGCTTTGTCGAAGGCATGCGCGTCAGCGACTACCTTCGTCAGCTGCGCGATGCTCCCTACGTGAAGCACACGCTTGAAGACGATAGCTACGCGACGGTGGCTAAGGCGTTAGGTCTTGACCATGCCGACTGGGTGGAAGGCTGGTTCTGGCCGGACACCTGGATGTACACCGCCAATACCAGTGACATCGCTATCCTCAAGCGCGCGCATCAGAAAATGGTCACTGAAGTGGCGAAGATTTGGGAAGGACGGATGGATAATCTGCCCTATGCCGATCAGAATCAGCTGTTGACCATGGCCTCGATTATTGAGAAAGAGACCGCGGTAGCGGAAGAGCGCGATCGCGTCGCGTCGGTATTTATCAACCGCCTGCGCATCGGCATGCGCTTACAGACCGACCCAACGGTGATCTACGGGATGGGCGAAGGGTATAATGGAAAGTTAACGCGTAAGGATCTGGAGACGCCGACCGCGTACAATACCTATACCATCAGCGGCCTGCCGCCAGGCCCTATCGCGGTGCCGGGCGAAGCGTCGCTGAAGGCGGCCGCCCATCCGGCGAAAACACCATACCTCTATTTTGTCGCCGACGGGAAAGGGGGCCATACGTTTACCACAAACCTGGTCAGCCATAACCGCGCGGTGCAGGACTATCTGAAAGTACTTAAGGAAAAAAATGCGCAGTAACTATATCGTCATCGAGGGGCTGGAGGGCGCCGGGAAGACCACCGCACGTCAACTGGTGGTGGAGACGCTGCAGTCGGCAGGTATTCACGATATGGTGTTTACCCGTGAGCCGGGTGGCACAATCCTTGCTGAAAAACTGCGTAGCCTGGTGCTGGATATCCAGTCCACGGGCGATGAAGTGATTAACGATAAAGCGGAAGTGCTGATGTTTTACGCGGCGCGCGTCCAGCTGGTGGAGACGGTGATTAAGCCTGCTCTGGCTCGCGGCCAGTGGGTGATCGGCGATCGTCACGATCTCTCCACCCAGGCCTATCAGGGCGGCGGCAGGGGCATTGACCGCACGATGCTGGCGACGCTGCGCGACGCCGTTCTCGGCGATTTTCGTCCCGATTTGACGCTGTACCTCGACGTTACGCCGGAAGTGGGGCTGCAGCGCGCCCGCGCTCGCGGCGAACTGGATCGCATTGAGCAGGAGTCGATGAACTTCTTCAATCGTACCCGCGCGCGCTACCTTGAGCTGGCTGCGGCAGATCCTTCTATCCGCACGGTGGACGCGACGCAGCCGCTGGATGCCGTCGCGCGCGATATTCGCGCCACGATCGCCCAGTGGATGGCGGAGCAACCGGCATGAAATGGTATCCGTGGCTGCGCCCCTCGTTCGAACAACTGGTCGGTAGCTATCAGGCCGGACGTGGCCACCACGCCTTACTGTTACAGTCTCTGAGCGGGATGGGCGGCGAGGCGTTGATTTATGCGCTGTGCCGCTTCCTGATGTGCCGCCAGCCTGAAGGGCATAAAAGCTGCGGTCACTGCCACAGCTGCCAGCTGATGCAGGCCGGTACGCACCCCGATTACTATCCGCTGAGCCCTGAGAAAGGCAAGAGCGCGCTGGGTATTGACGCGGTGCGCGATGTCAACGACAAGCTCTATGAGCGCGCGCGCCTCGGTGGGGCGAAGGTGGTATGGATTAGCGATGCCGCCTTGCTGACCGATGCTGCCGCCAACGCGTTGCTGAAAACGCTGGAGGAGCCGCCGGAAAATACCTGGTTCTTCCTCGCCTGCGAGGAGCCGGCGCGTCTGCTGACCACCCTGCGCAGTCGCTGCCGCCTGCACCACCTGTCGCCGCCGACGGAATCTTATGCCCTGGCCTGGCTGGAGCGTGAGGTGAACCTGCCGCAGGAGGCGCTGCTGACCGCGTTACGTCTGTGCGCCAGCGCGCCGGCCGCCGCGCTCGAACTGCTTAAAGAGCCGCAGTGGACGGCGCGACAGCAGCTGTGTCAGGCGCTGGCGACCACACTGGCGAGCGGTGACTGGCTGGCGCTGCTGCCGATACTCAATCATGAACAGGCGGCGGTTCGCCTGCACTGGCTGGCATCGCTGCTGGTCGATGCGCAAAAACGACAGCAGGGAATTGCCCTGGTGAGTAACCCGGATGTCTGGCCGCTGCTGGAGCAGCTGGCGCACAGTCTGCCCGCCGCCCGGCTGCAGGCGATTGCCCATGACGTCTGTACCTGCCGCGAGCAATTGCTGAACGTCGTCGGCGTCAACCGCGAACTGCTGCTCACCGAGCGCCTGCTGCGCTGGGAACATTACCTGCAACCCGGGACGGTTTTACCCGTCTCCCACCTCTGAGTGAGACATTATGTTTTTAGTCGACTCCCACTGCCATCTTGATGGTCTGGATTATCAAACCCTGCACAAAAACGTCGATGACGTACTGGCAAAAGCGGCCGCACGCGATGTGAAATTTTGCCTGGCGGTCGCCACGACGCTGCCTGGCTACCGCAGTATGCGCGAGCTGGTAGGAAGGCGTGACAACGTCGTCTTCTCCTGCGGCGTGCACCCGTTAAACCAGGATGAGCCCTACGAGGTGGAGACACTGCGCACGCTGGCGGCGGAAGAGGGCGTCGTCGCGATGGGAGAGACCGGACTGGACTATTTTTATACCCCGGAAACCAAAGTCCAGCAGCAAACTTCGTTCCGTGACCATATCCGCATCGGCCGGGAGCTGAACAAGCCCGTGATCGTGCATACCCGTGACGCTCGCGCCGATACCCTGGCCATTTTACGCGAAGAAAAGGTGACGGATTGCGGAGGCGTACTACACTGTTTCACTGAGGACAGGGAGACGGCGGGTAAGCTGCTCGACATGGGGTTCTATATCTCGTTTTCCGGTATCGTCACTTTCCGTAACGCCGAGCAGCTGCGCGATGCGGCGCGCTATGTTCCGCTGGATCGTCTGCTGGTGGAGACCGATTCGCCATACCTGGCGCCGGTACCCCATCGCGGCAAAGAGAACCAGCCGGCGCTGGTGCGTGACGTTGCTGAATACATGGCGGTACTGAAGGGTGTGTCGCTGGAGCAACTGGCTCAGCAGACCACCGACAATTTTGCCACGCTGTTCCACATTGACCCCGCCCGCTTGCAACCTGCTTGATCTGCTTATTATTTTAAGGCTCGTAATTAATAGCCAAAGCGAGTAAAGTTCACCGCCACAAAAGTGGCGGTGAAGGTTTTTTGGCAACATCTGGATACAACTTATGTAAGCTGATGTAAATTTTTACCGGAAGGCTGATTGAAACGTGATAGCCGTCAAACAATCATCCCGTTAATTATTTTACTCTGTGTAATAAATAAAGGGCGCTTAGATGTCCTGTCCACGGCGCGGTTCTCCCCCCGGGCCAATGCGTGAAAACGTAAAAAAGTACCAAATACTCAGGAGCACTCTCAATTATGTTTAAGAATGCATTTGCTAACCTGCAGAAGGTCGGTAAATCGCTGATGCTGCCGGTATCCGTACTGCCTATCGCAGGTATCCTGCTGGGCGTCGGTTCCGCAAACTTCAGCTGGCTGCCAGCCGTGGTCTCCCACGTTATGGCAGAAGCAGGCGGTTCAGTTTTCGCCAACATGCCGCTGATCTTCGCTATCGGTGTGGCCCTCGGCTTCACCAATAACGACGGTGTATCCGCACTGGCTGCAGTGGTAGCTTACGGCATCATGGTGAAAACCATGGCGGTGGTTGCGCCGCTGGTGCTGCATTTACCTGCTGACGAGATTGCGGCAAAACACCTGGCTGATACCGGCGTGCTTGGCGGTATTATCTCCGGTGCTATCGCCGCGTACATGTTTAACCGCTTCTATCGCATTAAGCTGCCAGAATATCTCGGCTTCTTTGCGGGCAAGCGCTTTGTACCGATTATCTCTGGTCTGGCCGCTATCTTCACCGGCGTGATCCTCTCCTTCATTTGGCCGCCGATCGGTTCCGCGATCCAGACCTTCTCCCAGTGGGCTGCTTATCAGAACCCGGTGGTGGCGTTTGGTATCTACGGTTTCATCGAGCGTTGCCTGGTGCCGTTTGGTCTGCACCACATCTGGAACGTTCCTTTCCAGATGCAGATCGGCGAATACACCAACGCGGCTGGTCAGGTATTCCACGGCGATATCCCGCGCTACATGGCAGGCGACCCGACCGCGGGCAAACTGTCTGGCGGCTTCCTGTTCAAAATGTACGGTCTGCCGGCAGCGGCTATCGCGATTTGGCACTCTGCTAAACCGGAAAACCGCGCCAAAGTGGGCGGTATCATGATCTCCGCCGCGCTGACCTCGTTCCTGACCGGTATCACCGAGCCGATCGAGTTCTCGTTCATGTTCGTGGCGCCGATCCTGTACGTTATCCATGCCATCCTGGCGGGTCTGGCGTTCCCGATCTGTATCCTGCTGGGTATGCGTGACGGTACTTCGTTCTCTCACGGCCTGATCGACTTTATCGTGCTGTCCGGTAACAGCAGCAAGCTGTGGCTGTTCCCGATCGTCGGTATCTGCTATGCGATCGTGTACTACGTCATTTTCCGCGTGCTGATTAAAGCCCTGGATCTGAAAACACCGGGTCGTGAAGATACCACCGAAGAGAGCAAAGCTGGCGCAACCAGCGAGATGGCTCCGGCTCTGATCGCCGCTTTCGGCGGTAAAGAGAACATCACCAACCTCGACGCATGTATTACTCGTCTGCGTGTTAGCGTGGCGGATGTAGCGAAAGTTGACCAGGCTGGCCTGAAAAAACTGGGCGCCGCTGGCGTGGTAGTGGCAGGTTCTGGCGTACAGGCCATCTTCGGTACCAAGTCCGATAACCTGAAAACTGAAATGGATGAGTACATCCGTAACAGTTAAGACGTAGTATCGGGGAGACTAAGGCAGCCAACTGGCTGCCTTTTTTACGTGACAAGATAGGCCTTCCAGAGGCGATAACCCTGCTAACTGTCCGCCAAATGCTTATTCCCTCAGCAGCTAAGTCTATAGTTGAATAAGAAAAAGAGCTTTCAGGTTGAAAGAGAGGGAGGATGTCGCTCATACTCTTACCGGAACCTGTGCGTCTGCGTTTATCTGCAGAAGCAGGCCAGCGTACGGGATAAAACTAATAAGGAATCAGTCATGGCAGAAGAAACGATTTTCAGCAAAATCATTCGCCGGGAGATCCCGTCGGATATTGTTTATCAGGATGAGCTTGTGACCGCTTTTCGCGACATCTCCCCGCAGGCGCCCACCCACATTCTGATTGTCCCGAACGTTCTGATTCCTACCGTAAATGACGTCACCACCGAACATGAACTGGCCCTGGGCCGGATGATGACCGTCGCGGCGAAGATTGCCCGCGATGAAGGCCTCGCCGACGATGGCTACCGGTTGATCGTCAACTGCAACCGCCACGGCGGCCAGGAAGTTTACCATATCCATATGCATCTGCTGGGCGGTCGTCCGCTGGGTCCGATGCTGGCGCACAAAGGCTAACGCCATGCTAAGGACCCTTTTGGGCGCGTGTCTGGCGGCGGGGCTGCTGGCCGGATGTAGTTCACACCCGGAGATCCCGGTTTCTGACCAGCAGGCGCTGGTGATGGAGTCGAGCGTGCTGGCCGCCGGGATCAGCGCCAGCGAGCCTGTCGTCGTGGCGACGGAGATACAGGCTACCGCCTCCTCTACGCTGTATAACGAGCGCCAACAGCCGGTCACCGTGCATTATCGTTTTTTCTGGTATGACGCCCGAGGGCTGGAGATGCACCCGCTGGAGGCGCCGCGCACCATCGTGGTCCCGGCTCGCTCCTCGGTGACGTTGTATGGCAGCGCCAATATCCTGGGGGCGCATAAGGCCCGCCTTTATCTTTATCTGTAAGGGGTAATTATAATGATGAAAATGTGTCGCTATGCGTTAATCACAGCACTGGCGATATTCCTCGCAGGCTGTGCGGGGCTGCGTGAGCAGCCCGCGCCGGTAGAAGAGGCCAAACCGCAGCCGCAGCAGCCTGTGCAGCCACAGCCCACGGTGCCGACGGTACCGGCGGTGCCTTCCGTCCCTTCGCAGCTAGGACCGATTGAGCATCAGGATCAGCAGTCGGGTCAGCCGGCGCCGCGCGTGCGTCATTATAACTGGAACGGCGCGGTGCAGCCGATGGTGGGACAGATGCTGCAGGCGGGCGGGGTCAATGCCGGCAGTATTCTGCTGGTTGACAGCGTGAACAACCGCACCAACGGTTCGCTGAATGCCGGAGAAGCCACCACCGCGTTACGTAACGCGCTGGCGGGCAACGGCAAATTTACCCTTGTTTCACCGCAGCAGCTGGCGGTCGCCAAGCAGCAGCTGGGCCTGTCGCCGCAGGACAGCCTCGGCAGCCGCAGCAAAGCCATGGGCATCGCCCGCAACGTGGGCGCGCAGTATGTGCTTTATTCCAATGCCACTGGCAATGTCAACGCGCCCGAGCTGAAGATGCAGTTGATGCTGGTGCAAACCGGCGAGATTATCTGGTCAGGTAAAGGTGCGGTTCAGCAACAATAAGCTAACGCGCGACGAGCTCTTGTCGCGCTTCTTTCCCCACTATCATCCTGTCGCCTCGCTGAGCCAGACCGGCCTCAGCGGCGGCAGTGTGATTATCAGCGATGGCGACCAGCGACGAGTGCTGCGTCAGCCGCACGACCCGTCTGCCGCTGCCTGTTATTTTCGTCGTCAGTATCGTGCGCTGCGCCGGCTGCCTGCCAGGCTGGCGCCCACTCCTCTGTTTTACTCGCCCTGCTGGATGGTGGTGGAGTATTGCGCGGGTGAGGTGAAAAGCGAGTTACCTGACTGCCCGCAGCTGTCTGGCTTATTGTATGATTTGCATCAGCAACCGCGGTTCGGCTGGCGTGTTAGTCTCGGGCCGCTGCTGGCGCAGTACTGGCAGAGGAGCGATCCGGCCCGGCGCACGCCGCGCTGGCTACGTTGGCATCAGCGGCTGTGCCGCCGGGGCGAGCCTCGTCCTCTGCGGCTGGCGCCGCTGCATATGGACGTCCATGCCGGCAATATTATCCACAGCGACGCCGGTCTGAAGCTGATCGACTGGGAATATGCCGGCGATGGCGATATCGCGCTGGAGCTGGCCGCCGTGTGGATCGCCCCGGACGAGCGCCGCCAGCTGGTGGCGGCATATGCCCGACGGGCGGCTATCGACGCGCAGCAGCTATGGCGGCAGGTGGCGCGCTGGCGTCCGTGGGTACTGCTGCTCATGGCGGGCTGGTATGAAATGCGCTGGCGGCAGAGCGGGGATCGGCAATTTATCATGCTGGCAGATGAAACATGGTGTCAGTTAGACAACGAACGCAAAGGATAAGAGAGGTCAGTGTGGGCCCAGTGATGTTGGATGTTGAAGGGTATGAACTGGATGCGGAAGAGCGAGAGATTCTGGCGCATCCATTGGTGGGAGGGTTGATCCTCTTCACCCGAAATTATCACGATCCGGCGCAGCTGCGGGAGCTGGTGCGCCAGATCCGCGAAGCCTCCCGTAACCATCTGGTGGTGGCGGTCGATCAGGAAGGGGGACGCGTTCAGCGTTTCCGCGAAGGCTTTACCCGTTTACCGGCGGCCCAGTCTTTCGCTGCGCTGCTGGGGATGGAAGAGGGGGGCAAACTGGCCGCCGAGGCTGGCTGGCTGATGGCCAGCGAAATGATCGCCATGGACATCGATATCAGCTTTGCGCCGGTGCTGGACGTCGGTCACATCAGCGCCGCAATCGGCGAACGTTCTTATCATGAAGATCCGCAGAAAGCGTTGACGATGGCGCGTCACGTCATTGACGGCATGCACGCCGCGGGCATGAAAACCACCGGCAAACACTTCCCGGGACACGGGGCGGTGACTGCCGATTCGCACAAAGAAACCCCGTTCGATCCGCGTCCGGCATCGGTTATCCGCGACCACGATATGGCGGTATTCAAAAGCCTTATCGCCGAGCAGCGTCTGGATGCCATTATGCCGGCGCATGTGATTTACCCGGAGCTCGACCCGCGTCCGGCGAGCGGTTCGGCCTATTGGCTGAAAACGGTGCTGCGCGGCGAGCTGGGCTTCGATGGGGTGATTTTCTCCGACGATCTGTCGATGGAAGGGGCGGCGATCATGGGCAGCTATGCCGAACGCGGCCAGGCATCGCTCGACGCCGGTTGCGATATGATACTCGTCTGCAATAATCGTAAGGGCGCGGTCAGTGTGCTGGATAACCTGTCGCCGATCAAAGCAGAGCGTGTTACGAAATTGTATCATAAAGGTTCCTTTTCCCGTCAGGAGTTAAGGGATTCAGCCCGTTGGAAAACGGTGAGTGCCCAGCTGGAGCAGCTTCATGCGCGCTGGCAAGAGGCGAAGTCCGCGTAACGCTCTGCGGGGCGTTGTTGTCTGGTGAGGATGCGATGATTATCTATTTACACGGTTTTGACTCGAACAGCCCCGGTAACCACGAGAAGGTGATGCAGTTGCAGTTTATTGACCCTGACGTGCGGTTGATAAGCTACAGCACGCGCCATCCCAAGCACGACATGCAGCATCTGCTGAAAGAGGTTGATAAAATGCTGCAGCTTACCGCCGATGACCGGCCGCTGATCTGCGGCGTTGGACTCGGCGGTTACTGGGCGGAGCGGATTGGTTTCCTGTGCGATATCCGTCAGGCGGTGTTCAATCCGAACCTGTTTCCGCATGAGAATATGGAAGGCAAAATCGACCGACCGGAAGAGTATGCTGACATCGCCACCAAATGCGTGACCAACTTCCGCGAAAAGAACCGCGATCGCTGCCTGGTGGTGCTTTCCCGACAGGACGAAGCGTTGGACAGCCAGCGTTCCGCCGACCTTCTGCACCACTATTATGAAATTATCTGGGATGAAGAGCAGACCCATAAGTTTAAAAACATTTCGCCGCACCTGCAGCGGCTGAAAGCGTTTAAAACCCTCGGTTAAGCCTTTTCCCCTGTCTCCAAACCCGCGCCGGGTTCACCGCGCGGGTTTTTTCATGTCTACACTTATTGGTTTCGTTGAAAAAATACGCGACAAAACTTGATGCACATCAATTTTGGTATGACCAATGCACCGTTCATGGTATTCTCGACAGTGCTGAATGCTTTCATTGACGTAACTTGTTGTTAAATAAAGGCTATTTTAATAACTTTTATTTAACACTTGGTTAATAATTTTAGGGGTACACATGACTACGCCATTGAAAAAAATCGTAATTGTGGGTGGCGGCGCAGGCGGACTGGAACTGGCAACTCAGCTGGGGAAAAAGTTAGGGCGCCATAAGAAAGCGAAAATCACCCTGGTGGACCGTAACCACAGCCATCTGTGGAAGCCGCTGCTGCACGAAGTGGCCACCGGTTCTCTGGATGAAGGTGTCGATGCGCTGAGCTATCTGGCCCATGCCCGCAACCACGGCTTCCAGTTCCAGCTGGGGTCGGTGGTCGATATCAATCGCGAAGGGAAGACCATCACCCTCGGCGAGCTGCGCAATGAAAAAGGCGAGCTGCTGGTGGCTGAGCGTAAACTGCCGTACGACACGCTGGTGATGGCGCTGGGCAGTACCTCGAATGACTTCAATACCCCTGGCGTTAAAGAGAATTGCATTTTCCTCGACAACCCGCACCAGGCGCGTCGTTTCCATCAGGAAATGCTCAACCTGTTCCTTAAATACTCCGCGAACCTCGGCGCTAACGGTAAAGTAAACATTGCCATCGTCGGCGGCGGCGCCACCGGCGTGGAACTCTCCGCTGAGTTGCATAATGCCGTGAAACAGCTGCACAGCTACGGCTACAAAGGGCTGACCAACGAAGCGCTGAACGTCACGCTGGTCGAAGCGGGCGAACGCATTCTGCCGGCGCTGCCGCCGCGCATTTCCGGGGCGGCGCATAATGAGCTGACCAAGCTGGGTGTACGGGTGCTGACGCAGACCATGGTCACCAGCGCCGATGCGGGCGGCCTGCACACCAAAGATGGCGAATATATTGAAGCGGATCTGATGGTCTGGGCGGCCGGGATCAAAGCGCCAGATTTCATGAAAGAGATCGGCGGCCTGGAAACCAACCGTATCAATCAGCTGGTGGTTGAGCCGACGTTGCAGACCACCCGCGACGCGGATATTTTCGCCATTGGCGATTGCGCCTCCTGCGCCCGTCCGGAAGGCGGCTTTGTACCACCGCGTGCCCAGGCGGCGCACCAGATGGCCACCTGCGCGCTGAATAACATCCTCGCGCAGATGAAAGGTAAACCGCTGAAGGCGTATACCTATAAAGACCATGGCTCACTGGTGTCGCTATCCAACTACTCCACCGTCGGCAGCCTGATGGGCAACCTGATGCGCGGCTCGATGATGGTGGAAGGGCGCATTGCGCGCTTTGTGTACATCTCCCTGTACCGTATGCACCAGATCGCCCTGCACGGCTATTTCAAAACCGGCCTGATGATGCTGGTTGGGCGCATCAACCGCATCATTCGCCCGCGCCTCAAGCTGCATTAATCGCTGTTGCGACCCGGAGCGCGCCCTGGCGGCGCCTCCGGGCTCTTCTGCTGAACCGGCGGCAATCCCGCTCGGAATCCTCTGAATCCCTTTGATTTGCAGCGAATTCTCGCACTTTTCATCCGCTATCTGATTTGCGCCTTCCCGGGTCCGGTTGCAAAATTGTATCAACAGCAACAAAGGAGGATCTCCCGTGAATAAATCTATGTTGGCGGGTATAGGGATAGGCGTGGCTGCCGCGCTGGGCGTTGCAGCTGTCGCTGGTCTCAACGTGTTAGATCGCGGCCCGCAGTATGCGCAAGTGGTCTCCAGTACACCGATTAAAGAAACCGTGAAAACCCCGCGCCAGGAATGCCGCAATGTCACCGTGACCCATCGTCGTCCGGTACAGGATGAAAACCGCATCGCCGGTTCCGTGCTGGGCGCGGTGGCGGGCGGGGTGATTGGCCACCAGTTCGGCGGCGGTCACGGACGCAGCGTGGCGACGGTGGTGGGCGCGCTGGGCGGCGGCTATGCCGGTAACCAGATCCAGGGCGCGATGCAGGACAACGACACCTACACCACCACGCAGCAGCGCTGCAAAACGGTGTATGACAAATCCGACAAAATGCTGGGTTACGATGTGACCTATAAGATAGGCGATCAGCAGGGGAAAATCCGGATGGATCACGATCCTGGCAGCCAGATCCCGCTGGACAACAACGGCCAGCTGGTCCTGAACAACAAAATCTAAAAACAGATTTGTGTATTGATTAGCCCCTCAATCGCTCAGGCTGAGGGGCTTTTTTTATCAGAAGGTTAACGCGTAATTCAGACCGAAGGTGCGGCCGCGGCCCTTGTATTCATACAGCGACGAGCTGCCGTAGGTTGGGCTGTAGAGCAGCGGCGCGCGCTGGCCCCAGATGGTGATATAGTCTTCGTTAAGCAGGTTTTCGATACTGAAGGTCAGTTTCCCCACCGGCAGCGCGTAGCTGCCGATAAAATCGACGGTGTTATAGCCTTCCAGCTTGTTGCCGGCGGCGTCGCTGAGGTCAAACACCTGCTGGCTCTGCACGCGCAGGCTCCACGGATCCGGCGCCCAGCCCACCCAGGCGGTGGCTTTGGACGGCGAGGCGAGGGTGACGTCCCACTTCTGCCAGCGGCCATCGGTCTGCACCTGTGATTTCAGCACGTTGAAGTTGCCGCCGACGCTCCAGTCGCTGTCCGGAATAAAGTAATCGACCGCACCCTCAACGCCGTAAATACGCCGTTTGTCGGACTGAACATCGATGGTCATATCGGTACGGTTGACGACGATGGTCTTATCCGAAGTCGAGTAATACGCCGCCAGCTGGGTGCGCAGGTTATCGCCAGTATAGCGCCAGCCCAGCTCATACGAGTTAACTTTGATCCCCTGCAGCGGCGAGTCATCGACGTTGACGCTGGAGAGCAGCGGCAGATGACCATTGACCGCCGCGCCGTATTTCCCGATGCCATAGTATTTACCCGGATCCGGCAGCTCAACGCCCTGCGAGAAGTTAAACCAGGTCTGCTGACGCTCGGTCAGATGGGCCACGATCCCGGCGTTAAACAGGAAGTTGTCATAATCGGTTTTTCCGCCTTTGATGGCGTCGGCGGAGCGCGCTTTGCCGTTGGCGATATCCTGTTGCTGGGCGTAGCCGACAAAGTCGTCAACCCGGTTTTCGGTCCACTGGTAGCGAACCCCGCCGCTGAGGGTAAAGATATCGTTCAGATCATAGCTCGACTGCAGGAACGGCGCGACGTTGGAGATACTGTATCCCGGATAGCGGCCGGTGGTGTAGATCGATTCGTTGTGCAGCCCGCCGGACGCCAGCGATTGTTGCAGATCGAAGAACATCTGGTTGGCATTGAAGGTCTCATGATCGGCGTCGAGACCCCAGGTGAGATCCCATCCCGCCAGCGGCTGGCTGTTGAGGGTCAGCTTTGCCCCGTACTGATCGGTATCCTGCTGCGACGAGGAGAAGCTGCTGACCTGACCTTTGCTGAGCGTCGGGAATGGATAGAAGGTGAGGGACTCATCGCGATAGTACACCTGGCTCACCAGATTCTGGCCGAAGAAATCGGCATCGGAGTACTGGAGGCTGATCAGATGGCGCTCGGTGCCGGGGATACGATCGGAATTGAGCCCATCGGTGGTGTACGCTTTGCCGCCGCTGGTGACCGCGGACATATTTTTCCCGAGCCACAGGCCATAGTCATCATCGCCCTGGCTTTTATAGTACTGGGTGACCAGCTGCAGCTGGCGGTTGTCGTCGATCTCGATCGTCCCCGTCCCCATGACGTCCAGACGATCAGAGTGCTGGAGCCCCGTTTGGGTGTTATCGAGGATCAGCGCATCGTTATTGCCGTCGTACCAACCGCCGAAACGCTGATAGGCTACCGATAAACGCCCGGACGCGTGGTCTGTCCCGCCGCTGACCGCCGCCGCGACACGCTCATCATGATCGTTGCTGTTTGCAAACCCGCTCTTGCTGCCCACCTCAAGATCGACCTGGCGATCCTGCTGCCCTTTTTTGGTGACGATGTTGATAAGTCCGCCGGTACTGCCGCCGCCGTACAGCGAGGTTGCCCCGGAGATCACTTCGACATGCTCGATGTTGAACGGGTCGATGGCGTCGAGCTGGCGGCTGTCGGTGCGGGAAGAGTTGAGCCGGACGCCGTCAATCAGCACGACGATGGCGCGCCCGCGCATGTTCATCCCATAGTTGGTGCGCCCCTGGCTGCTGACGTCGATGCCCGGGATCAGCTGCGCCAGCACGTCTTTGAACTCTTTTCCGCCCTGGACCTGCTGCTCAATCTCCTGGCCCTCAATGACCCAGGTGGTTTGGGCCATTTCGGCAACGGTGCGATGGGTGCGGTTCGCGCTAACGATAATGCTGTCTTCTTCAGACTGAGCCGCCAGCGCAGGCAGCGCGCTGGCCAGCAGCAGAGGGTGGAGCACCCAGAGGCGCTTTTTCATATCCATTCCTTTTATGAGCAAGTTGTTTTGTCGTTGTTATGGGCCGGCGTCGGGCCGGTATTCGTTACAATGCGAAACATCTGGAAAAACTCAAAAAAGGATTTTGCACATAATGAATATCGCAATCAATATCATTTGCGTTTATCTTGCGCGAGAAAAGGTAATAAAAATCAATCTATTTTGTGGGGATAAAGCGAAACGGCGGGCGGTTCCGGCGGTTGAACACCGCCGGAAGCGGGGCGCATCAGGACTCGAGGACCAGCGGCCAGAGACGGAGGGTGGTGTCAGTGATTTGCATCAGTTTGTCAAAATCGGCGCCTTCCCGTGCGCTGATGGACATCCCCTGCAGGACACAGTTGAGAAACTGCGCCAGCTGCCCCACGTCGCGGCCCGCGGGCAGTTCGCCCTGCGCTTGCCGTTGCTGCAGAAACTGGGTTAGCGCCTGCTCCTGCATCGCATGGCGGGATTTGATGGTATTGGCGATATCCGTCGAGGAGGCGGCCAGCGCGGCGGAGGTATTAATGATAAAGCAGCCGGCCGGTGTCTCTTTGCTGGTAAAACAGGTGGCGACCGCGGTGAAGTAGTCGCGCAACGCCCGATCGACGGATTTTCCCTCAGCAAACAGCACGGCTTCGTGCTTCGCGGCAAAGCGCGAAATGTAACGGTCCAATACTGCGCGGAACAGTCCTTCTTTATTCACAAATTCCGCATACAGGGTGGGGGCTTTTGCTCCTGTCGCCTCGACCAGATCGGCGAGCGAGGTCGCCTCATAGCCGTGCTGCCAGAAGAGTGTCATGGCTTTGTCCAGCGCCGCATCCCTGTCGAACACCTTCGGTCGGCCACGGCTTTTTTTGGCGCAACTCTGAACGTCAGTTGTCATGATGCCGTTGTACCTATGTTGGTTTGGTGAATCGTCATTATAAAAATAAACGATCGCCGGGGCCAGCGCTGTTGGTTCAAAAATAAATAATTCATATGCGTATGAAAATTAAGCATTTTATAAATAGTTAAACGATCGTTATAAAAATGCGTTGACGTGTGACTTAGATCACATTAATATTTACCTATCGATCGTTAAGTTAATGCTTACGACCCTACTATAAAATTCATCTGCATAGGTATAATAATCATGAAAACCGTTAATACTCTGGCTATTGCCGCCGTTCTTAGCTCCCTCTCTTTCGCCAGCTTTGCCGCTGTTGAGGTGCAGTCCACCCCAGCCGGCCAGCATAAAGTGGGTACTATCTCAGCTTCCGCAGGGACTAACCTGGGTTCGCTGGAAGACCAGCTGGCGCAGAAAGCGGATGAGATGGGCGCCACCTCATACCGTATTACTTCGGTAACCGGTCCGAATACCCTTCACGGTACCGCGGTTATCTACAAGTAAACCCGATGCGTCGCTGCCCGGCCCCCTTCACCGGTCAGCGATGAGTAAAACCCTGTTGTACCCCTGTTTGACCCTTGCCAACAAAAAACCCGCCTTCAGGCGGGTTTTTTGTTTTCTGCGGTGTGAGGTTACAGCGACTGCGGGCCGGGGTCCGCATGACGGGTGACGTCAATGGGCATGCCCGAGCGGTAATTCATCGCGCGCTCCATCACTGTTCCGTCGGTCTGCGGCGCCTGTTTGAACGCCTTCATGGCCGCGTTAAGCGTAATAGGCAGGGTCTGCGGGTCGTCATCGATATGCTCAGACAGCGGCTGATGGACCTCAACCAGACGGCGACCGTCCGGCTCTACCGACGCCTTGATCGGCGTGTTGATAATATTCACCTTCGTGCCCGGCGAGATGGCGTTGTACAGCGCCTTGATATCGTTGTCGCGCAGACGAATACAGCCGGAGCTGACGCGCATACCTATGCCGAAGTCGGCATTGGTGCCGTGCAGGAGATAGACTCCGCCATAGGCGGCGAGGCGGATGGCGTGATGTCCCATCGGGTTGTCAGGACCGGCAGGCACCACCGCCGGCAGCTCAATCCCCATCGCTTTGTAGCGCGCGCGAATGTTGGCGGTTGGCGTCCAGGTCGGATTGGCCCGCTTGTCGGACACGGTGGTAACCATTGTCGGTGTGATGGTGGTTCCGCCCAGCTGGCCGATGCCGATCGGGTAGACGGTCACTTCATTCTTGCCCGGCGGGTAATAGTAGAGGCGCAGTTCGGCAAGGTTAATCACCAGCCCTTCGCGCGGCGCATCGGGCAGCAGCGTCTGCAGGGGGATGGTCAGCACGCTGCCGGCGCGCGGAACGTAGGGGTCCACCCCGGGATTGGCCTGCAGCAGGGCCAGGAAGCCGACATTGTACTTTTTGGCAATCGCCTCCAGCGAACCGCCGTTATCCTGCACCACATGGAACTGATTCTGCCCCACCAGTCGGCTGCCCGGCGGGGGAAGGGGCCAGGTGTTAGCGCGCGCGGGCAGCGCCAGCGCAGCAACCAGCGCGACCAGCGCCAGCATCAAGGGGAAACGGATTCTCATTACCATAACTCCAAAATATATAAGTGGTTATTTTTATATGAAAAAGGAGATGAGATTATGGCGTGAGTCTGTGTGGGGAAATCCAGGCGGATTGCAAAATGTTTGTAAAGATTGCCAGATATGTGGAAAGGGGGATACGGCGTAACGGCCATATCCCCCCGCGATCAGGCGACGGCGTTCTCTTCCAGCTGGCGCATGAACTGGCGAACCCAGTCCATCCGCGTCTTACGCTCCTCGAGATCCTGCATGAACTTCAGGCGCGTCGGCCCGTCCAGGCGGAAGTGCTGCGGCTGCTTCTGCAGCAGGCCAATTAACCACACCGGATTGACGTTGTTTTTCTCGTTAAATTCGATCACGCCGCCTTTTTCGTTACTTTCCAGTTTACGGATCCCCAGCTTCTGCGCCTGCTGACGCAGACGGGCGATATCCAGCAGGTTGCGGGCGGCGTCGGGCAGGCGGCCAAAGCGATCGATCAGCTCGACTTTGATCTCCTCCAGATCCTGTTCGTTTTTGGCGCTGGCAATGCGCTTATAGAACGACAGGCGGGTATTGACGTCGGGGATGAAATCGTCAGGCAGCAGGGAAGGCATGCGCAGTTCGACTTCCGTCTGCTGGCTGGTGAGATCCTCCAGCGACGGCTCGCGCCCGGCTTTCAGCGCATCCACCGCATTCTCCAGCAACTCCATATACAGGGAGAAGCCGATGGTCTCCATCTGACCGCTCTGATCTTCGCCCAGCAGTTCCCCGGCGCCGCGGATCTCCAGATCGTGGGTGGCTAGCGCAAAGCCGGCGCCGAGATCTTCCAGCGAGGCAATGGCTTCGAGGCGCTTTTGCGCATCGGTGGTCATCGCCTTTGGATGCGGCGTCAGCAGCCAGGCATAGGCCTGGTGATGGGAGCGGCCAACGCGGCCGCGCAGCTGGTGCAGCTGTGCGAGGCCAAAATGGTCGGCGCGTTCGATGATGATGGTGTTGGCGGTGGGAATGTCGATCCCGGTTTCGATGATGGTGGTGCACACCAGCACATTGAAGCGCTGGTGATGGAAGTCATTCATCACCCGCTCTAGCTCACGCTCCCGCATCTGACCGTGGCCGATGGCGATCCGCGCCTCAGGCACCAGCTCCGCCAGTTTGTCGGCGGCTTTCTGGATGTTCTCGACGTCATTAAACAGGTAGTAAACCTGGCCGCCGCGCAGCGTTTCACGCAGGATCGCCTCGCGCACCACCAGCGCATCGTATTCGCGAACGAAGGTCTTTACCGCCAGGCGGCGCGCCGGCGGCGTGGCGATGATCGACAGATCCCGCATCCCGCTCATCGCCATGTTCAGCGTTCGCGGGATCGGCGTTGCGGTGAGGGTCAGGATATCGACATCGGCGCGCATCGCTTTGATACGCTCTTTATGCCGCACGCCAAACCGGTGCTCTTCGTCGACGATCAGCAGCCCCAGATCGCGGAGCTTCACCTCGCTCTGCAGCAGCTTGTGGGTGCCGATCAAGATATCGATTTTGCCTTCCGCGGCCTGCTCGAGGATCTGCGCCTGCTCCTTAGCGCTGCGGAAACGGGAGAGCATTTCGATGCGTACCGGCCAGTTGGCGAAACGATCGCGGAAGTTGTCATAGTGCTGCTGAGCCAGCAGGGTGGTCGGCACCAGTACCGCCACCTGTTTGTGGTTCTCCACGGCGAGGAAGGCGGCGCGCATGGCCACTTCGGTCTTGCCGAAGCCCACATCGCCACACACCAGGCGGTCCATGGCCAGCGGCTGGCACATATCGCTGAGGACGGCGTTGATCGCCTGCGCCTGATCCGGCGTGGTTTCAAACGGGAAACCGTCGCAGAACAGCTGATACTGTTCGCGGTCGTGTTTAAAGGCAAACCCGGCTTTCGCTGCGCGCTGGGCGTAGATATCCAGCAATTCGGCCGCGACGTCGCGTACCTTCTCGGCCGCTTTTTGCCGCGCCCGGGTCCAGGCATCGCCGCCCAGCTTGTGCAGGGGCGCGTTCTCTTCCGCTCCGCCGGCGTAGCGGCTAATAAGATGCAGGGAGGAGACCGGAACGTATAATTTGGCATCGTTGGCGTACGTCAGCATCAGGTATTCGCCGGTGATGCCGCCCGCCTCCAGGGTAGTCATGCCTGCGTAGCGGCCCACGCCGTGTTCCAGGTGAACGACCGGCTGGCCGATATGCAGTTCGGCAAGGTTGCGAATGAGTGTGTCAGGGTTAATGGTGCGACGGGAATCCTGACGACGGCGCGCTACGCGCTCGCCGAGCAGGTCGCTCTCGCAAATCAGCGCCAGGCCGCGCTGGCTGTCGATAAACCCGTGTTCGGCGGCGCCAATCATCAGATAGCGGCCGTTGCCGGTGGCTTCCTCCAGACGCAGCACGTGTTTTGGCGCAACTTTAATCCGCGCCAGCATTTCGCTCAGCGCTTCACGGCGACCCTCGCTTTCCACCGAGAAGATAACCGGGCCGGTAAACGCTTCGAGGAAGCGGCGCAGATTATCCAGCGGCGCTTTGTTTTGTGCCTGGACGGCGATGTCCGGCAGCGTCTGGTAGCCCAGATTGGTATTTGCCGCTTTGTCCGCCAGGCGCTCGGTTTTCAGCTGTACGCGCGGCCACTTTTTCAGTTCGCTAAACAGCTCATCGCTGCGCAGCCACAGCAGTTCCGGCGGCAGGAGCGGGCGCATCGGATCGACGCCGCGGTTTTCAAAACGGGCGCGGGCTTCATTCTGGAAACGCTCCGCGCTGGTCTCGAGATCGCCGGTGTTGACGATCAGCGTGCTGGACGGGAAATAGCTGAATAACGGCGGCAGCGGCTCGCTGAAGAACAGCGGCTGCCAGTATTCGATACCGGCAGGCAGCGTCCCTTTACTGACCTGCTGATAGATATGCTCGGCATCGCGTTTCACTTCAAAGCGGTCGCGCCACTGGCTGCGGAACAGCTCGATGGCGGTCTGATCGGTGGGGAATTCGTGCGCCGGGAGCAGGTTAATGGCCGCCACTTCCTCCAGCGTGCGCTGGCTGTCGACGTCGAACAGGCGCAGGCTGTCGATTTCATCGTCAAAGAAATCGAGGCGGTAGGGCTGGTCGCTGCCCATCGGGAACAGATCGAGCAGCGCGCCGCGGGTAGCATATTCGCCATGCTCCATCACCTGATCGACATGGCGGTAGCCGGCCCCCTCAAGCTGATCGCGCAGCGCATCGCGCGACAGGCGCTGACCCTTTTTCATCACCAGCGCGTGGCCGTGAAGGAAGCTGTGCGGACAGACGCGCTGCATCAGCGTGCTGACCGGGACGATCAGCACGCCGCGCTGCATGGTGGGTAACTGGTAAAGGGTGGCAAGACGGGAGGAGATGATGTCCTGATGCGGTGAGAAGCTGTCATAAGGGAGCGTCTCCCAGTCCGCCAGCCCCATCACCATGCTGTCGGTGAACTGCCTGATCTCGTCGTTCAGACGCAGCGCGTTTTGCATGTCAGGCGCCACCAGCACCACCGGGCCCTTGTGGCGTTCGGCCATCTCCGCCACCAGGGTGGCGCAGGCTGCGCCGGTCAACTCGCCAAGCTGGCGCTGGTCACCGGCTTTCACCGGCAATGAGTATCGATATTGTTCAGGCATAGACGGTTTCATGGTCTCTTAGGGATTCGCTCTGCCGATATGGAGGGCAACTCGCTGATATTCAATAGTGAGATTATCCGCGATTGGTCTGGATTCGCCAACCCGAATTGCCATCGCGTGTTGGGTGAAGAAAGGTCAGCGCTGTCGATAAGCGTAAAGATAAATAAGTAAGTACTTATCTATCCGTTTGTATTTGCTTGGGTTTTAGGATTTTTGCTAATAAAGTCGTCAGGTATCAGTCATTTACGCTGCCCCTAATCGCTTATATACTCGGGAATCGGCTATCAGCAACCAGATGGATGACATGTATCAACCTGCCGCACTCTTTATCGGCCTGCGCTATATGCGTGGGCGAGCAGCCGACCGCTTCGGTCGCTTCGTCTCCTGGCTTTCCACCATCGGTATTACCCTCGGCGTCATGGCGCTGGTGACGGTCCTGTCGGTGATGAACGGCTTTGAACGCGAGCTGCAAAACAACATCCTGGGGCTGATGCCCCAGGCCATACTTAGCGCCAAACAGGGTTCGGTGAATCCCCAACAGCTGCCGGAGCGCGAGGCGAAACTCCAGGGCGTAACCCGGGTGGCGCCGATCACCACCGGCGACGTGGTGCTGCAGAGCGCGCGCAGCGTGGCGGTCGGGGTCATGCTGGGCATCGACCCGGCGCAGAACGATCCCCTGACCCCGTATCTGGTGAACGTCAAACAGAGCGATCTGCAGGCGGGTAAATATAACGTTATTCTCGGCGAGCAGCTGGCGGGTCAGCTGGGGGTTAATCGCGGCGATAAAATTCGCCTGATGGTTCCTTCCGCCAGCCAGTTTACGCCGATGGGCCGCGTGCCGAGCCAGCGCCTGTTTACGGTCATCGGCACCTTCGCTGCCAACAGCGAAGTCGATGGTTATCAGATGCTGACCAACATCGACGACGCTTCCCGTTTGATGCGCTATCCGCTGGGGAATATCACCGGATGGCGCCTGTGGCTGGATAAACCGCTGCAAGTGGATACCCTCAGCCAGCAGACGCTGCCGCCGGGCACCCAGTGGCAGGACTGGCGCGAGCGCAAGGGTGAACTGTTCCAGGCGGTGCGCATGGAGAAAAATATGATGGGCCTGCTGCTCAGCCTGATCGTCGCCGTCGCGGCCTTCAACATTATTACCTCGCTGGGGATGATGGTGATGGAGAAGCAGGGCGAAGTGGCGATCCTGCAGACCCAGGGGCTGACGCCGCGGCAGATTATGGCCGTCTTCATGGTGCAGGGCGCCAGCGCAGGGATCGTCGGCGCGCTGCTGGGAGCGGTGCTTGGTGCGCTGCTGGCCAGCCAGTTGAATAATTTAATGCCGATCATCGGCGCCTTCCTTGACGGCGCGGCGCTGCCGGTGGCGATTGAGCCGCTGCAGGTCGTCGTTATCGCCCTGGTGGCGATGGCGCTGGCATTGTTGTCTACGTTGTACCCTTCCTGGCGCGCTGCCGCCACTCAACCCGCTGAGGCTTTACGTTATGAATAAGATCCTGCTGCAATGCGACAACCTGTGCAAACGCTATCAGGAAGGCAATGTGCAAACCGATGTCCTGCACAATGTCAGCTTCAGCATTGATGAAGGCGAGATGATGGCCATCGTCGGTACCTCCGGCTCCGGCAAAAGTACCCTGCTGCATCTGCTGGGCGGCCTCGATACCCCCACCTCTGGCGACGTGATTTTCTCCGGCCAGCCGATGAGCAAGCTCTCCACCGCCGCGCGCGCCGACCTGCGTAACCGCGAGCTGGGCTTTATCTATCAGTTCCACCATCTGCTGCCGGACTTTAGCGCACTGGAGAACGTGGCGATGCCGCTGCTGATTGGCAAAAAGAAGCCGGCGGACATTGAACGTCAGGCGAAAGCGATGCTGCAGGCGGTCGGGCTTGAACACCGCAGCCATCACCGTCCGTCGGAACTCTCCGGTGGCGAACGCCAGCGGGTGGCGATTGCCCGCGCGCTGGTGAACAAACCGCGACTGGTATTGGCGGATGAGCCGACCGGTAACCTCGACGCTCGCAACGCCGACAGCATCTTCCAGCTGCTGGGCGAACTGAACCTCGCGCAGCGCACCGCGTTTCTGGTGGTGACCCACGACCTGCAGCTGGCGAAGCGGATGAGCCGCCAGCTGGAGATGCGCGATGGCCGCCTGACCGCCGAC
Organism: Klebsiella sp. GB_Kp047; assembly: GCF_040065235.1. Taxonomy (NCBI): domain Bacteria; kingdom Pseudomonadati; phylum Pseudomonadota; class Gammaproteobacteria; order Enterobacterales; family Enterobacteriaceae; genus Klebsiella; species Klebsiella sp. GB_Kp047. Next base: position 12,741 of record NZ_JBEAJG010000009.1, on the reverse strand, counting down.
CTGACCCTGATGGGGGCCGAGTAATGGCCTCTCCGTTATCGTTACTGATTGCATTGCGTTTCAGCCGCGGCCGGCGGCGCGGCGGCATGGTGTCGCTGATCTCGGTGATCTCCACCATCGGTATTGCGCTGGGGGTGGCAGTGCTGATCGTCGGCCTCAGCGCGATGAACGGCTTTGAGCGCGAGCTGAATAACCGCGTGCTGGCGGTGGTGCCGCACGGTGAAATCGAACCCGTGAACCAGCCGTGGAATAACTGGCAGGAGGCGCTGGCTAAGGTGCAGAAAGTGAAGGGGATAGTCGCCGCGGCGCCCTATATTAACTTCACCGGCCTGGTGGAAAGCGGCAGCAATATGCGCGCCATCCAGGTGAAAGGGGTCGACCCGCAGCAGGAAACCCGGCTCAGCGCGCTGCCCACCTTTGTGCAGAATAACGCGTGGGCCGGCTTCAAGGCCGGTGAACAGCAGGTGATTCTGGGTAAAGGCGTCGCTGATGCGCTGCACGTGAAGCAGGGAGACTGGGTGTCGATCATGATCCCTAACGCCGACGCCGACCATCAGCTGCTGCAGCCGAAACGCGTCAGGCTGCATGTGACCGGTATTTTGCAGCTGAGCGGCCAGCTCGATCATAGTTTTGCCATGATCCCGATGCAGGATGCGCAGCAGTACCTGGAGATGGGCGGCAGCGTGACCGGTATCGCCATCAAGGTCACGGACGTTTTCCATGCTAACAAGCTGGTGCGCGACGCCGGCGAGGTGACCAACAGCTACGTATATATCAAGAGCTGGATCGGCACCTACGGCTATATGTATCGCGATATCCAGATGATCCGCGCCATTATGTACCTGGCAATGGTGCTGGTGATCGGCGTGGCTTGCTTTAACATCGTCTCGACGCTGGTGATGGCGGTCAAAGACAAGAGCGGCGATATTGCGGTGCTGCGCACGCTTGGCGCAAAAGACGGCTTAATTCGCGCGATTTTCGTGTGGTATGGTTTATTAGCCGGATCGGTAGGCAGCCTGTTTGGGGTGGTGATCGGCGTGATCTGCGCGTTGAACCTGACGTCAATCATCAACGGCATCGAATACCTGATTGGGCATAAATTCCTCTCCGGCGACATCTATTTTATTGACTTCCTGCCGTCAGAACTGCACTGGCTGGACGTCTTTTATGTGCTGGTGACAGCACTGTTGCTGAGTTTGCTGGCCAGCTGGTATCCCGCCCGCCGCGCCAGCCGTATCGACCCGGCGAGGGTGCTGAGTGGCCAGTAATTTATCGTCATCGTCGGCCTGGCTGACGACACAAGAGGAATTGCTGAAATGTACTATGGATTTGACATTGGCGGCAGCAAGATAGCGCTGGGCGTATTTAATCAGGAGCGGCGGCTGCAGTGGGAAAAACGCGTCGCCACGCCGAAAAGCAGTTATGAGGATTTTCTTCAGGCGGTAGAGGCGCTGGTCCGCGAGGCCGATGAGCGCTTCGACCAGCAGGGGTCGGTTGGGATCGGTATCCCGGGGATGCCGGAAACGGCGGACGGCACGCTGTATGCCGCTAACGTGCCTGCCGCCAGCGGCCGGCCGCTGCGCGCCGACCTCAGCGCGCGGCTGGGGCGCGATGTGCGCCTCGATAATGACGCCAACTGCTTCGCGCTGTCGGAAGCGTGGGACGATGAGTTTACGCAATACCCGCTGGTGATGGGGCTGATCCTCGGAACCGGCGTGGGCGGCGGCCTGGTGTTGAACGGTAAATCGATTACCGGACATAGCTATATCACCGGCGAGTTTGGTCATATTCGTCTGCCGGTGGATGCCCTGGAGGTGGTCGGGCGTGATTTTCCGCTGCTTCGCTGCGGCTGCGGCCAGCTGGGCTGCATTGAAAATTATCTCTCCGGCCGCGGTTTTGCCTGGCTGTATGAACATTTTTATCAGCAACCGCTCACCTCGCCGGAGATTGTGGCGCAGTGGCAGCAGCACGATCCGCGCGCCCTGGCGCACGTAGAGCGCTATCTCGATCTGCTGGCGGTGTGTCTGGGGAATATACTGACCATTGTCGACCCGGATTTGCTGGTGCTCGGCGGTGGATTATCTAACTTTACGGCCATTAGCGAAGGGCTGGCGCAGCGATTACCGCGCCATCTTCTGCCGGTCGCCAGGGTACCGCGCATTGAGCGCGCGCGCCACGGCGATGCCGGGGGAATGCGCGGTGCGGCCTTCCTTCATCTGACTCATTAATCACAGAGGTAGCTATGCAGTCGCGCCGTTTACATCGATTGAGCCGTTTTCGTCGCAATAAACGTCAGTTGCGTGACCGTCTGCGTCAGCGGATTTTCTTTAGGGAGGACAGGATGAAGCCTGAAGCGATGGCCAAACCGAGAGTGGTGGTGTTAACCGGCGCGGGGATATCGGCGGAGTCGGGGATCAAAACTTTCCGCGCGGCCGATGGCCTGTGGGAAGAGCATCGGGTGGAAGATGTGGCGACGCCGGAAGGTTTTGCCCGCGACCCGGCGCTGGTGCAGGCGTTCTACAACGCCCGCCGTCGTCAGCTGCAGAGTCCGGAGATCGCGCCGAACGCGGCGCATCTGGCGCTGGCGCGTCTGGAGGATCTGCTGGGCGACCATTTTCTGCTGGTCACCCAGAATATCGATAATCTGCACGAACGCGCCGGCAACCGCCGGGTGATCCATATGCACGGCGAGCTGCTGAAGGTGCGCTGTTCGTGGAGTGGCCAGGTGCTGGAGTGGACCGGCGACGTCACCGCAGAGGACAAGTGCCACTGCTGCCAGTTCCCGGCGGCGCTGCGTCCCCACGTGGTCTGGTTTGGCGAAATGCCGCTGGGGATGGACGAGATCTACAGCGCGCTGGCCGAAGCGGATATCTTTATCGCCATCGGCACCTCCGGCCACGTTTATCCGGCGGCCGGCTTTGTGCACGAGGCGCGGCTGCACGGCGCCCACACCGTTGAACTGAACCTGGAGCCCAGCCAGGTGGGCAGTGAGTTTGCCGAAAAGCACTACGGACTGGCGAGCGAAGTGGTGCCCGCCTTTATCGATAAGCTGCTGCAGGAAAACGCGCTGTAAACTGAAGCAGCCTGCCGGGGACGAGGGCGACGCCCGCCGCCTCCGGCAGCGCTGCTGACAAGGATGATACGTCATGACAGGAGTCAGACCATGCATAATCCCCTGGTCATTGAATCGATCTCCTTGATCGCGGCCATTCTCGTTGGCGTCTGGAGCCAGCGTGCTTTACCGCTACACGCCGACAGCCGACCGATCCTCTTCCTGCTGTGTCTGTTCGTCGGCACCGGCAGCGCATTGTGCCTGCTGCTGGATGGTTTAGCCCTGTTGCTAACCGGCCAGATAGCGACCGGCGGTGTGCGAATATACGGCCCGTTGCTGCTGCTGGTGGCGCTGTGGAAACCCCTCAACGGGGTTGTCGGCATCATGGAGGGGGTTTTGCAGCGGCGAGCCGCAAAAGGGAAGGGTAAAGGCCAGCGCGACGGCGGACGACGCTGATTCGCTTCCCCCTGAGACGCGCATAACTTTCTCCTTGCTACCGTCAGCCCCCGGCGGTCGCTCTGACGATATCGCCCGGACCGGCGCCGGGCAATGACCTCCATCCTGTCATTCTCGGCTTCTCCTTTCTGAGCGATTTCCTACTCTATTTTGTGCGTGACCGCTGATTTCTGTACGTTTTTTTGTGCATACCGGCAAATGTAGACCAGATTCAATAGGCGTCCGCACGTTCGCGCCGCGACCCTGTTCCCCCGCCCGGAAGTCTGCAAAGGAGACCCCGCCATGCCGTCACCGATGATTTATCAGGATCTCACCACCACCGCGCTGCTCAGCCATGCGGCGCAATACCACAGCGAGACCGAGATCGTCTCGGTGAGCGCTGGCGGTGAGAAGGAGCGCAGCAGCTGGGGGGAGGTGGCCAGCCGCGCTCAGCGGCTGGCCTCGGCGCTGGCATCATTGGGGCTGCCACCGGGCGCCCGCTGCGCCACCCTCGCATGGAACAACCGTCGCCACCTGGAGATCTATTTTGCCGTCGCCTCCGGCGGCTGGGTAACGCATACCGTCAATCCGCGGCTGTCGGTTGACCATCTACTGTATATCCTCAACGACGCTGCCGACGAAGTGCTGTTCTTTGATCAGACCTTTTTGCCGCTGGTAGCGCAGCTGCTGGCGCAGCTGCCGACGGTGAAACACGTCGTGCTGATGGAGCCCCGCAGCGAAGCGGCGCTCAGCCAGCTGCCCTCATTGCTGTTTTATGACGATCTGTTGCAGCAGGGGACAGTAGACTACCGCTGGCCGCAGTTGAATGAACTGACGCCGGCCTCGCTCTGCTATACCTCGGGAACCACTGGCCGGCCGAAAGGGGTGTTGAATACCCATCGTTCGCTGGTCCTGCACGCTTTGAGCGGCAATCAGCCGGACGCCGCCGGGATATCGGCCAGGGACAGCCTGTTGCCGGTGGTGCCGATGTTCCATGTCAACGCGTGGGGGACGCCGTTTATCGCCGCCATGGTCGGGGCGCGGCTGGTGCTGCCGGGGCCGCACCTCGATGGCGACAGCCTGCTGCAGCTGCTGGCTGCCGAGAAAGTAACCGTGGGGTTTGGCGTGCCGGTGATCTGGGCCGGCTTGCTGGCGGCGATGCGTCGGACAGACGTGAGAATGCCTGAATTCAAACGTGCGCTGGTTGGTGGCTCCGCGCTGCCGCCGTCGATGGCCGAGGCCTTTCAGCGCGATTACGGCATTGCGCTGACCCACGCCTGGGGAATGACCGAAACATCGCCTATCGGCACCATCAACACGCTGTTGAGCAAACATGACGCCCTCCCGGCACAGGAGCAGCAAAAGCAGCGTACCGGTCAGGGGCGGCCTATTTTTGGCATCGAGCTGCAGGTGGTCGACGTGGATGGCGAACCGTTGCCCCGGGATGGTCAAAGTCAGGGGTATCTGCAGGTGAGGGGGCACTGGGTGGTAGAGCAATACTATGGTCAGGACGAAAGCGCCCTGACCGCGGCAGGCTGGTTTGATACCGGCGATATCGGTACGCTCGACGCCAATGGTTATCTGGTGATCAGCGATCGGGCAAAGGATATTATCAAGTCCGGTGGCGAGTGGATCTCCACCGTTGAGCTGGAGAATATTGCCATCGCGCATCCGGCGGTACGCAGCGCGGCGGCCATCGCCGCCCGCCACCCGCGCTGGGACGAACGGCCGGTGCTGCTGTGCGTCCGTGCGGAAGGGGGGAAAGTGGAGGAGAGCGATCTGCTGGCCTGGTTTGAGAAACGGGTGCCCAAGTGGCAGATCCCGGATCGGGTGATATTTGTCGATGCGCTGCCGGTCAGCGCCACGGGTAAGGTGCTTAAAAACCAGCTGCGCCAGGCCTACGGGGAAATTTTAATGAGTGAGGGACAATGAGCCACGCGCGACCCGGTCTGACGACCTGCTCTCAGTATGACGCAGCGCTGCACGCCTTGTCGGCGGCGCGCCAGCGCTGGGCGGAAACCTCAGTGAACCGTCGTCTGGCGCTCCTGCGCCAGATCAAGGATGCCCTGGCCAGCATAGCGCCGGCGTGGGTGGAGGCGGCGGCGAGGGCTAAAGGGCTGCCGGCGGGGGATCCGCTGACGGGCGAAGAATGGCTGGCGGGCCCCTGCGCGCTAATGGTCGGCTGCAACGGGCTTATCACCACCCTGGAGCAACTGGAGGAGAAAACCTTTCTGCGGCGGATCCCGCTGAGGACGCTGGCGGACGGCCGGCTGGCGCTGCGGGTGGTGCCCGGCACGCTCTGGGATCGGCTGCTGCTCTCCGGTATTCGCGCTGAAATTTGGATGCAGCCGGGAGTCACCCGGGCCAATCTCGATCGCTGCGCGGCAGCCGCATACGACATCCCGCCGGCCGCGCGGCAGGGCAAGCTGGCGCTGGTGCTCGGCGCCGGAAATGTGGCCTCTATCGCGCCGCTGGACGTGTTACACAAGCTGTTTATTGAAAATCAGGTCTGCCTGCTGAAGCTCAACCCGGTGAATGATTATCTGCACGATCTGCTGGCTCAGGCTCTGGCGCCGCTGATCGCCATGGATGCGCTCCGCATTGTCACCGGCGACGCCCGGGCGGGGGCGTGGCTGACCACCCATCCCGCTGTCGATGAGATCCATATCACCGGATCGCGGGAGAGCCATGACGCCATCGTCTGGGGCGACGGTGAGGCCGCTCGCCAGCGTCGGGCCGCCGGGACGCCGCTGAACCCGCGCCGGGTGACCTCAGAGCTGGGCGGGGTCAGCCCCACCATTATCGTCCCCGGGCCATGGAACGAGGCGGATATCGCTTTTCAGGCGCAGCAGCTGGCGACGCAGAAAATGAACAACGGCGGGTTTAACTGCGTGGCCAGCCAGGTGCTGATCCTGCAGCAGGACTGGGAGCCGGCGTCGGCCCTGCTTAACCAGCTGTACCGGCTGATCGCCGCCAATACCCGCCAGGACTATTACCCCGGCGCGGAAAACCGGTTGACTAACTTTCGCCTGCGCGCCCGCCAGCCGCTGGAGATAGCGCGCGGCGATGCGCTGCCGTTGATTGTGGCGAACACCGAGGATGACCCCGACTTCTGCCAGCAGGAGGTCTTTGGTCCGGGGCTGTCGATCACCCGCCTTGAGGCCGACAGCGCGGAAAGCTTTCTGCGTCAGGCGATCGGCTATGCCAATCAGCGGCTGCAGGGCACGCTGGGGGCCAATATTGTGATCCACCCGCGCACCCGCAAAGCGATTGGACGTAAGCGTTTTAACGCGCTGATCGCCGAGCTGCGCTATGGCACGGTGGCGATCAACTGCTGGAGCGGGGTGGCCTTCCTGTTAGCCCCTTGCCCGTGGGGGGCATTCCCTGGCCATACACTCGACGATATTCAGAGCGGGCGGGGCAAGGTGCATAACAGCTTTATGCTGGAGAAAACCGAGCGCACGGTGATTGAGGCGCCGTTTCGGCCGTTTCCGCGCAGTCTGTGGCATGGCGAACTGACGCTGATGCCTTTGCCGCCCTGGTTTATTACCCACCGGGGGCAGGAAGCGGTGGCGCAGCGGCTGGCGGATTTTTACCATCGGCCGCGCTGGCGCAAGCTGCCGGCGATCCTCTGGCGCGCGCTGAGAGGCTAAAGTGAGGGCAAAAATAGGGCGGAACCGCGGTTCCGCCCTGCGGGATTAGCGGCCCGCTTTCAGCTTCTGGTAATACTCTTCATAAATGGTGCTGGCGCTGCCGACGTCATTCTGCCATTCGCCTTTTTCGATGGTGGCGGCGTCCGGATAGAGCGATTTATCGTTGGCCACTGCCGGGCTGAGCATTTTGCGCGCCGCCAGGTTTGGCGTGGGATAGCCGATGGTTTCCGCGACCTGTTTGGCGACATCCGGGCGCAGCAGGAAGTTAATCAGCTTCAGCGCGCCGTCGACGTTCTTAGCATTTGCCGGAATCGACAGGCTGTCCATCCAGAAGATGCCGCCTTCTTTCGGCCAGATCACTTCCAGCGGAGTACCGGCCTGGCGTGCGACGTAAGCCGAGCCGTTCCATACCATCCCGAGGTTCACTTCGCCTTCCATATACGGGTTCGCCGGGTTATCGGAGTTAAACGCCGCGACGTTGGGCATCAGTTTTTTCAGCTCGTTATAGGCGGCTTCAATCTCTTTCGGGTCGGTCGTATTGCCGGAATAACCCAGCTTACGCAGCGCCATCTGGAACACTTCGCGTGCGTCGTCGGTCAGCAGCAGGCTGCTTTTGTATTCCGGTTTCCACAGGTCGGCCCAGCTGGTGACGGTTTTCGGATCGATAGCGTCGCTGTTGACGCCGATAGCCGTCGCCCCCCAGATGTAGGGGATGGAGTAGTCGTTATTCGGGTCGAACGGTTTGTTCAGCATCTGCGGATCGAGGTTGCTGAAGTTAGTCAGCTTGCTCTTATCGATCTTCTGCAGCATACCTTCTTTGCGCATCTTGTCGACGAAGTAGGTCGACGGGACGACCAGATCGTACGCTCCGTCTTTATAGGTCTTGAGTTTGGCGTACATGGTTTCGTTCGACTCGTAGGTCGAGTAAATAACCTTGATGCCGGTCTCTTTGGTGAACTGCTCCAGCAGGCCCGGCGGCACATATTCGGTCCAGTTGTAGAAGTAGAGCGTTTTGCTGTCGTCCGCGTGGGCAGCGCTCATGCCGATTGCCAGAGCGCCCGCCGCGAGCAGGTGGCGTGACCATTTTTTCATTTTAACGTCCCCTGAGTTTTATCACGTGCAATTAACTGACTGGCGATGACCATCACCAGCGACAGAACCAACAGTATCGTTGCCAGGGCGTTCACCTCTGGCGAAACGCCGACCTTGACCATCGAATAGATCTTCAGCGGCAGGATTTCATACCCCGGACCGGTGACGAACGAGGAGACCACCACGTCATCCATCGACAGCGTGAAGCTCAGCAGCCACCCGGCGGCCACCGCCGGCAGGGCCAGCGGCAGGATGATTTTACGCAGGATGGTCATCTCGCTGGCGCCCAGATCTTTCGCCGCCTCCAGCATCCGCACGTCAAAGCCTTTCAGCCGGGAGTATACGGTGACCACCACAAACGGCAGGCAAAAGGTGATATGCGAAAACAGCAGCGACCAGAAGCCAAGCTGGACGCCAATCAGCATAAACAGCACCAGCAGGGAGATAGCCATGACAATATCTGGCGACATCATCACTACAAACAGCATACCGCTAACGAACGGTTTGCCGCGAAAGCGATAGCGATACAGCGCCACGGCGGTCAGCGAGCCGATAAGGGTGGCGAAGGTCGCCGACAGCACCGCCATGGTCAGCGAGTGCTGGGCGGCCTGCAGCAGGCTATCGTTGTTCATCAGCAGGCTATACCAGTCGGTGGTGAACCCCTGCCAGTTGATGCCGAAGCGCGACCGGTTAAATGAGTTAACGATCAGGATAATAATAGGGATGTAGAGATACGCGTAGATGGCGGTCATAAAGCCGCCGCGCAGCAGTCGACCGATCATTCCAGCTCCACCTTTTTATTCAGCAGGCGCGCCGCGCGCCAGTAAATCAACAGCATCAGGCCCATCACCAGGGTTAAGGTAATGCTGGTTGCCGCGCCGAACGGCCAGTCGCGAATATTGAGGAACTGGCTCTTGATCACGTTGCCGATCAGCAGGTTCTTGGCGCCGCCCATCAGGTCGGAAACGTAGAATAGCCCCATCGCCGGCAACATCACCAGCAGGCAGCCGGCGATGATCCCCGGCATGGTTAGCGGAATGATGATGCGGATAAACGTCTGCAGCTTGCTGGCGCCGAGATCTTTCGCCGCTTCCAGCAGCGGACGGTCCAGTTTCTCAATGCTGGAGTAGAGCGGCATCACCATAAACGGCAGCAGGATGTATACCAGGCCGATAATCACCGCCGACGGGGTGAACATAATGCGTATCGGCGTGTCGATCACTCCCAGCCACAGGAGAAACTCGTTAAGGTAGCCTTTGGTGCTGAGGAAAATCTTCAGCCCGTAGATGCGGATCAACGAGTTGGTCCAGAAGGGAACGATCAGCAGGAACAGCAGCAGGGGGCGCACCTTCTGCGGCAGCCGGGCGAGGAACCACGCAAACGGGTAGCCCAGCGCCAGGCAGGCGAGGGTCGCCAGCAGCGCCATGTTCAGCGAATGCAGCAGCACGTCGTAATAGAGCGGATCCATCAGCCGCGAGTAGTTGTCCAGCGTGAAGACCAGCTTGACGAAGTTAGCGTCGTCGCGGGTCAGGAAGCTGGTGGCGATGATCATCAGGTTGGGCAGAAAGACAAACAGCACCAGCCAACCGACGATGGTGGCGATCACCACATTCTGGAATTTACTGGTGTTCTTCATCGGCCAACACCACCTCCCAGCTCTCTACCCAATTGATAGACATTTTCTGATCAAGAGAGTGGTCGAAATCCGGGTCGTCTTCGTTAAAGAATTCGCTGACCATCACCATTTTGCCGTTTTCCAGCTCCACCACCGACTCGAGGGTCATGCCCTTATAGTTGCGCTCGCGGACATAGCCTATCAGGCCGTCGGCGTCGCTGTTGTGGTGGATCTCATCGACGCGCAGATCTTCCGGGCGCAGCAGGACATGCAGGCGCTGGCCGGCCTCCACCGCAAAATTGACGGTGATGTTGCATTCACGCCCTTCCACGCTGGCCCGCACGCGCTGTTCGTCGAGGCGTTCAATGACCGTGGCGTCGAAGATATTGATCTCGCCGATAAAGCTGGCGACGAACAGGTTTTTTGGCTCTTCGTAGATCTCGCGCGGGGTACCGTCCTGCTCAATTTTGCCATCACGCATCACCACGATGCGATCGGACATGGTCAGGGCCTCTTCCTGGTCGTGAGTGACGAAGACGAAGGTGATGCCGAGCTTACGCTGCAGCGCTTTCAGTTCGTTCTGCATCTGCTTGCGTAGCTTGTAATCCAGCGCCGAAAGGGACTCATCGAGCAGCAGCAGGCGCGGTTTGTTGACCACCGCGCGGGCGATGGCCACGCGCTGCTGCTGGCCGCCGGAGAGCTGGTGCGGTTTGCGCTGGGCAAAGGCCTCCAGCTGCACCATCTTTAAGGCATCCATCACCCGCGGTGTGATTTCCGCCGCCGGGGTTTTCTGCATCCGCAGGCCAAAGGCGACGTTCTCGAACACCGTCATATGCGGAAACAGGGCGTAGCTTTGGAATACGGTATTAACGTGGCGGTTTTCCGCCGGAACATGAGTGATATCGTGATCTTCGAGATGGATCCGTCCGCTGTCGACGTTTTCCAGGCCGGCAATAAGGCGCAGAACGGTGGTTTTACCGCAGCCAGAGGGGCCAAGCAGGGTGAGAAACTCACCATTGTTGATGGTCAGGTTAAGGTTATCGATGACCGTTTTACCATCAAAGCTCTTGCGAATTCCCGCCAGATGCACCAGCGGCGAACGCGAACGCGGTTGTATATTCAATTTTTGACTCTGTCCCATGTAGACGCAACGGAAATTTCCGGCCGCTGCGGGGTTTGTGATTAACCACCTTTGGGGTTGCACGTTTTTAATAAGGGCCAGCATTCTACGGCAAACGAGGGTAATCGCCAATCCTTGATACGCCCGCATAGTCTACCTTTACACCATAACGTCGGTTCCGTTATTAAATTTCGCTTTACGGGCTAAAAATGACCTGACGCAATATTTGTCTTTTCTGGCTTATCAATAATGTTGTCACAAAAGAAGAGGGTGGCTACATGGATAAATTGCTTGAGCGTTTTTTGCAGTACGTTTCTTTGGACACGCAGTCGAAGCCTGGCGTTCGTCAGGTCCCCAGCACGGAAGGGCAGTGGAAGCTGTTACGCCTGTTGCAGGCGCAGCTGGAAGAAATGGGACTGGTCAAGGTAACGCTGAGTGAAAAAGGGACGGTAATGGGAACCCTGCCCGCCAACGTTGAGGGCGATATCCCGGCCATCGGCTTTATCTCTCACGTCGACACCTCCCCGGATTTCAGCGGCAAAAACGTTAACCCGCAGATTGTCGAAAACTATCGCGGCGGCGATATCGCGCTCGGCATTGGCGATGAGGTGCTCTCTCCGGTGATGTTCCCGGTTTTGCATCAGCTTTTGGGGCAGACGCTGATCACCACCGACGGGAAGACGCTGCTGGGGGCGGACGACAAGGCCGGCATCGCCGAAATCATGACCGCGCTGGCGACCCTGCAGGCGAAAAACATCCCCCACGGCGATATCCGCGTGGCCTTCACCCCCGATGAAGAGGTGGGAAAAGGGGCGAAGCATTTCGACGTCGAGGCCTTTGACGCCCGCTGGGCCTACACCGTAGATGGCGGCGGGGTCGGCGAACTGGAGTTTGAAAATTTCAATGCCGCCTCGGTGACCATTAAGATCGTCGGCAACAACGTGCACCCCGGCACCGCGAAAGGGGTGATGGTCAACGCGCTGTCGCTGGCCGCGCGCATTCATGCCGAAGTGCCGGCCGACGAGGCGCCGGAGACCACAGAAGGCTATGAAGGCTTTTATCACCTCACCAGCATCAAAGGCAGCGTCGATCGGGCCGAGATGCACTACATCATCCGCGATTTTGACCGCAAGCACTTTGAGGCGCGCAAGCGCAAGATGATGGAGATCGCCAAAAAGGTGGGCAAGGGGCTACATCCGGACTGCTATATCGAGCTGGTGATCGAGGACAGTTATTACAACATGCATGAGCAGGTGATCGCCCACCCGCACGTGGTCGATATTGCCCGCCAGGCGATGGTGGACTGCGATATCGAACCGCAGATGAAACCGATCCGCGGCGGTACCGACGGCGCGCAGCTCTCGTTTATGGGACTGCCGTGCCCGAACCTGTTTACCGGCGGCTACAACTATCACGGCAAACATGAGTTTGTCACCCTGGAAGGGATGGAGAAAGCGGTGCAGGTGATCGTGCGTATCGCCGAGCTGACGGCGGCACGAACAGGGAAATAATCTTCGCAACCAGACCGGTCATTCTGCTTGTCGCACAAGATGCCGGATGGCGTCTTCGCCTTATCCGGCCTACGGTCCAGCCGGTGACAACAGAACCCATAGGCCCGGCAAGGGCAGTGCCGCCGGGTGGTGAACAGCAGAGCAGGTGCCAGTCTTTATGCCGGATGGCGGCTTCGCCTTATCCGGCCTACGGTCCAGCCGGTGAGCGCAGAACCCGTAGGCCCGGCAAGCGCAGCGCCGCCGGGCGGTGAACAGCAGAGCGG
>NZ_JBEAJG010000008.1:0-122536 GCF_040065235.1 Klebsiella sp. GB_Kp047 | reverse complement strand
CCCGCGCAAGCGCAGCGCCGCCGGGCATGGTCACCGAGATGGCACCGTCTTCGCGCCGGGTGGCGGCTACGCCTGACCCGGCCTACAAATGACATCGGGCCCACCCTTTGCACTGGATTTGTAGGCCCGCGCAAGCGCAGCGCCGTCGGGGAAAGCGCTTAATCCGGCAGCGAACCGGCGAGGTTGCGCGCCGAAACGCTCTCGCTCACCGGCGCGGGCGGCTCCGGCGCCTTAGCCGGGGCGGCCGCTGGTGCGGCTGTCGGGGCGGAAGAGGCCGGCTGGATCTCAAGGAACGAGGCCAGCATCTTGCGCAGCGTTTCCGGTTTCGTGTCTTCCGCCAGCAGCGCCGCCAGCATCGACGGCAAGCGGCTATCGACTTCCCCTAACGCCAGCCCCGCCAGCAGCGCCGTGCGCGACATATCGCCGCGGTCGCCGCGGTGGTGGGCCTCAATTTTTGCGTCCGCGAAGCGCTCGCTGGCGCTGATATCCGGGCGCAGGTAAATCAGCACTTTTCTGCGATCCAGAGTCATAGACGCTCCTTAGCCAATAATTTTCAGACCACGCACCAGGGCGAACTGCGGCTCTTCAGCCACCACGAAACGGTCCTCACGCAGGCCCATACGTTCACGAATGGCATCGGCCACCAGCGGCGCGCCGCCGCCAATCACGATGGCATGCGAGTAGCCTTTAAAGCTATCGATAGCCGTCAGGACGCGGGTGGTCAGACGTTCGATGCTGTTATTGATCACCTTCTTCACCTCAGAAACCGCATCCGGATCGTTAATGTTATCGGTCAGATACTCTTCGTCGTGGCGATTGATAATGATCTGGTCGACGTTATAGCTTGAGGTATCGGTATTCGCCCGCGCCAGCGCCAGCTTAACGGCGTCGGTCACCAGCGATACGCCCAGCTTCGGGTCGCCGTAAATGCGCGAAACCGAGGTCATCTGCCCGGCGACCATCGAGATATCGAGCGTGGTGCCGCCGAGGTCGATAATCAGCACCGAATGGGAGGGCTTGAGTTCATCGCACAGGCTAATGCCCGCCGGAATCGATTCCGGGCGCACGGTGACTTTGGTGATATTGAACACCACGCCTTTATTCAGTTTAACTTCGCGCAGCAGGCTCTTTTTCTTACGCTCAATGTTGTCGAGGCGATATTGCGCATCCTCGTCATAAAATTCAGTCAGCGGCAGCGTCACGACGATTTCGACGTCCTGTGGCTCAAGACCGCTGGTCAGCAGCGCGTGATGGACAGCGATGGAGTTCAACGGGCTGTACTGCCAGTCAATATTATTGGTCGGGAGCGCATCGGGGGTGATCAGGTCGAATGAGTACTTTTCATCATCCACGGTGTAGTTAAAAGGCTTCCCGGAACCGAAGGTGGCAGACCAGCCGCGTTTAAAACTGTTGGGGCTGATATGGGTGAAAGTTTCGCCATCTTGCTCCCACAGCATTTTGATATTGGTTGAACCATCATCGATAAAAATGCGCATCGCATTGCTCCATCACTGAGACAAATAAGAGAAAAATGTAACACCCAACAAGCGTAGCAAGAGTTAAAAAGCAGCGCAAGAGCACGAAAAAGAGACAATTCTGAGTTTTATTTGAGAACAAATGGAGCCAATAGCAACTCCGTGCGCATAAAAAGAGACCATTTTGAGGCAAATTAGAGAAATACGTTTTTCTCTTTTTGCCCGTTTTCGACGCTCATTTTTGCCCAAAAAGAGAGCATCCCTCCCCTCTTTCGTCAGCGGTTTTTGAACGCTTTTTACACCTGGTTGGGTACCACAATGGGCCGTTCCGGCTCAGCCACATTTTCCGGTACCCGGCGATATTTATCCAGCAGGTGAATCTGAATACGACGCAGCATATCGCCGTTGAGCTTGTAATAGCGGAAATAGAGCAACAGCGTCAGGGCAAAAAAGAGCGTCGGCAGCGCAATCATAATCGCCTGCATCCCCAGCAGCGTCTGGGACGACTGGGCCACATTCGGCACGTAACCGATGATACCGAGCACGATGGCGATAAACCAGGCCGCGAACGCCGAGCCCGCTTTCACCACCAGCGTCTGCACCGAATAGGCGATACTTTCGCAGCGGATGTTCATCGTATATTCGCCGTAGTCGACGGTATCGGCCACCATAATAACCTGCAGCACCCAGAACAGCGCGGTACCGATATTCAACAGCACCCCAGCCAGCGAAATAAGCGCGACGTTGTAGACCCCGCTCAGCGCCATCAGCAACAGCACGCCGCAGCCCAGCACCGGCATGATCGAAGCGCCCGCCCACAGAATGCGCCGCGACAGCCCTTTCACCAGCCGCGGAAACAGCACTAAGGTCAGCAGGTTCGCCGCGCCGGCGTAGGACATGTAATACGGGAACATCTCTGCGCTGCCAATCACGTAGGTAAAGTAGTAAATCGCAAAGCCCGCGATAATATTTGCCGCCGTGTTATAAGCCAGCGCCATGCCCAACAGGCAGGCCAGCTGATCGTTTTTATAGATCAGCGCCACCATCTGGCGCAGTGAGAGATGGCTGGCATCCTCGCTCACGCCGCTATCCGAGGAGTAAACCTCGTGGACGTTGCGCAGAGTGACGAGGGTGGAAACTACGAAGAAGGCGATCAACACCAGGGTGAACATCTGGAAACCGAAACCGCGGTCGGCGCCGCCCACGGCGCTGACAAACGGCAGCGTGACGCCGGCAGTAACGAATCCCGCCAGGCTGGCGAAAAAGCGTGGATAGGGCACCAGCTGTTCACGTTCGCGCTTATCGAGGGTAATAGTCGGCACCAGCGACCAGAACGGCACATCCATGATGGTGTAGGTGAACCCCCACAGCAGGTAGGTTAGCCACACCCATGCCAGTAACGCCCCGCCGGAGAAGTGATGGGCGCTGAACAGCATATACAGCACCACCGAGTTGGTTATCGTGCCGATCAGGATCCACGGTTTGAATTTTCCCCATCGCGATCGCGTACAATTCACGATCCACCCCATGATCGGATCGGCTATCGCATCGAGGATCCGCGCCACCAGAAACAGGGTGCCGACCACCCCAACCGACAGTCCAACAATATCGGTGTAGTAATACATCAGGTACATGTAGACGATACCGATAGCGAAATCTTTACCAAAGGCACCAAATCCGTAGCTGAGCTTTGTTGTCATTGAAATACTCATAGGGTACAGGTCGCTGTCGCCAGCGCCTCCTTCAGTGTTTGATAGAGCATGCAGGGCGCCGCCGGGTCGTTGCCCCCGGCGGCATGAGAAGATTAACGATGCAGCCAGGCCGGCAGCCAGTCGCCGTGGCTGGCGATCAGATCGTCCACCAGCGCGTAGATCTCTTCGATCCCCAACACCGCGGCGGTGTGCGGATCCATCATCGTGGCGTAATAGACGTAATCGCGATTTTCGGTGAGGTTCGCCTCCGTAAGCAGCGTCTGCACGTTGATATTGGTCTGCATCAACGCCGCCAGATGCGCCGGCAGCGCGCCCACTTTGGTCGGCTGAATGCCGTTGGCGTCCACCAGGCAAGCCACTTCCACGCAGCAGCCCTGCGGCAGGTTGTCGATAAGGCCGTCATTGCGCACGTTGCCATACACCACGCTTGGCTCGCCGGTCCAGATGGCGTTCATGATGGTGCTGGCATACTCGCGGGATGGCTTCACCTCGATGCGCTCGCCGCGCTGATAGCTCTCCAGCTCCTGATGCCAGTTGGCCAGTTGCTCGACGCAGCGTTTCGGGTATTCATCCAGCGGCACTTTATAGCGGGCGATAAGGTCCTCGCGGCCCGGCTTGATAAACCATGGCGTGTATTCGGCAAAATGCTCCGACGACTCGGTCACAAAGTAGCCGAGCTTTTTGAACATCTCATAGCGGACGATGTTTTCGCAGCGCGGGTTGCCGTGCAGGTTAGGCTTCGGCGCGCGCCCGTCAGCGTAGGCCTGCAGCAGGTCGGGATAAAGGTTGACATAGCTGCCGTCGGCGAGCTTTTTCTCCAGCGAGAGATAGAATGCCATATGGTTGATCCCGGCGCAGCGGTAGCGTAAATCCGCCGGGTTGAGGTCAAGATCGCGCGCCAGTTCTTCCGCCGTTCCCTGCACCGAGTGGCACAGGCCAACCTGTTTAATATGCGGGTAGCGGGCGTAGATGGCCCAGGTGTTCATCGCCATTGGGTTGACGTAGTTAAGCAGGGTGGCGTCCGGGCAGACCTCGGTCATGTCGTCGCAGATAGCCCATAGATGAGGTATGGTGCGCAGGGCGCGCATAATGCCCCCCGGACCCAGCGTATCGGCGATGGTCTGCTCCAGGCCATGGCGTTTACAGACCTCAAAATCAGTGACGGTACAGGGCTCATAGCCGCCAATCTGGAAGGCGACCACAACGAAATCAGCGCCCTGCAGGGCGGTTTTGCGATCGCGATGGCAGCTGATTTCGCCCTTCGCGCCGACGGAATCCATCAGCTTGCGCACCACGGTATGCGACTCTTCCAGCCGGGTGTCATCGATATCCATCAGCGCGACATGCGCCGATTTCAGCGCCGGGCGCTGGAAAACATCACCGAGAATATTTTTAACGAACACCGTCGAACCGGCGCCGATAAAGGTAATTTTTGGGGCGGTCATTACGCTCTCTCCATCAGGTCATTGAACCCTTGCAGAGTGGCACGCCGTTCAGCGTTGCGCTGCCCTGTTCCAACCGGAGCATTCCCGAAAGCTCAGATCGGCCATTAAGCGCCACAAAATCTGAGTTTTCGGGAACAGATTGCGCAAAAAGGAGAGAAAATGGGCCGATTCTTCCGCTAAGCTGTCGTCAGTTCTGGCGAAAAATGCAGCCACTCTGACAATTCAGGAATACGCTAACGATGGAATACCGCTTCACCTCCATGCCCCCCGATCCCTTTATGTGCAGCAGCGATGAAAAGCAGAGCCGCAGCCCGCTGGCGCTCTACTCTGAGTATCAGCGTATGGATATCGAGCTGCGCCCGCCGCACGCCATGCCTACCAGCCACTGGCATGGCCAGGTGGAGGTCAACGTGCCGTTCGATGGCGACGTGGAATATTTGATTAATAACGAAGTGGTGCGCATAGAGAAAGGCTATATCACTCTGTTCTGGGCCTGTACGCCGCATCAGTTGACCCGCCCGGGGGATTGCCAGCAGATGGCGATCTTTAACCTGCCGATGCATCTGTTTCTCTCATGGCCGCTGGACCGGGAGCTGATCAACCACGTCACTCACGGGATGGTGATTAAATCCCTCGCCGCCCAGCAGCTGAGCGCCTTCGAGGTGCGCCGCTGGCAGCAGGAGCTGAACCACGACAATGAACAGATTCGCCAGCTGGCGATCGATGAAATCGCCCTGATGCTGAAGCGGCTGAGCCTCGCCGGCTGGCAGCCGATTCTGGTCAACAAAACCTCGCGCACCCATAAGAACAGCGTCTCGCGCCATGCGCAGTTTTATGTCAGCCAGATGCTGGAATTTATCGCCGCCCACTACGACCAGGCGCTGACCGTCAATGCCGTCGCCGAGCACGTTAAGCTCAACCCGAACTATGCGATGGGGGTATTCCAGAGAGTGATGCAGCAAACCATGAAGCAGTACATTACCGCCATGCGTATCAATCACGTGCGGGCGCTGCTGAGCGATACCGACAAGACCATCCTGGATATCGCCCTCACCGCCGGTTTCCGCTCCAGCAGCCGTTTCTACAGCACCTTTACCCGCTACGTGGGGATGCCGCCGCAGCAGTACCGTAAACTTAGCCAACAGCGTCGTCACGGTCTGGCCTTGCCGGAGGCATAAAAAATGCCGCCGGGGTTTCCCCAGGCGGCATGATTAGCAGTGAAAACAGTTAGTCGTTGATACGCGGATGCTGCTGCACCAGACGCGACCGTTTTGCCTGCAGATCGGCGATCTCCTGATCGATATCTTCGATTTTTTGTTCGATGTTATCGTAGTGCTCGCCAAGGATTTCTTTCGCTTCCTGAATATCCGACGCCGCCGGGGTCGCCCCTTTCAGCGGACGGTTAGCCGTCTCTTTCATCGACAGGCCCGTCGCCATACCCACCACCGCGATCACCATCAGGTAGTATGCCGGCATCATCAGGTTCTGGGTGGTCTCCACCAGCCACGCCGCCAGGGTTGGCGTCAGACCGGCAATCAGCACCGAGATGTTAAAGGCGCTGGCCAGAGCGCTGAAGCGGATGTGGGTCGGGAACATCGCCGGCAGCGATGAGGCCATCACGCCGATAAAGCAGTTCAGCACCACCGCCAGCAGCAGCAGACCGGCGAAGATCAGGCTCGTCACGTTGCTGTTGATCATAATGAAGGCCGGGATCGACAGGGCAAACAGCGCCACGCTACCAATCAGGATAAACGGACGGCGGCCGAAGCGGTCGCTGAGCATGCCGATAACCGGCTGCACAAACAGCATCCCGACCATGATGGCGATGATGATCAGCACCCCATGGTCTTCCGAGTAGTGCAGGTTATGCGACAGGTAGCTCGGCATGTAGGTCAGCAGCATGTAATAGGTCACGTTAGTGGAAATCACCAGACCGATACAGGTCAGCAGGCTGCGCCAGTGCTTAGTGGCAATCTCTTTAAAGGAGACCTTCGGCCCGTCCTGCAGACCTTCACGGTCGCCCTGCTCCATGGTGTCCACATGCTGCTGGAACGCCGGGGTTTCTTCCAGCGCATGGCGCAGATAGAGCCCGATGATGCCTAACGGCAGCGCCAGGAAGAACGGGATACGCCAACCCCACTCAAGGAAGTTCTGTTCCCCCACTACGCTGGAGATCAGGACCACCACGCCAGCCCCCATCACAAACCCGGCGATGGAGCCAAAGTCCAGCCAGCTGCCCATAAACCCGCGTTTACGGTCAGGGGAGTATTCCGCGACGAAGATCGATGCCCCGGTATATTCACCACCGACCGAGAAGCCCTGCGCCATTTTACACAGCAGCAGCAGGATCGGCGCCCAGATACCTATCGTGGCATACGAAGGAATAAGGCCGATACAGAAAGTACTTATCGACATGATCACGATAGTTATCGCGAGAATTTTCTGCCGACCATATTTATCGCCCAGCATCCCGAAGAACAGGCCGCCTAACGGACGAATTAAAAATGGAACGGAAAAGGTGCCGAGTGCGGCAATCATCTGCACGCTTGGGTTGGCATCGGGGAAGAAGACTTTACCTAAGGCGTAGGCCACAAAGCCGTAGACGCCGAAATCGAACCACTCCATCGCGTTGCCCAGGGAGGCCGCGGTGATCGCCTTTTTCAGTTTACCATCGTCGATGATGGTCACATCCTTAAGGGTGATGGGCTTTATTTTTTTCCTTTTAAGCATATTTTTCCTCTGCTACTCCGCCTTGAGTGCACGCCTCTTCGCCGAATGGCAAAGCCATTCGCATCGTGCGTCAGGAGCGGTGAATTGCTGTGCTCCTCATTTCAAGCGTAGCAGGTTTGCCTGCACTGTCTGCTGACAGAATGTACAACCGAACCTGTTGACGCCTGCTCTGGCTACTGGTGAATAAATAGAGCGGCTCATCGTGATAATTGATGAAATTGACCTGCTCCCCTTTTTTACCCTAACAGTGTTTATATCTGCGATCAACTTCACATAAATTTACCGCCTAATTACAGAGTGTCGAAAAATAAATAAGTTCATTTCCTGCCGATCGCCCGGAAATTATTTCGTCGATTTTGCTCCACCTCGGGCGGTTAATTTCAGCGTTTATTCGCTTCTTCCCGGAATAACACCACGGCTATTTTTTATCAAAAAAACACCCGACAAAAGTGGGTGATTGCGCTATAATCACACCCACTTTCGGCTCTCAGCCGCTGTTTAAAGGACCAACGTCCTGTTTTTCGACGACATCACGAGGAACGTCATGCAACTGCCACACTGCCCAAAATGCGATTCGACTTACACTTATGAAGACAACGGCATGTACATCTGCCCGGAATGCGCCCATGAGTGGAACCCTGCCGAAGCCACGGAAGAAACCGACGTTCTGATCGTTAAAGATGCCAACGGCAATTTACTGGCCGATGGCGACAGCGTCACGGTAGTGAAGGATCTGAAGGTTAAAGGCAGCTCTTCGATGCTGAAAATCGGCACCAAAGTGAAGAATATCCGCCTGGTCGAAGGCGATCACAATATTGACTGCAAAATTGACGGTTTTGGCCCGATGAAGCTGAAATCTGAATTCGTCAAAAAGAACTGATTTATTTCCGGGCAGGCGACGCGATTATTTTCCCCTATCGCCGTCGCCGCTCCCGATATCCTGACGGTCCCTCGCCTCCCTGCGTATCCGGTTATTTATCCGGCCAGCCGCCGCTATTTATGCTGCCCCCTGCAGCGGTATTCCCACCCCCATTTTCGCGCTGCCGTCTGGCTCAATCCCGCTGCGGGCGACTACGCTTTACGGGTTACGGTCACTGAGGTATTCACCATGTCCTTAAGTCCCTACCTTGCCTTTGCGGGCAACTGCGCCGAGGCGATCGCTTTCTATCAGCAGACGCTGGGCGCGGAGCTGATGTTTAAAATGACCTTTGGCGAAATGCCGCCTTCGGCGCAGGAAGCCTCTGACGGCTGCCCGTCTGGCCAGAAGATGGCGAATGACGCCATCGCCCACGCCAGCCTGCGCATCGGCAACGGCGAGCTGATGCTAAGCGACAGCGCCTTCGGGCCCGATGAACACTACGCCGGCTTCACCCTCGTCCTCGATCCCAGGGATGTCGCTGAAGGTCAGCGCTGGTTCGAAGCGCTGGCGGTCGGCGGACGCATTGAGATGGCCTGGCAGGAAACCTTCTGGGCCCACGGCTTCGGCAAAGTCGTGGATCGCTTTGGCGTTCCCTGGATGATCAACGTGGTCAAACAAGGCTGACCCCGCCAGGGCGGCCTGGCCGCCCTGTCATCCGTCTGGCATTAACTCTTCATCCTTTAGTCATCATCACTTAACCGAACTGCAACATAAACCGGTCAGGATCGGCTCACAACGCGAGGAAGCTCCTCGCCTATGCTGTGTGAGGCTTGATAACCATGCACCTGTCCAGACATCCGACCAGTTATCCCACGCGCTATCAGGAAATCGCCGCCCGGCTTGAGCAGGAGTTGCGCCACCACTATCGCTGCGGTGACTATCTGCCCGCCGAGCAGCAGCTGGCGACGCGCTTCGACGTTAACCGCCACACCCTGCGCCGGGCGATCGACCAGCTGGTTGAGCGCGGCTGGGTACAACGCCGTCAGGGCGTGGGCGTGCTGGTGCTGATGCGGCCGATCGATTACCCGCTCAACGCCCAGGCGCGTTTCAGCCAAAACCTGCTGGAACAAGGCAGCGATCCCACCAGCGAAAAACTGCTGTCGGTACTGCGCCCCGCCAGCGCGCACGTTGCCGAAGCCTTTGGTATTAGCGAGGGCGAGAACGTCATTCATCTGCGCACCCTGCGCCGGGTCAATGGCGTCGCCCTGTGCCTGATTGACCACTACTTCGCCGACCTGCGCTTCTGGCCGGTGTTACAGACCTTCAGCCACGGCTCGCTGCACGACCTGCTGCGCGATCGGCTTGACGTCGAACTGACCCGGGTGCGCACCAAAATCAGCGCCCGTCGCGCACAGGCGAAAGAGAGCAAACTGCTGGAGATCCCCAATATGGCGCCGCTGCTCTGCGTCCGCACCCTCAACAGCCGCCAGGGCGAGCAGGCCGCCACCGAATACTCCGTCAGCCTCACCCGCGCCGACATGATTGAATTCACCATGGAGCACTGAATGCACTTCGATACCGCCACCCGCCAGCGCTGGATGTCCGTGCTGGCCCACAGTGAACCGCAAGATCTTCTGGCGCGCATGCACTCCCTGCAGCTGGCGCCGGAGTATGAACTGATCCGCACTCCCGAGACTGGCCTGGTGCAGCTTCAGGCCCGGATGGGCGGTATCGGCGACCGTTTCTTCGCCGGCGACGCCACGCTCACCCGCGCCGCGGTACGTCTGGCCGACGGAACGCTCGGCTACAGCTGGATCTTAGGCCGCGACCGCCCGCACGCCGAACGCTGCGCGGCCATCGACGCCCTGCTGCAGTCACCCCGCCATTTTCACAATTTAATGGAAACCCTGATAACCCCGCTGGAAGCGCTACGCAGCGCGCGCATTGAAGCCCGACGCGCCGAAGTCAACGCCAGCCGGGTCGACTTCTTTACCCTGGTTCGCGGAGATAACGCATGACCTTACAACCCGCTTTTTCCCTGGCTGTGCAGGATGCCCAACACAGTTTTCGTCGCCTGCTGAAAGCGATGAGCGAGCCGGGGGTGATTGTCTCCCTGCAGCAGTTACAGCACGGCTGGCAGCCGCTGAACGTCGCTTCCACCAGCCTGCTATTGACCCTTGCCGATCACGAAACGCCGGTCTGGCTCGCCAGCGCTCTGCATAACGATCTGGTGGGACAGAATCTGCGCTTTCATACCGGCGCGCCGCTGGTGGACCAGCCGCAGCAGGCGGTCTTTGCCGTCGCCAATGACGGCATCAGCGCCGAGCAGCTCAACGTCCTCTCCGCTGGCACCGTCACCGCCCCGGAGACCGGCGTCACGCTGATCGTTCAGCTCGCCAGCCTTAGCGGCGGACGCATGCTGCGCCTGACCGGGGCGGGCATTGCCGAAGAGCGAATGATCGCCCCTCAGCTGCCGGACTGCATCATTGACGAACTGACGGAGCGCCCACACCCGTTCCCGCTGGGCATTGATCTGATCCTCACCTGCGGCGAGCGCCTGCTGGCGATCCCGCGCACCACTCACGTGGAGGTTTGCTAAATGTACGTTGCCGTCAAGGGCGGCGAGAAGGCGATCCGCGCCGCTCACGCCTTACAGGAACAGAAACGACGGGGCGATGGACGGCTTCCCGAACTGAGCGTTGACCAGATAGGCGAACAGCTCAATCTGGCGGTGGACCGGGTGATGACCGAGGGCGGCATCGCCGACCGCGAACTGGCGGCGCTGGCGCTCAAACAGGCCAGCGGCGATAACGTCGAAGCGATCTTCCTGCTGCGCGCCTACCGCACCACCCTGCCGCGGCTGGCGGTTAGCGAACCGATCGACACCGCCAAAATGCGTCTCGAACGCCGCATCTCGGCAGTGTACAAAGATATCCCCGGCGGCCAGCTGCTGGGCCCCACTTACGACTACACCCACCGCCTGCTCGATTTTACCCTGCTGGCAAACGGCGAAGCGCCTTCTGTGCAGCAAGCCGAGTGCGACACGCAGCCGACGCCGCACGTCTTTAGCCTGCTCACGCAGCAGGGTCTGGCGAAGGCCGAGGAAGATCGCGGCACACCGCCCGACGATATCACCCGCACCCCGCCGGTCTACCCCTGCTCACGTTCTTCGCGCCTGCAGCAGCTAATGCGCGGCGATGAAGGCTACCTGCTGGCGCTGGCCTATTCGACTCAGCGCGGCTATGGCCGCAACCATCCGTTTGCCGGCGAGATCCGCAGCGGCTACGTGCAGGTGGAGATTGTCCCGGAAGAGCTGGGCTTTAGCGTCAATATTGGCGAGCTGCTGCTCACCGAATGCGAAATGGTCAACGGCTTCGTCGCCCCGCAGGATGAGCCGCCGCACTTCACCCGCGGCTACGGTCTGACCTTCGGCATGAGCGAGCGCAAAGCGATGGCCATGGCCCTCGTCGACCGCGCCCTGCAGGCGGCGGACTATGACGAAGAGATTGCCGGTCCCGCCCAGGATGAAGAGTTTGTGCTGGCCCACGCCGATAACGTTGAAGCCGCCGGCTTCGTCTCGCATCTGAAGCTGCCGCACTATGTCGATTTCCAGGCCGAACTGGCGCTGCTGAAACGCCTGCAACGGGAGAACGAACGTGGCTAACCCACTGACTGGCTATAACTTTGCTTATCTCGACGAGCAAACCAAGCGCATGATCCGCCGGGCTATTCTCAAAGCGGTAGCCATTCCCGGCTACCAGGTGCCGTTCGGCGGTCGCGAAATGCCGATGCCCTACGGCTGGGGCACTGGCGGCATCCAGTTGACCGCCAGCGTCATCGGCGAGAACGACGTGCTGAAGGTGATTGACCAGGGCGCCGATGACACCACCAACGCGGTGTCGATTCGTCAGTTCTTTAAGCGTGTTACCGGCGTCGCCACCACCGAGCGTACCGAAGACGCCACCCTGATCCAGACCCGCCATCGCATCCCGGAGACGCCGCTGGTGGAGGATCAGATCCTGATCTACCAGGTGCCGATCCCGGAGCCGCTGCGCTTTATCGAGCCGCGTGAAACCGAAACCCGCACCATGCACGCCCTGGAAGAGTACGGCGTGATGCAGGTGAAACTGTATGAAGATATCGCCCGCTTCGGCCATATCGCCACCACCTACGCCTACCCGGTGAAGGTCAATGGCCGCTACGTGATGGATCCCTCGCCGATCCCGAAATTCGATAACCCGAAAATGCATATGATGCCGGCGCTGCAGCTGTTCGGCGCCGGGCGCGAAAAGCGGATCTACGCCGTGCCGCCCTATACCCCGGTGGAGAGTCTCGATTTCGACGACCACCCATTTACCGTCCAGGAGTGGGATGAACCCTGCGCCATCTGCGGCTCGCGCCACAGCTACCTCGACGAAGTGGTGCTGGATGACAGCGGCCAGCGGATGTTTGTCTGCTCCGATACCGACTATTGCCGCCAGCAGAGCGAGGGGCAGAAAAAATGAACCAGCCATTACTTGCTGTGAATAACCTGACCCATCTCTACGCCCCGGATAAAGGTTTTCGCGATGTCTCCTTCGAGCTGTGGCCGGGAGAAGTGCTCGGCATCGTCGGCGAGTCCGGCTCCGGTAAAACCACCCTGCTGAAGGCAATCTCCGCCCGCCTGACGCCGCAGCGGGGCGAGGTGCTGTACCAGCAGCGCTCGCTGTACGCCATGAGCGAAGCCGAACGCCGCCGCCTGCTGCGCACCGAATGGGGGGTGGTGCATCAGCACCCAATGGACGGTCTGCGTCGCCAGGTCTCCGCCGGGGGCAACATCGGCGAACGGCTGATGGCCACCGGCGCCCGCCACTACGGCAACATTCGCGCCACCGCTGAAAAGTGGCTGCAGGAGGTGGAGATCCCGCCCTCGCGCATCGACGACCTGCCCACCACCTTCTCCGGCGGCATGCAGCAGCGTCTGCAGATTGCCCGCAATCTGGTCACCCAGCCGAAGCTGGTGTTTATGGATGAACCCACCGGCGGGCTGGATGTGTCCGTGCAGGCGCGGCTGCTTGATCTGCTGCGTGGCCTGGCGGTGGAGCTGAATCTGGCGGTAGTGATTGTTACCCACGATCTCGGCGTCGCCCGCCTGCTGGCGAACCGACTGCTGGTAATGAAGCAGGGCCAGGTGGTGGAAAGTGGCTTAACCGACCGGGTGCTCGACGATCCGCACCATCCTTATACCCAGCTGCTGGTGTCGTCGGTGTTGCAGAATTAATGCTGTTTTGCCGGGTGGCGGCTGCGCCTTACCCGGCCCACAGGTGCGTTATTCGTAGGCCGGGTAAGCGAAGCGCCACCCGGCAACCCAACCTCGTGAGAGCTAACATGATCCGCGTTGAAAACGTCCATAAAACCTTTGTTCTGCACCAGCAGCACGGCGTGCGTCTGCCCGTGCTGGCCGACGCCTCGCTGACCGTTAACGCCGGGGAGTGCGTGGTGCTCCACGGTCACTCCGGCAGCGGCAAATCGACCCTGCTGCGTTCGCTGTACGCCAACTATCTGCCGGACAGCGGCCATATTCATATCCGCCACGGCGACGAATGGGTGGACCTGGTCACCGCCACGCCGCGCAAGGTGCTGGAAGTGCGCAAAACCACCATCGGCTGGGTCAGCCAGTTTCTACGGGTGATCCCGCGTATTTCGGCGCTGGAGGTGGTGATGCAGCCGCTGCTCGATCTCGGGACGCCGCGTGAAGCGAGCGCCGCCAAAGCCGCCCAGCTGCTGACCCGCCTCAACGTTCCGCAACGTCTGTGGCACCTTGCGCCGTCGACCTTTTCCGGCGGCGAACAGCAACGGGTCAATATCGCCCGCGGTTTTGCGGTCGACTATCCGATCCTGCTCCTCGATGAACCCACCGCCTCACTGGATGGCAAAAACAGTGCTGCCGTGGTCGACCTGATCCACGATGCCAAAGCGCGCGGCGCGGCCATCGTCGGGATTTTCCATGACGAAGGGGTACGCCGTCAGGTCGCCGACCGGCTGCACCCCATGGGAATAACAGCATGATTATCAATAACGTAAAACTGGTTCTCGACGATGACGTGGTCCACGGTTCGCTGGAAGTCCAGGACGGTCGCATTCTCGCCTTCGCTGAAAGCCAGAGCCGGCTGCCGCAGGCGCTGGATGGGGAAGGCGGCTGGCTGCTGCCGGGCCTTATCGAGCTGCATACCGATA
The DNA here is from genome assembly GCF_040065235.1 of Klebsiella sp. GB_Kp047. Taxonomy (NCBI): domain Bacteria; kingdom Pseudomonadati; phylum Pseudomonadota; class Gammaproteobacteria; order Enterobacterales; family Enterobacteriaceae; genus Klebsiella; species Klebsiella sp. GB_Kp047. The sequence continues at coordinate 108,099 of NZ_JBEAJG010000008.1, read as the reverse complement.
ACCTCGACAAGTTCTTTACCCCGCGGCCGAAGGTAGACTGGCCGGCCCACTCGGCGATGAGCAGCCACGACGCAATGATGGTCGCCAGCGGCATCACCACCGTGCTGGACGCCGTGGCGATTGGCGACGTGCGCGATGGCGGCGATCGTCTTGAGAATCTGGAGAAGATGGTCAATGCGGTGGAAGAGACGCAAAAGCGCGGTCTTAACCGCGCAGAGCACCGTCTGCACCTGCGCTGCGAGCTGCCGCATCACACCACGCTGCCGCTGTTTGAAAAGCTGATCGACCGCGAGTCGGTGAGCATGGTCTCTCTGATGGACCACTCGCCCGGCCAGCGTCAGTACGCCGATCGCAGCAAGTACCGCGATTACTATCAGGGAAAATATCATCTGACGCATGACGAAATGGACCGTTTTGAAGCCGAGCAGATGGCTCTGGCCGCCACCTGGTCGCAGCCCAATCGCCAGACCATCGCCGCCATGTGCCGCGCCCGCCGTATCGCCCTCGCCAGCCACGACGACGCCACCGAGGCGCATGTGGCTGAATCCCACCAGCTGGGTAGCGTCATCGCCGAGTTTCCCACCACCCTGGCCGCGGCGCAGGCTTCACGTCAGCACGGGATGCACGTCCTGATGGGGGCGCCGAATATCGTGCGCGGCGGTTCCCACTCCGGCAACGTCGCCGCCCACCAGCTGGCGAACCACGGTTTGCTCGACATTCTCTCTTCCGACTACTACCCCGCCAGCCTGCTGGATGCCGCATTCCGCATCGCCGACGCCGAGGATAACGCCTTCACCCTGGCGCAGGCGATCCGTCTGGTCAGCAAACATCCGGCGCAGGCGCTGGGCCTTGACGATCGCGGTGTCATCGCCGAGGGGAAACGCGCCGACCTGGTGCTGGCGCACCGTCGCGGCGAGCATGTCCACATCGACCATGTCTGGCGCCAGGGAAGGAGGGTCTTTTAATGCCGGGAAAACTGATCTGGCTGGTGGGCCCCTCCGGCTCCGGGAAAGACAGCCTGCTGGCGGCGCTGCGCCAGCGCGAGCACCCGCAGCTGCTGGTGGCGCATCGTTACATTACCCGGCCCTTTAACGCCGGTAACGAAAACCATATCGCCCTCAGCGAACATGAATTTTTTACCCGCGCCGAGCAGCATCTCTTTGCCCTCAGCTGGCACGCCAACCATACTTACTATGGCATTGGCGTGGAGATCGACCTGTGGCTGCACGCCGGCTTCGACGTGGTGGCCAATGGCTCCCGCGCCCATCTGGCGCTGGCGCGGGAACGCTACGGCGAGGTGCTGGTGCCGATCTGTCTCGCCGTCTCGCCGCCGGTGCTGCGCCAGCGGCTGGAGCAGCGCGGCCGGGAAAATGCGGTGGATATCGCCCAGCGTCTGGACCGCGCCGCGCGCTATAAGCCGGACGATTGCCTGACGCTGAATAACGACGGCAGTCTCCGACAATCGGTCGATGAATTTTTCCGCCTGCTGCGCAGCCACGCGGTGCGCGAAGCGGATCCGCTGGTATAAACCAAAGGTGACACGATGAGCCTGACCCTCCGCTTAACCGGCACCGGCGGCGCTCAGCTGGTGCCGGCCTTTGGCTGCGATTGCGCGGCCTGCCGCCGCGCCCGCCGCGAGGAAAGCCATCGCCGACGCCCCTGTAGCGGGGTGGTGACGTTCAACAGCGCAGTGACGCTGCTGGACGCCGGCAGACCGGATCTGATGGAACATCATCCCGCCGGCAGCTTTCAGCAGGTGCTGCTAACCCACTATCACCTGGATCATGTGCAGGGGCTGTTTCCGCTGCGCTGGGGCGTGAGCGCGCCGATCCCGGTCTACGGCCCGCCGGACGACGCCGGCTGCGACGATCTGCTCAAGCACCCCGGCCTGCTCGACTTCAGCCATACCGTCACGCCGTTTGTGGTGTTTGAGCTGCAGGGCCTGCGGGTAACGCCCCTGCCGCTCAACCATTCGAAGCTCACCTTCGGTTATCTGCTGGAGTCGGCCCACAGTCGGGTAGCCTGGCTCTCGGATACCGCCGGGCTGCCGGACAAGACGCTGAAGTTTTTACTCAGCAACCGCCCGCAGGCGATGATCATCGACTGCAGCCATGAGCCGCGGGCGCAGACCCCGCGTAACCATAACGATTTCAATACCGTTCGCGCCCTTAACCAGGCGATAGGCTGTCCGCGGGTGATCCTCACCCATATCAGCCATCAGTTTGACGTCTGGATGATGGATAACCCGCTACCGGAAGGTTTCGAAGCGGGTTATGACGGGATGGAAATCGTGCTGGATTAGGCGTCGGTCTGCTGCGGGGCGATCAATAGTCATCGTCCAGACGACGCTGATCGCTTTCTAACTGACGGCGATCGCGATCGAGCTGGCGCTGGCGTTCATCCAGCTGACGGCGGCGATCGTCCAGCTGGCGTTGCCGAACGTCATGCTGACGCTGGCTGTCACGGCTCTGCTGGCGACTTCCCTGATAGCGCCCGTCATCATACCGGCCATCGTCATCGTATCTGTCGTCGTCATCAGAGCGACTGCTACCCGGGTTATAGGCGTCGTTAATGGCTTGCTGAATATTGCCGATCGCGTCATCGATAATATCGGCGCGGGCGGCCAGGCTGGTCAGCGACAGAGTGCAAAAGAGCAGTGCGATTGCGTAACGTTTCATCGGGGCCAATCTCATCAGAGTCCTGCCGCTACCTTAATCATCGGCATGCCGCCCGGGTAGCGGAGGAATCTCAAATCCTCGCGTACGCTGCACTCAGCGCCTGCGCCAGTTGAGCGCGGGTAAAGGGCTTACGCAGCCACTCCACCTCCGGCAGGGCCGGGTTCTGCGCCGGGCGCAAATCCTGACCGCTGATCAGCAGCACCGGCAGCGCCGGAAAGCGGCGGCGCGCGGTATGGATCACATCGGCGCCGCTCAGCCCGCCGGGCAGCATCAGATCGCTAATCAACAGGGCAATATCCGGCGAGGCCTCCAGCAGCTGCAGCGCCTCTTCCCCGCTGGCGGTTTCCAGCGTCAGCCAGCCCAGCTGATGCAGCTGTTCGCACAGCGTCTGGCGAACATCCTCTTCATCTTCCAGCACCAGCGCCAGCCGTTCTCCCGCCGGGATTGGTTCGTCTTCCACCGGCACCGCCGCCTTCTCTACCTCGGTCATCGCCCGCGGCAGCTGCAGCCGCACCGTCGTCCCCTGCCCCGGCGCGCTCTCCAGCGCCACCCGGCCGCCCGACTGGCGCACAAAGCCATACACCATCGACAGCCCCAGGCCGCTGCCGCTGCCGGTGGCTTTAGTGGTAAAGAAGGGTTCAAACACCCGGGCTTTCACCGCCTGCGACATGCCGCAGCCGTGATCGATCACCTCCAGAGCCACCATATCCTGCCGCTGGCCGCTGCTGCGGGTGACCCGCTGATTCCAGGTACGAATTTTAATGACGCCCGCGCGCCCGGCCATGGCGTCGCGGGCGTTCATCACCAGGTTAATCAGGGCGTTTTCCAGCTGGCCGACGTCTATCCATGCCGGCCACGCCGGCGACTGCGCCTCAATCTCCAGGCTCAAGGTCGCCGGCAGGGAGTGACGCATTAGCTCGCTGAGGTTCTCCAGCAACGGCGCCATCGCCACCGCCTGGGGATGCAGCGCCTGCTTACGCGAAAAGGCCAGCAGCCGCTGGGTCAGAAGCGCCCCGCGTTCCGCCGCCTTCAGCGCCCTGGTGAGGCGTGGCGCATCCTGCGCATTCGGCTCCACCAGCTCAAGGCTGCCGATGATCACCGCCAGCAGGTTGTTAAAATCATGCGCCAGGCCTCCGGTCAGTTGGCCGACGGCCTTCATCTTCTGGCTGTGCAACAGCGCCTCCTCCAGCTCCTGACGCTTAATCCTATCGATCTCCATCTGGGTGGTCTTCTCTTTCAGCAGCCGGGTGGTGTGCTCCAGCGACGCCGTATTGCGCGCGAAAACGTTAAAGGCGCGCGCCAGTTCGCCCAGCTCGTCGCGCCGCTGCAGGGCCGGCACCGAGACGTTCGGCTCTCCCTGAGCCAGCCGCGACATCGCCCGCGAGATAGCGGTCAGGTTAGAGCCCAGGTTACGGTAGATGTACCACCCGGCGCAGCCGGTGATCGCCAGCGCCAGCAGCGCGGAAAGCAGAATAAACATGCTGATGGAGCGCAGCTCCCGATGGCTCTGCGCCGCCCGCTGTTCGGAGGCTTCCGCCACCCGGGTCACGTACTGATTGATGTCGTCGTTAAGCAGCGCGACCAGCGCTTTGATGTGGTACATGTACCAGCTGATCGTGAGGTCGCTCTCCTCCAGCTGGGCCGACAGCGGGGCCAGCTTCGCCAGCTCCCGGGTGACGTCGGGGAGAACAAACGCCAGCGCGGGATCGGCGCTTTGAGCCGGCAGGTCGCCGCGCAGCTGGTCGAGCTGCAGAACGATCGACCGCGGCGTGACGGTATGGATCGCGGCGGCGATCAGCCGGTCCATCTCGGCTAGCCGACGAGGATCGATCGCCCGGTCCCCGCCGCGATCGTTAAGATCGGCGAGATGGCGCAGGTTGCTCTGATTCTGGTAAAGCGAACTCAGCAGCGCATTGCGCTGCAGATGACGACGCTGGCCGCGCTCCAGCATCTCCGCCACGCTCCGCTGCAGCGCGTTGCTGCGGCGAATAATACTGGCCACCAGCGCCTCCTCCTGCTGCGCCAGCGGAGCCGCTGCCAGCTGAGCCAGCGAGTGCTTCAGCGCCTGCTGCGTCGCCAGCAGCCGTTCCGCTTCGCTTTTGTACTCCAGCGCGCCCACCACCTGCGACAGGCGCACCGCGGCCGTGGCGACATTCGCCGTGTCCCGCGCCAGATCCATACTGCCGCGCATATCGTTGAGGGTCTGGCGCTGCACCTGCTCCTGCAGCTGGCTGGCGTGGTGAAAGCCGAACACCGCCACGCCGCTCACCAGCAGGGTGACGACCACCATCAGCAGATTAAAGGAGAGCAGGCGGCCACGGGCGCTGGTGAAAAACGGGTGTCGGCGAGCGGTCATAGCAACTCCGGTGAAGGAACGGTCGGCATATAGGCGTGACGGTGCAGAAAATGACGCCGCGTAACTGTGATCGCGGTTAACTATTTATCACTATGACAAATATGAATGGATTCTGACATCCTGCATTTATTTTCCGGTGGTGGACTGCTGCTATTGTTCTCGCAGACAGGAGCGCCGTGATGACCGCCACCCCGGTACTGGAAATGCGCCATATCGCCAAAGCTTTTGGCAAATTCTACGCGCTAAAGGGCGTCGACCTGACGGTCTGGCCCGGCGAGATCCACGCCCTGATGGGGGAGAACGGCGCCGGAAAAAGCACGCTGATGAAGATCCTCGCCGGCGCCTATACCGCCACCAGCGGCGAGATCCTGATCGACGGAAAACCGCAAACGATCCGCGGCCCCAAGGACGCGCTGGCCGCCGGGATCACGTTGATCTACCAGGAGATGCAGCTGGCGCCGAACCTGACCGTCGCGGAAAACATTTTCCTCGGCAGCGAGCTGGCACGTGGTGGCCTGGTGCAGCGCAAAGCCATGCTCAGCCAGGCGCAGGCGGTGATCGACCGTCTCGGCGCCCAGTTCAGGGCCAGCGACCGGGTGATGACCCTGACCATCGCCGAGCAGCAGCAAGTGGAGATCGCCCGCGCCCTGCACCGTCAAAGCCGCATTCTGGTGATGGATGAACCCACCGCCGCCCTCTCCTCGCGGGAAACCCAGCGCCTGTTCGACCTCATCCTGCGCCTGCGCGATGAGGGGATGGCGATTATCTATATCAGCCACCGCATGGCGGAAGTGTATGAGCTCTCCGACCGGGTCAGCGTCCTGCGCGACGGGCAGTATGTCGGCAGCCTGGTGCGCGACAAGCTCAACGCACCGGAGCTGGTGCGCATGATGGTCGGCCGTCCGCTCAGCGATCTGTTCAATAAAGAGCGCGATATTCCCCGCGGCCAGCCGCGCCTGCGGGTCGAGGATCTGACCGATGGCGGTAAGGTTAAGCCCAGCAGCCTGGTGGTGCATGCCGGCGAAATCGTCGGCCTCGCCGGGCTGGTCGGCGCCGGACGCTCCGAACTGGCGCAGCTGATCTTTGGCGTGCGCAAAGCCACCGGCGGGGTGATCGAGATCGACGGCGAGCCGGTGGTGATCCACTCGCCGCGCGAAGCCATCGACCATGGCATCGGCTTTCTGACCGAAAACCGCAAAGAGCAGGGCCTGTTTCTCGAACTGGCGGCCCAGGAAAACATCACCATGGCGACGCTGGAGCGCGACGCGACCTGGGGAATGCTCAACCGCCGGAAGGCGCAAACCATCTCCGATGATGCCATCCAGCTGCTGAACATCCGCGTACCGCACGCCCAGGTGCGCGCCGGCGGGCTGTCCGGCGGCAACCAGCAGAAATTATTGATTTCACGCTGGGTGGCGATTGGCCCGCGCATTCTGATCCTTGATGAACCCACCCGCGGCGTCGACGTCGGCGCGAAAAGCGAGATTTACCGCATCATGAACGACATGGCGCGCCAGGGCGTCGCCATTCTGATGATCTCCAGCGAACTGCCCGAAGTGGTGGGCATGAGCGACCGGGTCTATGTGATGCGCGAAGGGACTATCGCCGGCGAGCTGCAGTCCGGCGATATCAGCCAGGAACAGATCATGACGCTGGCCACCGGCGTGAACGATTCTCACCTTAAGGCAGGGCAACTATGAGCATACCGAAAGAGACCTCCGCGCCGGTCGCGAAATCCGCTTCGGCGAAAAAAATGCTGATGGGCGACCTGATGCAGACCGTCGGCATTCTGCCGATCCTCATCCTGATCGTCGCCGTCTTCGGCTTTATCGCCCCCAACTTCTTCACGGAAAGCAATCTGCTGAATATCACCCGCCAGGCCTCGATCAACATTGTGCTGGCGGCGGGAATGACCTTCATCATCCTCACCGGCGGCATTGACCTTTCCGTCGGCTCCATTCTCGGCACCACCGCGGTGGCGGCAATGGTGGTCTCGCTGATCCCGGAGCTGGCGTTGCTGTCGATTCCGGCGGCGCTGATGCTCGGCCTGCTGCTCGGCCTGTTCAACGGCGCGCTGGTGGCCTTCGCCGGGCTACCGCCGTTTATTGTCACTCTCGGCACCTATACGGCGCTGCGCGGCGCCGCCTATCTGCTGGCCGACGGCACCACGGTGATCAACTCCGATATCAGCTTCGAGTGGATCGGCAATGACTACCTCGGCCCGGTGCCGTGGCTGGTGGTCATCGCCCTGGCGGTTATCGCGGTGTGCTGGTTTATCCTGCGCCGAACCACCCTTGGGGTGCATATCTACGCGGTGGGCGGCAACATGCAGGCGGCGCGGCTGACCGGCATTAAAGTCTGGCTGGTGCTGTTGTTTGTCTATGGCATGAGCGGCCTGCTCTCCGGCCTTGGCGGAGTGATGAGCGCCTCCCGGCTGTACAGCGCCAACGGTAACCTCGGGGTCGGCTACGAGCTGGACGCCATCGCCGCGGTCATTCTTGGCGGCACCAGCTTCGTCGGCGGGATCGGCACCATCACCGGTACGCTGGTGGGGGCGCTGATTATCGCCACCCTCAATAACGGTATGACCCTGATGGGGGTCTCCTACTTCTGGCAACTGGTGATCAAAGGGGCGGTGATCATCATTGCGGTGCTGATCGACAAATACCGTACCCGACATCATCAAAGTGCATAACAACACCATCTTACCTGCGAGGAAAAGCGAATGCGTTTAAAACCGATAGTCACCGCGCTGTGTGCTGGCGCGCTGCTGGCCGCCTCCCCTTTTGCGTCGGCCAAAGAGCTGAAAGCGATTGGCGTGACGGTGGGCGACCTTGCCAACCCGTTCTTTGTGCAGATCACCAAGGGCGCGGAGCTGGAGGCCCGCAAGCTGGCGGGGGATAACGTCAAAGTGACGCTGGTCTCCAGCGGCTACGATCTGGGCCAGCAGGTGGCGCAGATCGATAACTTTATCGCCGCCAAAGTCGATATGATTATCCTCAACGCCGCCGATTCGAAAGGCATTGGCCCGGCGGTGAAACGGGCCAAAGAGGCCGGGATCGTGGTGGTGGCGGTTGACGTTGCCGCCGAAGGGGCCGACGCCACCATCACCTCCGATAACACCCAGGCGGGCGAGCTGGCCTGTAAATACATTAGCGATCGTCTGAACAACAAAGGCAACGTGGTGATCATCAACGGGCCGCCGGTCTCCGCCGTACAAAACCGCGTCGAAGGCTGCGAAACGGAGTTCAAAAAACACCCGGATATAAAAATTCTGTCCTCCAACCAGAACGCCAAAGGCAGCCGGGAAGGCGGACTGGAGGTGATGACCTCCCTGCTGGCGGCCAATCCGAAGATTGACGGCGTGTTCGCGATCAACGATCCGACAGCGATTGGCGCCGATCTGGCAGCGAAACAGGCGCAGCGCAGCGAGTTCTTCATCGTCGGCGTCGACGGCAGCCCGGACGGCGAAGAGGCACTGAAGCGTAAGAACTCCTTGTTTGTCGCAACGCCGGCGCAGGATCCCCAGGTGATGGCGGCGAAGGCGGTGGAAATTGGCTACAACATCCTGCAGGGCAAACCGGCCCCAACCGCGCCGGTGCTGATCCCGGTGACCATGATCGACAAAAACAACGTCAGCTCTTACAAAGGCTGGACCGTGAAATAAGCGCAACCGGGCGCACGATCGTTCCGCCGATTGTGCGCTACGCTTAACAAGTATGACGGCGCGGAGTAGCGATCATGGAACGTAAAGGCATTATTGCCGCAGGCAACATGCTGGTCGATCATGTCCACCAGATCAGACAGTGGCCGGAGCGCGGCTGGCTGGTGGAGATTATGCATAGCGAACGCGCCACCGGCGGCGCGCCGCTGAACGTCCTGCTGACCCTGGCCAAAATGCACGCCGGCCTGCCGCTGCAGGCGGTCGGCCTGATTGGCGAGGATAACGATGGCGACTACATTACCGCCATGCTCGATCAGTACCATATCAATCGCCAGCTCGTGCAGCGCACCAGCTCTGCCCCCACCTCGATGACTCAGGTGATGACCGACGCTGACGGTCAGCGTACCTTTTTTCACTCCCCCGGCGCCAACCGCCTGCTTGACCTTCCGGCCTTTGAGCCGCTGGATGCGCCGCTGAAAATTTTCCATCTCGGCTATCTGCTGCTGCTTGAGAGTCTCGATCGCCCCGACGAAGTGTACGGCACCCGCAGCGCGCGACTGCTGGCGCAGATGCGCGAGCGAGGCTATGAGGTTTCCCTCGATCTGGTGTCGCGCAAGGGCGACCCGCGCTACCGCCCGCTGGTCCTGCCGGCGCTGGCGCATCTTGACTACCTGACCATCAATGAACTGGAAGCCAGCGAGTTTAGCGGGCTGGAGATTCGGCTACCCAACGGCGAGCCGCACGTCGCCAATATCGCCAGCGCCGCCAGCGCATTGCTTGACGCCGGCGTGCGCCAACGGGTGGTGATCCACTGCCCGGAGGGGGCATGGGGCGTCTCACGTACCGAAGCCGGGCGCTGGGTGCCGTCATGGCGGCTGCCGCCGGAGGAGATTGTCGGCAGCGTCGGCGCCGGGGATGCCTTCTGCGCCGGCCTGCTGTACGGCAGCCACGAACGCTGGCCGTTAACCGACAGTCTGCAGCTGGCCCACGCCTGCGCCCGCGCCAGCCTGCAGGCTGCCAATGCGATCGACGGCGCCAAAACGCTCACTGAGCTACAGACGTTTATTCAGTTGCAAAATAATTAGAAGGGTTGACTCCCCCAGCAATGGCCAGGCCGGTTAGACAGCTTCCCGCCCTATGCCGCCTTCTCGCTGTGGGTCACGTCGGCGGAAAAGACATAGCCCAGGCCGCGCAGCGTTTTAATCAGCGTCGGCTGATGCGGGTTCAGCTCGATTTTGCGCCGCAGGCGCATGATCAGCACATCGATGGTGCGGTCGAACACCTCGGTGCTTTCGGTATGGGTCAGCGCCAGCAACTGTTCGCGGTTCAGTACCCGGCGGGCGTTCTGCGCCAGCGCCAGCAGCAAACCGTATTCTCCCTGGGTCAGCGGGATCGCCTGCTGCTGCGGGTTATACAGCTCACAGCGGGTGGTATCCAGCCGCCAGCCGTTGAACGTCAGGCCGGCGGCGACGCCCGGCGCCTCGCTGGCCAGCGCCCCGCTGCGCCGCAGCACCGCCTTCACCCGGGCGACCACCACCCGCGAACTGAACGGTTTGGCGATGTAATCATCGGCGCCCATCTCCAGGCCCACCACCACATCGGACTCACTGCCCAGGCCGGAGAGCATCACCACCGGCAGCTCCGGCCGGGTGCGCTGCAGCTGCTGAAGCACCTGCAGGCCATTGGTATCCGGCAGGATCATATCCAGCAAAACCAGCGCGATGTCCGCCCGCTGCGCCACCGTCGCCAGCGCGTCGCCGCCGGTCTGGCAGACCAGCACCTCAAACGCGTGCGCGCCGAGCACATCTCTGAGCAGCTCGCCCATCGCTATGTCGTCATCGACCACTAAAATGACCGGTTTCATCTTTGCCTCTGCCCGCGGGGAGTTAGTGTCAGTCTGATCGATTCTGCAAGGCTGCGCCGACAAATTCCTCTCCCGGTGACATTTTTTCAAGCGCCGTCACATCTCCAGGGTATCGACACGTCAAATCTGTCGACAGGCTGTTTTTCGTCAGCATTTCGCCCAAAAAAGCCGCGTATCATCAAGGAATACCCACAATGAAAATATGGCATAGAAGATGCATAGTGACGGCGCGATAGCGCAAACGCGCCCATTGAATAACTGGAGCAAGACCGATGAAAAAAGTCGTCACGGTTTGCCCGTATTGCGCATCAGGTTGCAAAATCAATCTGGTGGTCGATAACGGCAAAATCGTTCGGGCTGAAGCGGCGCAGGGGAAAACCAACCAGGGAACCCTGTGCCTGAAAGGCTATTATGGCTGGGACTTTATTAACGATACCCAGATCCTGACGCCGCGCCTGAAAACCCCCATGATCCGTCGTCAACGCGGCGGCAAGCTGGAAGCTGTCTCCTGGGATGAGGCGCTGGATTACGTCGCCACTCGCCTCAGCGCCATTAAAGCCAAATATGGCCCGGATGCGATCCAAACCACCGGCTCCTCCCGCGGCACCGGTAATGAAACCAACTATGTGATGCAAAAATTCGCGCGCGCCGTTATTGGTACCAATAACGTCGACTGCTGCGCTCGCGTCTGACACGGCCCTTCGGTTGCAGGTCTGCACCAGTCGGTCGGTAACGGCGCCATGAGTAATGCCATCACAGAGATTGATAACACCGATCTGGTGTTTATCTTCGGCTACAACCCGGCGGATTCCCACCCTATCGTGGCGAATCACGTCATTAACGCTAAACGCAACGGGGCGAAAATTATCGTCTGCGACCCGCGCAAAATTGAAACCGCGCGCATCGCCGATATGCACATTGCGCTGAAGAACGGCTCGAATATCGCGCTGCTCAACGCGATTGGCCACGTGATTATTGAAGAGGATCTGTACGATAAATCCTTCGTCGCCAGCCGTTCCGAAGGCTTCGAGGAGTATCGCAAAATCGTTGAAGGCTACACGCCGGAGTCGGTGGAGGAGATCACCGGGGTCAGCGCCCAGGAGATCCGCGCCTGCGCCCGGATGTACGCCAGCGCCAAATCCGCCGCCATTCTGTGGGGCATGGGCGTTACCCAGTTCTACCAGGGCGTGGAGACCGTGCGTTCCCTGACCAGCCTGGCGATCCTCACCGGCAACCTCGGCAAACCGAGCGTCGGCGTCAACCCGGTGCGTGGCCAGAACAACGTCCAGGGCGCCTGCGATATGGGTGCGCTGCCGGATACCTATCCAGGCTACCAGTACGTTAAGTTCCCGGAAAACCGCGAGAAGTTCGCCAAAGCCTGGGGCGTCGACAGCCTGCCGGCGCATACCGGCTATCGCATCAGCGAGCTGCCGCACCGCGCGGCGCACGGTGAAGTGCGGGCGGCGTACATTATGGGTGAAGATCCGCTGCAGACCGATGCTGAACTGTCAGCGGTGCGCAAAGCGTTCGACGATCTGGAACTGGTGATCGTCCAGGACATTTTCATGACCAAAACCGCCTCCGCGGCCGACGTCATCCTGCCGTCCACGTCGTGGGGCGAGCACGAAGGCGTGTACACCGCAGCGGACCGCGGCTTCCAACGCTTCTTTAAAGCCGTGGAGCCGAAGTGGGATCTGAAAACCGACTGGCAGATCATCAGCGAAATCGCTACCCGGATGGGTTATCCGATGCACTACAACAACACCCAGGAGATCTGGGACGAGTTGCGGCATTTGTGCCCGGACTTCTACGGCGCCACCTACGAGAAAATGGGTGAGCTCGGCTATGTGATGTGGCCGTGCCGCGATGAGTCCGACGCCGATCAGGGGACGTCGTATCTGTTTAAAGAGAAGTTCGATACCCCGAACGGGCTGGCGCAGTTCTTCACCTGCGACTGGGTCGCGCCGATCGATAAGCTCACCGACGAGTACCCGATGGTGCTGTCGACGGTGCGCGAAGTCGGCCACTACTCGTGCCGTTCAATGACCGGTAACTGCGCGGCGCTGGCGGCGCTGGCGGATGAGCCTGGCTATGCGCAAATCAACACCGCCGACGCCGAACGGTTAGGCATTGAGGATGAAGCGCTGGTGTGGGTGAATTCGCGCAAGGGTCGGATCATCACCCGCGCGCAGGTCAGCGACCGGCCGAATAAAGGCGCGGTGTATATGACCTACCAGTGGTGGATTGGCGCCTGTAACGAGCTGGTGTCGGAGAACCTGAGCCCAATAACCAAAACGCCGGAGTACAAGTACTGCGCGGTCAACGTTGAGCGGATTGCCGATCAGCGCGCGGCGGAACAGTACGTGATCGACGAGTACAACAAGCTGAAATCCCGCCTGCGCGAAAGCGCGATGGGTTAAGGTTCGACGGCCATACCCGATATCCGGGAACCCTCCCCGGTGGCGCTTACGCTTACCGGGGCTACCAACCGAATACCGAACCGTAGCCCGGATAAGGCGCTACGCGCCGCTATCCGGGTATTCACCCCGCTAATTCCCGCCATTTTCTTCTTTTTCGCCTCCCTTTATACTGCGCGCTATGTTCCTTGCTGATAATAAATACAAATGAAATACCTCTTTTTATTTTTACTGGTTTTCACCAGCGGCGCAGCGGTGGCCACCGAACCCGGCAGTCAGTATCAACAGCAGGCGGAAGCCGGCGATCGTCGCGCGCAATATTACCTTGCGGATACCTGGGTCAGCTCCGGCGATTATCAGAAAGCCGAATTCTGGGCCCAGAAAGCAGCGGCGCAAGGCGATGGTGACGCGCTGGCCCTGCTGGCGCAGCTCAAAATTCGCAATCCGCAGCAGGCGGACTATCCGCAGGCCCGCCAGCTGGCGGAAAAAGCCGTTAAGGCCGGCAGTAAATCCGGGGAAATCGTCCTCGCGCGGGTGCTGGTGAACCGTCAGGCCGGTCCCACCGACGTGGCGCACGCCATCACGCTCCTGCAGGATGCCGCCCAGGACAGCGAAAGCGATGCGGCGGTAGACGCCCAGATGCTGCTCGGGCTGATCTACGCCAGCGGTGTGCACGGCCCGGAAGATGATGTGAAAGCGAGCGAATACTTCAAAGGCAGCTCAGCGCTCTCGCGGACCGGCTATGCCGAATACTGGGCCGGGATGATGTTCCAGCAGGGGGAGAAAGGCTTTATCGAACCGAATAAGCAGAAGGCGCTGCACTGGCTGAACGTTAGCTGTCTTGAGGGATTTGATACCGGCTGCGAAGAGTTTGACAGGATCAGTAAAGGATAAGAAAAAGCCCGGCGCTCGCGCCGGGCTTTGTGTTTTATTGGGCGGTTTTATCAAACTTGCCCAGCACTTCGCGTTCATACGCCAGCGCTTTTTTACGGTCGAACTTATGCTCCCACTTGGCGATAACCAGCACCGCCAGCGCATTGCCCACCACGTTCAGCGCGGTACGCGCCATGTCGAGGATACGGTCAACGCCGGCGATAAAGGCGAGACCTTCCAGCGGGATCCCGACGCTGCCCAGGGTGGCCAGCAGCACGACAAAGGAGACGCCCGGCACGCCGGCGATCCCCTTCGAGGTCACCATCAGGGTCAGCACCAGGGTGATCTCCTGCCAGATGGAGAGGTCGATGCCGTAGAGCTGGGCGATAAAGATCGCCGCAATGCTCTGATACAGCGTTGAGCCATCGAGGTTAAAGGAGTAGCCGGTCGGCACCACGAAGCTGGTGATCGACGCCGGCGCGCCATAGGCTTCCATTTTCTCGATAATTCGCGGCAGCACACTCTCGGAGCTGGCGGTGGAGTAAGCCAGAATCAGCTCATCTTTTAGGATGCGGATCAGGATCCAGATGCTCAGGCCGCACAGGCGGGCGACAATCCCCAGCACCACCAGCGCGAAAAACAGGATCGCGAAGTAAACCAGCAGCACCAGCTTGGCCAACGGCCACAGCGAGGCGAACCCGAAGGTGGCGACGGTCACTGAAATCAGGGCGAACACCCCGATCGGCGCATAGCGCATCACCATATGGGTGACTTTGAACATGGTTTCGGAGATGGAGCGGAAGACCGTCACCAGCGGTTCACGGTGCGTCGCCGGCAGCGAGGAGAGCCCCAGACCAAACAGCACCGAGAAGAAAATAATCGGCAGCATATCGCCTTTCGCCATCGACGCCACGATGTTGGTTGGCACCAGCGACAGGATGGTGCCCATCAGGCCATGCGCATGGCTCTGCACCTCAGCGGTGGTATTCTGGTATTTCGAAATATCAACCGCCGCCAGCTGCGACATATCAATGCCCGTTCCCGGCTGAAAGACGTTGGCCAGGGTGATACCCAGCACGATCGCCACCGTGGTGATCACTTCGAAATAGATAATCGTTTTGGCGCCGATCCGGCCTAACTGTTTGGCATCGCCCACGCCGGCAATCCCGACCACCAGGGTCGAAATAACAATCGGGACCACGATCATTTTAATCAGATGGATAAAGATATCGCCCGCCGGTGTCAGCAAATTGCTAATCAACCAATCGCGACTTTCGGCGTGGTAATGCAGATAACTGCCCAGAAGGATACCCAGCACCAGGGCTAGCAAAATTTGCCAGGCCAGACTGACTTTTTTTGTTTTCTTCACTACTGACTTCCTCAATGAAAGGCACCATTCCTTTTCGTCATGGTACCCACTGCAGGGGGTATGAATTGTGTTGCGTTGCTTTGTGGGGTTATTTAACGCGCAATATCAGTATCATTTGCACGGCATGCTGCGCAAGCCTTTAAGAACAGGGCTTTCCTCTGCTTTTCTGCATAAAGCAGCGAATTTCCCCCAGTTACCTTGCATAAGTATTTGTAATAAAAAATATTTCACACCATCCATTTCTATAAATTCATTTGCGTAATTATTTCACTTCAAAGTTTCATTTGACGAAATTTCACTCAGTTGAATCATTGCGTGATCTGCCCCCCAATTAACAAACAAAGCTGTCAAAACCCCTACTCTTAACGTTTGTTTGACATATATTTAACAAGTTCAAAGGAGAAAAAAAGCCATGAGCCAAATACACAAACACCCTATTCCCGCTAACATTGCGGAACGTTGCCTGATTAACCCGGATCAGTACAAGGCGCAGTATCAACAATCCATAACCGACCCTGATACATTCTGGGGCGAGCAGGGGAAAATCCTTGACTGGATGCGCCCCTACACCCGCGTGAAGAATACCTCCTTCGCGCCAGGTAACATTTCCATCAAATGGTATGAAGACGGCACCCTGAACCTCGCCGCCAACTGCCTCGACCGCCACCTCGCCGAGCGCGGCGATCAAACCGCCATCATCTGGGAAGGCGACGACGCCAGCCAGAGCAAGCACATCACCTACCGTGAACTGCATGCGGACGTGTGCCGCTTCGCCAATGTGCTGCTCGGCCTCGGGATTAAAAAAGGCGACGTGGTCGCCATCTATATGCCGATGGTGCCGGAAGCCGCGGTGGCGATGCTGGCCTGCGCCCGCATCGGCGCCATCCACTCGGTGATTTTCGGTGGCTTCTCGCCGGAGGCAGTGGCCGGACGCATTATCGACTCCAGCTCGCGCCTGGTGATCACCGCGGATGAAGGGCTGCGCGCCGGTCGCGCCATCCCGCTGAAGAAAAACGTCGATGACGCGCTGAAAAACCCGAACGTAAACAGCATTGAACACGTCGTGGTCCTGAAACGTACCGGCGGTAAAATCGACTGGCAGGAAGGCCGCGATCTGTGGTGGAGCGATCTGATGGCGAACGCCAGCGCCGAACACCGCCCCGTCGAGATGAACGCCGAAGATCCGCTGTTCATCCTCTATACCTCTGGCTCCACCGGTAAACCGAAAGGGGTGTTGCACACCACCGGCGGCTATCTGGTCTACGCGGCCACCACCTTTAAATACGTTTTCGATTACCACCCGGGCGATATTTACTGGTGCACCGCCGATGTCGGCTGGGTCACCGGCCACAGCTATCTGCTGTACGGCCCGCTGGCCTGCGGCGCCACCACTCTGATGTTCGAAGGGGTGCCGAACTGGCCAACCCCGGCGCGTATGTGCCAGGTCGTCGATAAGCATAAGGTCAGCATTCTGTATACCGCTCCGACGGCGATCCGTGCCCTGATGGCGGAAGGCGACAAGGCTATCGAAGGCACAGACCGCTCCTCGCTGCGCATTCTCGGCTCGGTCGGCGAACCCATTAACCCGGAAGCCTGGGAGTGGTACTGGAAGAAGATCGGTAACGAGAAGTGCCCGGTGATGGACACCTGGTGGCAGACCGAAACCGGCGGCTTTATGATCACCCCGCTGCCGGGGGCGATTGAGCTGAAGGCTGGCTCCGCTACCCGCCCGTTCTTCGGCGTTCAGCCGGTGCTGGTGGATAACGAAGGGCTGCCGCTGGATGGCGCCACCGAGGGCAATCTTGCCATCGCCGACTCCTGGCCCGGCCAGGCGCGTACCCTGTTCGGGGATCATGAGCGCTTTGAGCAAACCTACTTCTCCACCTTCAAAAATATGTACTTTAGCGGCGACGGCGCGCGCCGAGATGAAGATGGCTATTACTGGATCACCGGCCGCGTGGATGACGTACTGAACGTCTCCGGCCACCGTCTGGGTACTGCCGAGATCGAATCGGCGCTGGTGTCGCACCCGAAAATCGCCGAAGCGGCAGTGGTCGGTATTCCGCACAACATCAAGGGCCAGGCTATCTACGCCTACGTGACGCTCAATCACGGTGAAGAACCGACGCCGGAGCTGTATGCGGAAGTACGTAACTGGGTGCGTAAAGAGATTGGCCCGCTGGCGACGCCGGATGTTCTGCACTGGACCGATTCGTTGCCAAAAACCCGCTCGGGCAAAATCATGCGCCGCATTCTGCGCAAGATCGCCGCGGGCGACACCAGCAACCTCGGCGATACCTCGACGCTCGCCGATCCTGGCGTAGTGGAAAAACTGCTCGAAGAGAAGCAGGCCATTACCATGCCTTCTTAAGTAAGGACCGATTCCCTACACCCTCTCCCCCACCGGGGAGAGGATAAAAATAAGTCCCTCCCCCAGGATTTCACTCGCAGGAACGCCGTCAGCGAACCGTATCCCGGCCTTTAACGCCGGAGGGGTTGCTGTCGCCAGCGTCCGCTGCGTGGATGACGAAAGGGAGACCTCTGGAGACGCTAAGATGAATGAACAACTTTGTCAGCGGATAGAAAATAGTGCGCATTTCAGGGAGCTGGTAGCATCACGGCAACGGTTTGCCGCCATTCTGTCAGTGATTATGTTAGTGATCTATGTGGGCTTTATTCTGCTTATCGCCTTCGCGCCAGGCTGGCTCGGCACGCCGCTGCACGCCGGGACCAGCGTCACCCGCGGGATCCCGCTGGGCATCGGGGTGATCGTCATTTCGTTTGTTCTCACCGGTATTTATGTCTGGCGGGCCAACGGTGAATTTGACCGTTTGACCAAGAGCGTTCTCAACGAGGTAAAAGCATGATCAAGAGAGTCCTGACGGCGCTCGCCGCCACGCTGCTGCCCCTCGGCGTTCAGGCCGCAGACGCCATTACCGGCGCGGTACAGCGCCAGCCGACCAACTGGCAAGCGATTGTCATGTTCCTGATTTTCGTCGCCCTGACCCTGTACATCACTTACTGGGCGTCAAAACGGGTGCGTTCGCGCAGCGATTACTACACCGCCGGCGGCAATATCACCGGTTTCCAGAACGGGCTGGCGATTGCCGGCGACTTTATGTCGGCAGCGTCGTTCCTTGGTATCTCCGCGCTGGTGTATACCTCCGGTTACGACGGTCTGATCTACTCGCTGGGCTTCCTTGTCGGCTGGCCGATTATCCTGTTTCTGATTGCCGAACGTCTGCGCAACCTTGGCCGCTACACCTTTGCCGACGTGGCGTCCTATCGTCTCAAACAGGGACCGATCCGCACCCTCTCCGCCTGCGGCTCGCTGGTGGTGGTGGCCCTCTATCTGATCGCCCAAATGGTTGGCGCCGGCAAGCTGATCCAGCTGCTGTTCGGCCTTAACTATCACGTTGCGGTGGTGCTGGTGGGCGTCCTGATGGTGCTCTATGTCCTGTTCGGCGGCATGCTGGCGACCACCTGGGTGCAGATTATCAAAGCGGTTCTGCTGCTGTTCGGCGCCAGCTTTATGGCCTTTATGGTGATGAAGCACGTCGGCTTCAGCTTCAATAATCTGTTTACCGAAGCGATGGCCGTCCACCCGAAAGGCGCGGCGATTATGAGCCCAGGCGGGCTGGTGAAAGATCCGATATCCGCGCTCTCCCTTGGCCTCGGTCTGATGTTTGGTACCGCCGGCCTGCCGCATATCCTGATGCGTTTCTTTACCGTGAGCGACGCCAAAGAAGCGCGTAAAAGCGTCTTCTACGCCACCGGTTTTATGGGCTATTTCTATATCCTGACCTTTATCATCGGCTTCGGCGCCATCATGCTGGTCGGCGCGAACCCGGCGTTTAAAGACGCGGCCGGACAGCTTATCGGCGGCAATAACATGGCGGCGGTGCACCTGGCGGATGCGGTTGGCGGCAACCTGTTCCTCGGGTTTATCTCTGCGGTAGCCTTCGCCACTATCCTGGCGGTGGTGGCGGGCCTGACCCTCGCCGGCGCGTCAGCGGTGTCGCACGACCTGTACGCCAACGTCTTCCGCAAGGGCGCGACCGAGCGTCAGGAGCTGAAGGTCTCCAAGATCACCGTGCTGATCCTTGGGGTGGTGGCCATTCTGCTGGGTATTCTGTTTGAAAATCAGAATATTGCTTTCATGGTCGGCCTGGCCTTCTCCATCGCCGCCAGCTGTAACTTCCCGATTATTCTGCTGTCGATGTACTGGTCGAAGCTGACCACCCGCGGCGCGATGGTCGGCGGCTGGCTGGGCCTGCTGACTGCGGTCATTCTGATGATCCTCGGCCCTACCATTTGGGTGCAGATCCTCGGCCATGAGAAAGCGCTGTTCCCGTATGAATATCCGGCGCTGTTCTCCATTGCCATCGCGTTCATTGGCATCTGGGTCTTCTCCGCCACCGATAACTCACCGGAAGGGATGCGCGAGCGCGAGCAGTTCCGCGCCCAGTTTATCCGTTCACAAACCGGGATCGGTATCGAACGCGGCCAGGCGCATTAATTGTCCTCTCCCTTCCCCGGCATCGTTCGGGGAAGGGATTCTCCCCCTCAGTTATAAGTAAAGGTGATCACCCCGGTGGCGTTGGCTGTCCCCGCGGTCACCGCGCTCCCCGTCCTGTAATAGTTAGTGGATAAGGCGAGCGTCTGCATGGCCGCTGCGCCTCCGGGGCTGTCGGGGTTGGTGAAATAGCTGTAGCTGGCATCCGCGCCGCTGTTGGTCACCGTCGCGCGGCTCGAAGTATAGAGGCTGATATCGGTATTTAACGGCAGTGCTTTGCCATTCAAATTTAACTGCACTCCCACGCCAGTGGCGGCATTCTGTTCCGCCGTGAGGGCCATCACCGTATTGTCAGGGTTATCCCCGCTTGCAGAAGCAGCCGCCACACGCATCGAAACGTTAGTTCCCGGCTCGCAGGAGAGGCTCAGAGACTGCCGCGCGCTACCCACCTTCGTCGCGGTATTAAACTCACTGGCATTGATGCTGCCCATGGAAAAACTGAGATTATTGCTACCGACAATACACCCCATCGGGATTAGCTGGATGCTGGTGGTGCCGCTGATGTGCAGTTGTGAAATAGCGATGGTCCCCTTTTTATCCTTGGCCGATACCGTGGCCACCGGGTCGCTGAACGATAATTGACTCTTGCTGGCGATGGCGCCGCCGGTGGCCACCAGCTGCAGCTGATACGCTGGGGTATAATGAGTCGACGCGAAAGAGTCGAAAAGACCTGTCGGCTTTCCGAGGTAATAATTCACATCACCAATATAATGCACCTGCGAGTCGGGGCTGAAATCATCGGTGTCATCGCCATATTCACCGCTGATATTGAGCCACACCTTGACGCGGATACCGATCCCCTGCACCGAGGTGGCATAGATATTATCCCCTATCAGTGCCCCGGCATTGTTCGAGGACCAGGCAAAAACCGCGTAGGTGCTCCCCTCACAGTTAAGCAATTCCGTTTGCGAGCGCGTAATCTTCCCCGAGTCATACAGTACCGTCCCTGCGGTATAGCTCCCGGCATTGACCAGGATCTTTTCCGGCAGGTTGGTCATCGAGACATCGCCATAGTTGGTTCCCGTGCAGGCCGCCCAGCTATAGACGGGACACAGTGCCAATATGAGCAATAAGATCAGTTTTTTCATACCCATCCCTGTCGAAACGTTATTTGTAGGCCACATCGAACGTGGCGGTAAACCCGACCATCCCGGACCTTACCTGGCCATAAGGCGAAAACATACGTGCCACCATATTAAAGGTATGGATATCCGCATCGTCCCCAAAGGTATAGAGATACTGGTCGCCGGGGCCAAGGGGCTGCTGGTCGGCCATGCTCTGCAGCTGCAAACCGACGCCGCTGGCACCGTTGCTGCCAGTCTGGAAGTTTTTATAGATTGAAGCGTGGGTGCTATCGAAGCTGGTGCCGCTAAACGCGATGGTCACCGCCGACGCATCGGCGGAACAGCTGGAAAAGACCAGCTTAACCGGCACGCTGGCGCCGCTCGCCCCGGCATGTCCGGAGAACGTCTGCGAGGAGACGGTGCCTAAATCGATACTGTTCGACGGCTCCACGGCCACCTCACAGGAAGGCGCTTCGATGGTGCCCGTGACGTTAAAATTGACCGTGCTGCTGCCCTCATAAGCCAGCGCCGGAAGGGAGAGCAGCAAAATGGCCACCAGGAGGCCCCTTGTGCTGCCGTCTCGCATATTCATATCAGCCCCTCTTCCATGTTGAAAACCTGCATCCATTACCGACATTCGGCCTGATAGAACAGAATATCGTCGCCAAGGGCCATGCCGGAGAAGTCATAATGAACGGTGCACTGCTCACTGCTTTTCTCCCCCCAGCGCGCTAACAGCTGGCCTTTTTTCTGCAGCCCCGTTAGATACACCTGCCCCTCATCGCCAACGATATTGCTGCGCGACGCGCTACCGTGATCATTATCGAGGGTCACCAGCGCGCCGAAAGGCACCACGCCATTGCGGGTACGCAGGGTGAGCATCGCCTTATAGCCAATTCGCGTGTCGTACTTCACTTTGACGATCGCATTGCGCGTCGGAACCACCGTTCTGGCGACGTTATCCACTTCAGCGCCAGGTATTTCCTGTTCATCCAGCGCCAGGCTGTTACGATGGTACGGACGGACGTAAGGCACCACCGCATATCCGGCGGCATCCGTCGTCACGTTTGTCTGACCGCGCACTGTCACATCGCTGACGCCAGGCGTTTCGACCAGCGCAGAACTCTCGCCCAGAAAGCGTGATAGCGTGAGTCCGCCCGCATGGGCGACCATGCCCCCGCGCAGCGAATAGTTGTAGTGATTGCTGTAGCGGTCGTAGCCATAGCCGCCAGCTACATCCCCTTTCGAGCCCTGGTAGTTGACGCTGAGGTTGCCGGAGGTGCTTTTATCCTGCGTGTTGTACCCTTCCAGTACGCTCCAGTTCAGGGAACGATCCTCAAACGCCGAGCCGTTGAGCCCCACGCTGTGCGTGGTATCGTTATGTCGACCATGGTTCATGGTGTAATTTGCCGAGAGCGTCTCGCCAAGCGGAATACTTAACGTCAGGGAGATGACGGTATCGCTGGCCGGCCGGTTATTGTCGCTGTCATCGATGCTTTGCACATTGCGGTTATAGGAATAGTTAATAAAGTAGGAGGCCTTGCCAATCGACCCGCTATAGCCCACGCCCACCGATTCCATACGCGAACTGTCCCAGTAGGTCTCATTGACCAACGAAAGCGAGAGCGAACCATAGCCAAACAGCGTCTGCGACAACGATGCGTCAAACCGGCCTTTCGTTCTGCCGCTCTGCGTACAGCAGTCGCGCTGTGTGGAAGAGTTATCGACAAAGTCCTGAAACGAATAATATCCCGAGGTGGAGTAGCGATAACCGGCCACGGAAAAGCTGGTGCCCGTCTGCAGAAAGCTTTTACTGAAGCGGACGCGATACGATTGCCCTTGCTCTTTACTGGTTGACGAGGCCGTATCGCTGGTTTTCACGTCGGCCCACGACTGAGAGCCATCAAACGACAGCGCACCGATAGTACCGAGGTTAAAGCCAGCGCCTAACAACAGGTTGGTGTATTTATCTTCCGCCTGCTGGAAACCAGTATAAAAAGTGATGTTGCTGGTGGCGCCATAGGCCAGGGAAGACTGAATAAAGTTATATTCTTTATCGTCGGAGCTACCCGATCGCGTCCTGCCGCTGCTCAGCGCATAGTCCAGCTGGCCCTCACGTTGCAGGATCGCCAGCGACGCGAAAGGCACCACAAAGTTTTGCTCGCTGCCGTCAGACTCTTTAACTTTGACGTACAGATCGCCGGCGCTGCCGGTGGCGTACAGATCGTTAATTTCAAAGGCGCCGGGAGCGACGGTGGTTTTATAAATGCTGTAACCATTCTGATAAACCGAGACCTCCGCGGTGGTGCGCGCGATCCCTCGAATCGTCGGCGCAAAGCCATGCAGGCTATCCGGCAGCATCTCTTTGTCCGAACTGAGTTGCAGACCGGTAAAACTCAAACTGTCGAAAATGCCGGAAGAGGTATACGTATTACCGACCACCAGCTGGCTGCGTAGGGTGTGAATATCGCGGGCAAGATAGGAGTAAACCGACTCCCAGCGGCTGTTGTTATCGCTGTGGCTATAGGTGCTGTAGTTGCGCAGGCGCCATGGTCCCAGATTCAGCCCTGGCTGCAGGCTGACGAACTGACTGTCGATAGTGGCGCCGTTATGCCGCGGCGCATTACGCTGCCCGGAAATGCTGTAGTTGAGAATACCGGCGTTAATCCCCTGCTGCCACTGGCTCTCCGGCACATAGTCCCTGGGGCGGTTCAGCATGGCGGCTTGTGGGACGGTAAAATCTATCCGCTGTTGGGCAAGTGAAACCGTAAACGTCACGCCCGGGATCGCCGACAGCTGAGCACAGGTTTTTCCTGCCTCGAACAGCTTCGGATAGGCGGCGGTATTGATGAGCCATGAATGAAGAAACTCCGTAGAAAGACAGGGAGTCACCGTTGCGTTTGCACCAGCGTCAGGGTTATTTACCTGAAACAGGAGCGATTCAGAACCGACATACTTATCATTGATGAAAACATCCAGGTAATAAGTACCCGGCGGTACGCCATCTTGCGAAAAATAAGACAGATCAACTGAAGTCGCACTATTAGCGGTGACTTCGAGTAGGTTTGGGTTGAAATATTCGCCGGCCTCAGCGCAAGTAGGTAGGGTACTCAGGCACAGAAAAATAGCGACGCAGAGACTTTTAGTTGGAAATAGCGGCTCAATGCTACTGAATAAGAGCGGTATATTTCTTCCCTGACATACCATAATCATTAATCACGCTCCATGTGATTTCTTTTTTTCCTGCCGAGGACAGGTTACTCCTGACGGGTATTTTTAAAGTCGAAAACGGGGCTGCAAACCATGCACCAGAAATATTTTTACCGTTAAGGCTAACCTGTGAGAAATTCATATACAGCGGTGAGTTATTTTTTACCGTCACCGACGTCCCCTCTTTCCCCCACTGTAATTTTTCAGCGTACGCTTCCGGTGTATTACCTTTTAACGCAGCGGGTCGATAAATCAATTTTATTTTCGAATTAATCGCAAACTGTACGACATTCTTATCAGGTACATACTCTGTTGCCGGGATCCCTTTAATATTGAGCCAAAACATCGACTCGCGATCGTCGGGTAATTTCTTTCCTGATCGAACTACGCGGACAAATCCTTTCTCCCCGGCTTTGAGACGAAACAGCGGCGGCGTAATAATAAATGCGTCTTTGGCGGGTGAGGCTGCATCAACCACCGAGAGCCAGGACTGAACGATATTGCTGTTCTGATCTTTATTTTCAACCGTTATTACAGCGTTATTTTTCGTACCATCAAAAACCAGACGCGTACCGCCAACGACCACGCTGGCCTGCGCGAAGGAAGAAGACAGCAATAAACCGATCGCAAAAAAAGGATATCTCATATGTTTAATTTAAGGGGAATAGCAGGCGATTCCCCTTTCTCCATTCAACAAGAAGCCGAATTAATGATAGGTCACGTTATAAGTCACGGTTGTCTGAACGGTACCTTTCGTCGGATCGGCATCACCCGATTTCACCATTTTAACGGTGAACGGAATGGTTGCTGCACCCGAAGAGATATCAACATCAGAACCCTCTTCGTTATTCTTCATCACATTGCCCGCTTCGTCGAAAAGGGCCACAGCGACGCCGGTTGCCGGCTCATCAGTTGCCTGGTTTTTAAAATAATCGCTGTTCGCGGTATCGGAAACACCGCCAAAAGTGACGCGGGCGATACTGTTGCCACCTTCTTCCGCGGTCGGGCAATCAGCTAAGCTAAAGGAGAAGTTCTTGGCAGCGCCGAAGGTATACGCTTTCAGATCCGCCACTGAGGTGGTGCCCATATCAATAGCCGTTACACCGCCATCAATGGTCGCCGTACAGGTGGTATCGGAAACAATACCATTAAAGGTAATGGTGTTATCAGCCTGCGCAACGGTAGACAGCGCGCTGCAGGCAGAGAAAATCAGGGCACCCGCCAGAAATTTTTTACTCATCTTCATATTTATTCCCATATCCATTATAAACGACAATCAGTCCGTCAATTGCTTTATGCAGCGATATTAGAGAATGAAATTCAAGCAGCGCGGCGTCATGCATGTATTTACATGACATATGGTTTATGACAATTAATATTATTCATAAATAAACGACCAGCATTTGAATCCATTCAATAATACAAGCTCGCGTAAAAATAATAACTAGCATGAGGTAAGAACTCAATTATTAATGTAAAAATTGATTTTTTGCGACATAACATCGCAACGCATGAGTGGCCATACTCAAAACCATAAAAATCAAATAGTTATAAAGTTATAAAATTCGCAAAGATAATTGGATATTTATATAATATTTACCCCATAATTAAATACGGGCATGCAGAGAAACATTTAGTTACAAAGTCAGTGCTGATATAAGAATTGGCTTAATCTTTTATGATGAACCGTTAAATACATCAATAACAAAAACAGGGAATAGCCGATAGCTATTCCTCTCCTCAATATTTATTAACATTCACTCTGGCGATAATGTTAAAACAGCAGCCAGCGGACGACCGGCGCAGCCAGCACCACCACTACGCCTGACAGCATCATCACCAGGCTGGCCACCACGCCCTCCTGCTGGCCCAGCTCATACGAGCGCGCCGTTCCCGCACCATGGGAAGCCGCGCCGAACCCGGCTCCTTTCGCCATCCCCTCCCGGATAGCAAGACGTAAGAACAGCATATCTCCCACCGCCATGCCAAACACGCCGGTGATCACCACAAACAGCGCCACCAGATCGGGTTGACCGCCGAGCGGTTTCGCCGCCGCCAGCGCAAAGGGCGTGGTCACCGAGCGCACCGCCAGGCTACGCTGAATTTCATCAGACAACATAAACCCGCGCGCCAGCCATACGGAACTGGTGACAGCCACCACTACCGCCGTCACCACCCCGGCGCTGAGCGACATCCAGTGGCGTTTAATCACCGCGACATTTTCATACACCGGAACGGCAAAGGCGATGGTCGCCGGGCCCAGCAGCCACAGCAGCCAGTGGGTCTCTCCCATATAGCTCTGATAAGAGATATGGCCTACCACCAGAATCAGCACCAGCAGGATCGGCGTGAACACCAGCGGCATCAGAGGGAGTTTATGAAAACGTCGATACAGTTTTTTGTTGGCGTAATAGAGGACCAGCGTCGCCACCAGGCACAGGATACTCAGCACGGCATCGCTCATTTTTTTAACCTGCCCACTTCGTAACGATAGACCTTGTCAACGACCCAGGCGGTGGCGCCGAGCACCATCAGCGTGCTTAAGGCAATCACCAGAAATATCCGCCAACCATCGACCATCAACAGCTGGGCGTAGTTCACCACCGCGACCACCGCCGGGACGAAAAACAGCAGCATCTCCGCCAGCAGCCAGCGGGCGCCGGCGCGCACCCAGCTTACCGGTATCACCCGGCAGACGATCAGCAGCAGGAGCATCACCATGCCGACCAGGTTAGCCGGCAGCGGTACCTGCCACCTGTTCACCAGATATTGTGCGAAGATGAATAACCCGACGTAGAGA
Organism: Klebsiella sp. GB_Kp047; assembly: GCF_040065235.1. Classification (NCBI taxonomy): domain Bacteria; kingdom Pseudomonadati; phylum Pseudomonadota; class Gammaproteobacteria; order Enterobacterales; family Enterobacteriaceae; genus Klebsiella; species Klebsiella sp. GB_Kp047. Next base: position 81,228 of record NZ_JBEAJG010000008.1, on the reverse strand, counting down.
AGTACCTGTACCGGGATCTGAAGTCGTTGCGCCACGGCGGGGGCAACGCGAGCTGGCGCGAAGGCCATGTGCGATAGTCCTGAAAAAAAGAAGTCAGGCGAGCAGTATAGAGAGCCGCCGAAGCGGACAGAAATGAATTAAAATCATCGCAGGTATAGTCTCAGGGAATAATTATGGATATCCGAACGCTGCGCTATTTCGTTGAAGTGGTTCGTCAGCAGAGTTTTACTCGCGCGGCGGAAAAGCTGTTTGTCACACAGCCCACCATCAGCAAGATGCTCAAGAATCTCGAAGATGAGCTGAACTGCACGCTGTTGATCCGCGACGGCCGCAAACTACTGCTCACCGATACCGGGCGCGTCGTTTTTGAACGCGGCCAGGCGATCTTGGGCGAGTTCAGCCAGCTGGAGTCAGAGCTGAGCGATATCAACCACCTGCATAAAGGGGTGCTGCGGCTTGGCATTCCGCCGATGGTCGGGATGCTGATGGCCGAGCCGATCAGTCGCTTCCGCCAGCGCTATCCGGGCGTCGAGCTGAAGATCGCCGAGTTTGGCGGCCTGACGGTCCAGCAGGCGGTCAGCAATGGCGAACTTGATATGGCGATGACCGCCCTGCCTGTCGAGGAGGATAGCAGCCTCACCATTCTGCCGTTGTTCAATCACCCGCTGTGCGTCCTGACGCCAAGAACCGCGGAGTGGGAAGGTAAAACCTCGCTCTCGCCGGCCGAGCTGGCGTCGCATCCGCTGGTTATCTACAACGAGGAATTTGCCCTTAGCCAGCAGCTGATGCGGCTGTTTGCCGAGCATGACGTGAAGCCACGTATCGCGGTGCGCAGCGGCCAGTGGGATTTTCTCGCCGCCATGGTGCAGGCCGGCATTGGCGTGGCGATCCTGCCGGAGCCGATTTGCCAGCGTCTCGACCGGCAGAATTTTTGCTGGATCCCGTTGCAAAGCGAGCTGCGCTGGGAGCTGGGGATGATTTGGCGGGAAGGCGTATATATGTCGCGCAGCGCTGAGGCCTGGCTGGCGTGCAGCAAAGCGTTCTGGCTGGAATAATTCCCTGGTGACAACGCGTTCCGCAAGGGAAGGGGTAGCCCGGGTCAGGCGCTTGCGCCGCTGCCCGGGTTTCCCCCGGTCGCGCTAACGCTTACCGGGGCTACACATTTACTGCGGTCTCGCCGGTAGCCCGAATGAATGTCGCGCTATCCGGATGACAGGTTATTGATCTTCGATTAACAGCGCTTCCAGCAGGTCGAGATCGTGGAGCAGCTTCTGCAGCGTCTCGTTACTGATCTGCCGGGTGGCGCGCAGATGATACAGCTCGCCGCGCTCAGAGCGCAGCGCCGCCAGGCGGAAGCGGCGTTCCAGACTCTCTTCGAGCATAGAGGTTTCCACGTCGTTACGCCCATCGGCGCGCCGGCGCAGGTTACCGATCACCCGCGAACTGACTTCGGTCAGCAGCTGGGTATCGATATTCTCTTTGGTATCCGCCGCCAGCCGCTCTTCCATCTTCTGGATCGCCACAATCGCCACGTCCGCCGTCGCCGCGCGCGCCAGACGCTCCTCTTTCCGCTGCTGCACATTATCGCTCGATTCAATGTGACGCAGCAGGATCGGCAGCGCAATCACCCCAACGAACAACGAGAACAGGATCACCCCGGCGGCGAGGAAAATCAGCTCATAGCGCGCCGGAAAGACATTCCCGTCCGGCAGCAGCAGAGGAATGGAGAGCACACCGGCGAGGGTAATCGCCCCGCGCACCCCGGCAACGGAGGAGATCAGCAGCTCGCGCGTGGTCCAGGAGCCAAACTCCATCGGCTTCTTCTTCAGGAAGCGCTGACTGAGCTTACGCATCGACCACAGCCAGCCAAAACGCACCAGCATCAGCGCGGCATAGATCAGGATAATGTCGGTAAACAGCATCCAGGTCTCAACGTTGGGGTCGGCCTCCGCCGCTACCAGCGAACTGGAGAGGATATCCGGCAGCTGCAGGCCCAACAACAGGAAGACCATGCCGTTGAAGACAAACTCCAACATTGCCCAGGTGCTGTTGGCGCGCAGGCGCATGGCCAAGGGCGCGGTGCGCATCACGCCGGAACGGGTGATGGTCATCCCCGCCGCTACCGCCGCCAGGATGCCGGAGACACCGATATGTTCGGCAATCAGATAGGAGGCAAACGGCAGCAGGAACAGCAGGACAATCTGCGTGGCGGGTTCATCCCCGCCCCAGCGGCTGAGGAAGCGCATCGAGCGGCCATACGACCAGCTCACCACAAACCCGGCCAGCACGCCGCCAATCGCCACCTTCAGAAATTCTACGGTGGCGCCGCCAACGGTAAAGACCATGGTGCCCATCGCCACCGCGACGGCAAACTTGAGCGAGACCAGGCCGGAGGCGTCGTTCATTAGCGCCTCCCCCTGCAGAATGCCCATGATTTTCTTCGGTATCCGCCCTTCCCCGACGATACCCGAGAGCGCCACGGCATCAGTCGGCGACAGTACGGCCGCCAGCGCGAACGCCGGGATAAGCGGAATGCCCGGCACAATCCAGTAGATCAGAAAGCCGATGCCGACCACCGTCACGACCACCAGCGCCAGCGCCAGGCCAAGGATCTCGCGCCCGTGCTCAATGAATTCGCGGGTCGGCGTTTTCCAGCCGTCGGCGAACAGCAGCGGCGGGATAAACAGGACCAGAAACAGCTCTGGATCAAATTCAACGTGCAAACCAAAGGTCGGCCACGCCAGAAGCGCGCCAATGGCGATTTGCATCAGTGGGAGTGGAACCTGAAAGGGCAGTACGCGCGTCACTACCCCGGAGAGTGAGACCACAAGGGTCATGATGAGGATGGTAAAGAATATTTCCATGTGTTCCCTGTTTGCTGCGTTTTCTTTTATACCTGTGAGGCGTCTTGCCTGTGAATCATACGCTACCCAGATTAACGCAAATGGAAACAGGATGTGGCTTAAAAATAAAACGGGCGGCCTGAGCCGCCCGTGAGGAGCACAAAGGGTTTAAATCGCCCACCCGCCGGCGTAGAAGACCACCAGCGCCACCGCGATAATCACCGTGCCGAGGTTCAGCTTACGCCACTCGCCGGAGACCAGGCGGCCGATCACCAGGGTCGCGAAACCGATCATAATGCCGGTCACGATGTTACAGGTCAGCACGATAAACACCGCGGTGATCAGGCCGGCCATCGCGTCGACGAAGTCGTTGAAATCGATTTTCGCCACGTTGCTCAGCATCAGCAGGCCGACGTACATCAGCGCCGGTGCCGTCGCGTAAGGTGGTACCAGATACGAGAGCGGAGAGAGGAACAGGATCAGCAGGAACAGGACACCGACCGTCACCGCGGTCAGCCCGGTTTTACCGCCGGCCGCGGTACCCGCCGCCGATTCGATATACACCGCCGCTGGCGCCGCCCCGACTAAACCGGAGAAGACGCTGCTCAGGGAGTCGGTGGTCAGCGCTTTACCGCCGTTAATGATCTGTCCGTCTTTGTCCAGCAGGTTTGCCTGGCCGGCCACCGCGCGGATAGTACCGGTGGCGTCAAAGACCGCCGTCATCACCAGCGCCAGCACGCTGGGCAGCACGACCGGGTTCAGCGCGCCGATGATGTCGAGGCTGCCGATCAGCGAGTTGCCTTTATCATCGCTCAGGGATGGCATGGCGAAAATCCCGGAGAAATGGACGTTCGGATCGAAAATCAGGCCGACAATCGACACGCCGATAATGGTCAGCAGAATACCGCCTGGTACTTTCATTTTTTCCAGACCGATGATCACCGCGAGGCCAATCAGCGACATCACCACCGGGAAGCTGGCAAATTTGCCCAGCGCCACCGGCAGACCGTCCAGCGGGTTTTTGATCACCAGACCAACGCCGTTGGCAGCGATCAGCAGCAGAAACAGGCCAATCCCGATCCCGGTACCGTGTGCCACACCCTGCGGCAGGTTGCGCAAGATCCAGCTGCGGATGCCGGTTGCCGAAATCACCGTAAACAGGACGCCCATCAGGAATACTGCGCCGAGGGCCACCGGAATACTAATGTGCTGCCCCAGCACCAGGCTGAAGGCGGTGAAGGCGGTCAGCGAGATAGCGCAGCCGATGGCCATTGGCAGATTCGCCCATAGCCCCATCGCCAGCGAGCCAACGCCCGCCACCAGACAGGTGGAAACAAATACCGCGGCCGGCGGGAAGCCCGCTTTACCGAGCATGCCCGGCACCACGATGACGGAGTACACCATCGCCAGAAAGGTAGTAAGACCTGCAACAATCTCCTGACGCACGGTGCTGCCGCGCGCCGAAATTTTAAACCAGGCGTCTAATGAACCGCCGGTACGCGCTGAAGGCGTAGACATAGAAAACTTCCCCTGAAAATTTTTATTGTTCGTTGGTATGCGTGGTGGACCCTCCACTGCCAGTTAAACGCGATCTCCTTGTACCGAATCGCAGCGCCAGGGGGGCTGCAAAAAAGCAAACGTTTAACTCCACGCATACACTACGGTGTGTCAACCTTGTCTCCTCCCCCTGGATAGCAGATAAAAGAGGGAGCAAAACAGAAAGGCAAACGATTATCCGGCCTTTAGATAACCCTTTTCAACCGATGTTTATCGTATTTCGCTAAATTTCGCTTATGACGAACAGAAAATAACCAGCTGATGCGCAAACGTTATCGTCCATGCGCAATCCGCTAACAATTTTTTAGTCAGTTGCTTTCATTTAGCCGCGTCATCGGATCCGCTGATACCTCAGGCGCCGGGTAAGGTGAAGGGGCCGCCGCGCTCGATGGCCCGCTGCCAGGCCGGGCGCTGCTCCACCCGCTGTCGCCAGGCCTCGATATGGCGAAGATCATCCATGCCGCCGCGGGACAACAGCGCCATCACCGGGAAGCTCATCTGGATATCGGCCATGCTCAGCTGCTCGCCGGCAAACCATGGCCGCGTGGCCAGATGGTTGTCAATGAACCGCGCATGGGTGGCCAGTTGGGGATCGAGCCACGCTTTCTGGATACCTTTGCCCAGCAGCGAGCCCAGCGAGCGGACGCCAAAGGGCACCGGAGGTCTGCCGAGGCTGGCGAACACCAGCTTCATTAACAGCAGCGGCATCAGCGAACCTTCGGCATAGTGCAGCCAGAAGCGGTACTGCAGTTTGTCATCTGTGCCCTGCGGCTTCAGCAGCCCATCGCTGTCCCAACTCTCCTGCAAATACTCAAGGATCGCGCCGGACTCCGCCAGCACATAGCCGTTGTCTTCCAGCACGGGCGATTTACCCAGCGGGTGGATTTTCTTCAATGCCGCTGGCGCCAGCATCGACTTTTCCCGCTGATAGCGGACTATCTGATAAGGCAGCTGTAGCTCCTCCAGCGCCCACAGTACGCGTTGCGATCGTGACTGATTAAGATGATGTACCGTCAGCATGGGCCTCTCCCGTGGTTTGTTCAAATTAACTATAGGAACAGGCGCTGATTGCCGGGAAAATTTCGGCAAAATAGTGAGGAAAAAACGGCGGCAGATGCCATAGTTAAAGTGTCGACGCAAACCGGAACCTCCATCAACAGATTGCGCAATACTGAGGGACGTCGACGTCGGGGGAAACCCTCTCGTGAACCAACGAGATAATGCGAAAGACCAAGACCGGAAAACAACTAAAGCGCCCAGTTGTGGCGCTTTAGTTTTATCACTCCTCTTCCAGCAGCCGGGCGCCGGTCCCCTCTTCCCCCAGCTTATCGCCCGGGTTGCGTAGCGGGCAATCGCGCCGCGATAAACAGCCGCAGCCAATGCAGCCGTCGAGCTGGTCGCGCAGCGCCGTCAGGGTGTGGATACGCCGGTCAAGCTCCTCGCGCCACTGTGATGACAGCATTTTCCACTCTTTTGCGCTGAGATTGTGCCCTTCCGGCAGCACGCCAAACGCGTCGCCGATGGTGGCCAGCGGGATGCCGATACGTTGCGCAATTTTGATAATCGCCACCGCGCGCAGGACATCGCGCCGGTAGCGCCGCTGATTGCCGGCATTCCGCTGGCTGTGGATCAGCCCTTTACTCTCATAAAAATGGAGGGCCGAGACCGCCACGCCGGTTCGTTTTGCCACTTCCCCGGGCGTCAGCAGCATTTTGATACGGGGTGATTTCTTTTCCATAAAGCGCTTTACCTCAAGTTAACTTGAGGAATTATACTCGCCCGCAGACAAAACGACGAATCGAGAATTGAGAGAGGCCGCTTTATGTCCCATCAGGATATTATTCAAACACTGATTGAATGGATTGATGAACATATCGATCAACCACTTAACATTGATGTAGTCGCCAGAAAGTCAGGATACTCGAAGTGGTACCTGCAGCGGATGTTCCGCACCGTGATGCATCAGACGCTGGGGGATTATATTCGTCAGCGCCGCCTGCTGCTGGCGGCGGAGGCGTTGCGAACCACCCAGCGGCCGATCTTTGATATCGCTATGGATCTGGGCTATGTCTCGCAGCAAACCTTCTCGCGGGTATTCCGCCGGGAGTTTGACCGCACCCCCAGCGACTACCGCCATCAGATCTCCGCGTGACGCGGCGGCTGAGGCACGTTCACGGGCGCGGGCGCATTGGCTAACCACTGCATAAATTCCCGCGCCGGCATCGCTTTCGCAAACAGCCAGCCCTGGCAATACTGCACGCCGCGCTTGTAGAGCCAGCTTACCTGCTCCGGCGTCTCCACGCCTTCCGCGATAGTCTTTAAACGCAACCCGCGCGCCATCTCGATGATGTGCTCGGCAATGAGGTGGCTGGTGTTGTTGGTGGTCAGCGTATCAACGAAGGTTTTATCGATTTTAAGGATATCGACGTTCAGGGCGTGCAGATTATGCAGATTCGAGTAGCCGGTGCCGAAATCATCGATGGCAATTTCATAGCCCGCTTCGCGAAACGCCTGGATCACCGGCGTGGTCTTCGGCACATCGATAAACCCCCGCTCGGTAACTTCGATTTTGATCTGTCCGATACAGACCGCATAGCTGCGCGCTTTCTCACTGATCTGTGAAATCAGCCGCGCCGAGTGGAAATCCGACGCAGAGAGATTGATCGCCACGTACAGCTGCGGATGGCTGGCAAGAAACTCGCCCATTTCGTAAAACAGCTCATCCACCACGTAGTCCGTCACCTGGGCAATCATGCCTTCATTTTCCGCCAGCGGAATAAACTCCGCCGGGTTCATCACCGGGCCGTCAAACCCTGGCCAGCGCAGCAGCGCTTCCGCTCCGACGCAGCGGTTATTTTTAATATCGATAATCGGCTGGTAGTGCAGGCGCAGCTGGCGGCAGCTCAGAGCCCGCTGCAGCATATTGCGCGGCGAGTGATACTCCCGGCGGGTGCGCGACCACACCAGCACCAGTAAAATACTGCAAATGATCCCCAGCGGCAGCGTCAGGCTGGCCTGGTCACAAAAGTTGTGATAATAGCTGGCCCGCGAGGTGGACATAATGACGGCGATCGGCCGGATAGCGGAGCGGGCTATCGTATACACCCGGCCATTCTGATTAAAAAAGGTATCGCCTTCGCGAATCAACGCATGAAGTTCCGCGGGCTCGACATTGTTACTGACCGAGAAAAAGAGGTTGGTTTTGGTATCAAATACGCCATAGGCTAAATCGCGATCGCTGGCGATTACCGAGCTGTACGAGAAGGGATTGACCACCACCACATAGGGCCCCTTCTGCATATAATTCATGGCAAAGCCCGGATAAAACGGCGTGTCCCGGTAATAGTAAATCGCGACATCCGGCTTTTTGGTGTAATTGGCCGCCGGCATCCGCCAGCCGGTTTGCTGATGAACGGACGTTGAACAGATAAAGCGCTGGCCGTTAGCGTAGATCAGATCTTCCACATACAGCAGGCCACGAACGATATGCAATAAATAACGCTGATGGTCCGCTGAGCATAGCTCCCCGCGATACTGGCTGGCTTTCGCCCGGGCCTGATCCGCTTCGCGGATGACCATTTCCGTTTTTTGCAGCGCCAGCTGCGAAAATGAGTGTAATTGATCAATGGTTTCGGCTTTCGCCCGCAGCTGGGCAAACCACAATGCCAGTACCACTGGCAATAAAATAACCAAACCCGTTCCGATGAGCCTTAGCGCCTTATGCGGCGCACTGTCACCCATTTACGCTTACATCCATGCGATATGCCTTAATTAAGGTAGACCAAACACGTTAGCAATCGCGACTGCGATAGACATCAGCAGATTTTCTGCCAGCCCTCACGGGCGTCAGCTTTACCCCTGATGGTGAAGAATAATACTTATTTATCAGGTATTCGGAAGATATTCCGCCAAGATTAAGAATAGACGCGTATCTGACTCGGTTTCTCCGTGTAATAAACAAGAACAGGTAATAAAACCCGCAGAATAATAATCATTAGCAAGGCAATGAAAATAAGATCAGCGGGGGTTGCTCACTAATATCCACACAAATAACATTGCTATTAAACGCAGCGAAAGCTCATTTTTTGACTGGTGAAGAAAGCGCCAAGTGTGATATATTTCACACAAGTTGATGAAACAGAAATGGCGTTTCATCACTCTCTAGTACGCCAGTTGAGACCAGAGCGCTATGCCATCGTCAGTCGCGCCAGGTCGTCCATGGCTCCCCGACTTTCTTTGAGGATAGGTTAATGGCTTCCATTACTACCAGTGTCGTGTTGTTCCGCTGGCCCCTGGTGAGCGCAGTACTCATGTTTCTCGCCAGCTCACTGAATATTCAGCTTCGCAAAAGCGATTACGCCGGTCTGGCGGTGATCTGCAGCTGCCTCGGCCTTGCCGCCGCCTGCTGGTTCGCCACCGGTTTGCTCGGCATCACCCTGCTCGATATTGCCAAAATCTGGGGCAATATCAAAGATGTGATGATTGAAGTCATGAGTCAGACGCCGCCAGAATGGCCAATGATGATGACCTGAGGTTAAAAAGCTTCCCGACGGGAAGCTTTTTCGTTTTCTGCAGCTCTTATTTCCCCAATTTCGCCATCATCTCCGGACGCATAAATTTATGGATCACCACCATAAAGAGCAGCGATGGCACCAGCAAAATCAGCGCGGTAATCGACGAGACCTGATAGTTACCCGACATGCTGGCGTTATAGAGCAGCAGCGGCAGCGTAGTGATATCCGGCGCCCCGACGAAGAAGGAGCCGGTAAACTCATCCAACGACTCCAGAAAAACAAAGATGCAGGCGGCAACGATCCCTGGCGCCGCCTGCGGCAGCACGATGTGCCAGAAGGTATACACCGGTCCGGCGCCCAGGTTACGCGATGCCCGCGCCAGCAGCGGGTCGATGGCTGAAAACGCGGCCACACAGACCCACACCGAGTACATCAGACCATGGACGCTATGCACCAGCACCACCCCCGCGATAGTTCCGTTCAAGCCCCACTGGTAAAACAGACGAGCAATATTCATGTATACCGTCAGGTTGGGAAAGGCCTGCGGGAGGAGAAACAGCAGCATAAACAGCACCCGCAGCGGCATTTTCCGCCGGGAAAGCGCATAGCCGGCGGGAACGGAAATCAGCAAACAGACCCCCACCGACAGCAGGGCGATCAGTATGCTGGTTAACAGCGAGCTGGAGACATCGCTGTACGGATTGAAAACCTGATACCAGTACTTCAGGCCCCACTGGCTGGGCAGCGAATGGGGAAAATACCAGCTTTCCGCTACGGTCCAGATCAACAGGTTCAGAAGCGGGCCAAACATCGCCAGCAGCATAAACAGCAGCAGCAGGGTCTGCAGCACCGGGCTGGCGTTCACTTTACGGCGTCCTCTTACCCACCATGACGGAGAGGAAGCAAGGTTCAGCGCTTTCATCATTCACCGCCTTTTTGCTGCAGGCTATGGCGCAGGTAAAACCACGACAGCGCGCCGCAGATCGCCAGCGACACCACGCCAAGCGCATTCGCCACCGCGTAATCACCATAGGAATTGACGCGAAACGCCATATCCACGGTCAGCATCGTCGGCGTCCCCACGCCGATCATCAGCGGTACCGACAGCACCGACATCATGGTTACCGTCGACAGCACCAGCGCCACGCCGATGGTCGGCAGGACCTGCGGCAGCATAATATCGAACAGCAGCCGCGGCCGGGAGGCGCCAAGGTTACGTGCGGCGAGGATCTGCGACGGCTCCAGCGCCGCCATCGCTCCGCAGATCAACAGCGTAGCAAAGGCCAGCTGCTTCCAGACAAAGGTAATGACAATTCCCTTCCATCCCAGCCAGGAGAGGGTCTCCAGCGGCCTGACCAGATCGGCCGCCACCAGCGCATTGTTCATCAGGCCATTTTTGGCGAGAAAAGTGCGCATCATCTGAGCGACGACGATAAAAGGAATAAACAGCGGCAGGCGATACAAAAAACCCAGCAGGCGAACAACGGGCCGGCAAGGCGACAGCGCAATCACTGCCGACAGGGTAATGGCGATCAGCGCTAACAACGCCACCGAGATCAGCACGATAAGCAGCGAAAAGAGCACATCGTTGGCGTAAAGCGCGTAGACCTTGCGAAAATGATCGAGGGTGAACGGCTGTCCCGGCGCGGTAAACGCCGAGACCAGCGAAAACCCCAGCGGATACAAAAACAAGATCGCGACCATCAGCGCGGCCGGGGCAACCAGCAGCAAATATTTTAATGAACTGGACATAAAGAACCTGGCGTTGGCACAAGCAAGCGCCCGGGTCGGCGACCCGGGCTGGAAAAAGGGTTAATTGGCCACCTGGCTTTCGTAACCCTCTTTGATATCGTCAAAGTAGGGAGCGATCGGGAAGCTTTTGCCATACTTCGCCAACGCTTCTGGCGAGATTTCGGCAAACAGTTTTTGCCAGGTCGCTGCATCCAGCTTCGGCTTCACCTGCCCGGCGTCGATGCCCGGATACCAGTTGAACTGCTTAACGATCCCCTGCGCCTGCACTTCCGGGCTGGTGGCCAGCGCGATAAAGTCGCGCGCCAGCTGCGGATTCGCCGCTTTCGCCGGAATGACGTAATACATCGGCTGACCCGGCATGCCCGGGGCCAGTAAAGCGAGCTTAATCGATGGCGGCAGCTTGCCCTGATCTTTCCAGCTATAGAACATGTCGACCCATACCGGGCCCATGGCAATCTCTCCCCGACTTAGCATGTCGAGCGTACCAGCGTTGCCCGGAGTGAAAGTGACATTTTTATTGAACGCCTTCAGTTTCTCATAGGCTTGCTGCCAGCCCTTTTCGACGCTTTTATCATAAGGCGCGGAGGAGAGGCGCTCGGCGTCGGTCCCGTAGGCGTAGATCCAGCCCACCACAAAGCTAACGCCGGACATGCCGTTCTTGATGCCGTTATAGCCAAAAGCCTGAGGATGTTTCTGCGTCCAGGCCACCAGCTCGTCATACGACGCCGGTGGCGTATTGACGAGATCGCTGTTCCAGGCGATAGCGGTCTGGCTTAAGAACATCGGCATGACGTATCCGTCGACGTTAACGCCCAGCGCCTGGGTGGCGCTCGGCGAGCTCACCATGCCGCCGGTCTGAATATCCTGGCGATATTTTTGCAGCAATCCCTTTTCCACCTGCTCCCCGCCCGCCTTCTGATGCACCACGGCGACGTCGATATCCCATTGCTGCGCGCCGCTCTCCTGCTGGGCGCTCAGCTTCTCGCTAATTTTATTCGACCCGGCGTCGCCTGGGCCGGTACCGATCACCCGCACCTTGACGCCGGGATGAGCGGCTTCAAATTTTGGCCCCAGCCAGGTTTTCACGTAATCCACCATATTCTGATCGCCCGCGGTGGCGACGTTAAGAAAGGTGTCGGCCTGGGCGCTAACGCTCAGGCAGAGGGTCGTTAAGATCGCTGCTTTCGTCTTAGTAAACATGGATTGTCCCCAGAATGAACACGCTGATATCACTGTGATAGTGGTAAAGGAAAAATATGGAGGGCCGGCATCGGCACATGGAGCCTGACGCGGCTTTTCGTCGGCCAGCACTGAGCGGAGTCGGCCTGCAGCAGGCGGTCATGACAGCGCACGCTGTGGCGATACAGATTGCCCAGAAACGCGCTCTGCTCCACCATCCCCTCCAGGGCGAGCCCTTCCTGCGGCGCGGGCTGCGTTAATTCAGCGAGCGTGGCATCGGCGCTGCGAAAATAAATGACTTTTTCACCCTGCTGAGCAGCGGATAAACCGGATATTGCGGCAGCGGATATTTCATCAGAGGTTATTTTATTATCGGCGCCCATAAAATCAGCGACGAAGGGTGTCGCGGGTCGCTGATATATTTGTTCCGGCGTGCCGGTTTGCTCAATTCGCCCCTGGTTTAATACCGCAATTCGGTCCGCCATCACTAATGCCTCCTGCTGATCGTGGGTGACAATTAATGACGTAAAGCCGAGTTTCTTTTGCAGAGATTTAATTTCATGGCGCACATTGAGCCGCACTTTGGCATCCAGATTAGATAACGGCTCATCCAGCACCAGCACCTGAGGCTCTATCGCCAGCGCCCTCGCCAGCGCCACCCGCTGCCGCTGGCCGCCCGAGAGTTCGGTCACCTTCACGTCAGCCAGCCCGTCGAGATTGACGATCCGTAGCAGCTCCGCCACTCGCCGTGTGATATCCGCCCCGCGCCATTTGCGCAGCTTCAGGCCATAGCCAATATTGCGCGCCACCGTCAGGTGCGGCCACAGGGCGTAGCTTTGAAACACCATGGTGATATTGCGCTGCTCCGGCGCCTGATGGGTGATCGATCGGCTGGCGATGGCGATCTCCCCGCTTTCCACCGGAATAAAACCGCAGAGGGCATTCAGCAGGGTGGTTTTTCCACATCCGGAAGGGCCGAGCAGGGCGATCATCTCCCCCTGCTCGACCGCCAGATCGATATTATGTAAAACCACTTTATCGCCATAACTAATTTTAAGGCCAGAGATCTTTAAATAACTCATATTCGCTACCTGAAAGCGCTGTTGCGGGCATTTTTTATTGGTATGAACACGTGTTCATTTAGCTGTAAAAAAAATGCAACGTTGACTCGACATGATGTGAGCCTACTTTGTCGGGTATTTATGACAATTTAATTAAGCGGCAAAAATTTTTGGCGAGGGTAAATGAAAATAGATGTGCTTGGCTGCGGGAGCGCCTTTTCCTGCACGCAAAATACTTCCGCGTTGCGGGTAATCGACGCGGACAACAAACAGTGGTTAATCGACTGCGGCCCCACCGTTCCCCGCGCGCTCTGGCAGCGCGGCGGCGGGGTCAACGATATCGACGCGATCTACTTCACCCACGTTCATCCGGACCACTGCACCGGTCTGACGGCGCTGCTGAATTACTGGAAAAGCGGCTCCCGCCAGAAGCCGTTGATTATCTACTGCCAGCCGGCGCAGCAGCCGGTGCTCAAGCAGCTGGCCGCGCTGGCGAACTGGCCGCAGGCGGAGCTTGGCTTCACCCTCGACTGGCAAGCGTGTCGCGACGCCTGGACGTGGCAGGACTGGCAGATCCGTACTGCCCCCACCCAGCATGAGCTGAGTAATCGCGCCATCCGTATCACCATTGCCGGGCAGACACTGTTTTACAGCGGCGATGGCCGGCCGACCGCCGACTCGATGGCCCTGATGGCCGGCGCCGGGCTGGCGTTTCAGGAGTGTGCCTCGGTGGCGGCTCTGGACGATGACGCCTCTCATGGCGATTTCCCCTCTTGCCTGATGCTGTTCAGAACGCTGCAGCTCCCGGCGCTGGGGCTCTATCACTGCGAGGACGCTTCCCTGCCGGCGCTGAAGCAGGCCTGCCAGCCGTGGCCGGGTTTATTCGTTTCCCGGGATGGGCTCGCCTTAACGTTGCCGCGTCCCACGTTTAACGACGAGGCGCATATCCTATGAGCCCTGCACCCCGTAAACCCAGCGTCACTGCCCAGGACGTTGCCCGGCGAGCGGGCGTCTCCCGGGCGGTGGTGTCCCGGGCGTTGAGCAGCAACGGCAGCATCTCTCCCGATGCCCGGGCGCGGGTGTTGCGCGCCGCCGAAGAGCTGGGGTATCAGGTTAATTTCCTCGCCCAGGGGCTGAACCGCCAGCGCAGCCACTTAATCGGCGTGATCGTCTCGCGCATCAGCGATCCTTTTCGCAGCGCCCTGCTTGATGCCCTGCTCAACGAGATCCAACGCCAGGGCTTTCAGGCGCTGGTGAGCGAGATCCATAGCGAGCAGGATCTGGCGCACACCCTGCGCCGTTTCGCTCAGTTTCGCGTCTCCGGAGTTATCGTTACCTCCGGCCAGCCGCCGGAAGCGCTGGTGAACGAGTGCGTTCACCAGCATATTCCGGTGGTGGGCATTAACCGTCAACCGACGATCCCCGGGGTGGATTATGTCTGCTCTGATAACGCCGCTGGCGCCGAGCTGGCCGCCGACCAGCTGTTGCGCAGCGGCTGTCGGCGCTTCGGCTGGCTCAATACTCACCCTTCCACCTGGGCCGGACGCATGCGCGGGGAAGCGTTCAGCCGGGCGCTACAGACGCGCGGAGTGAACATCGAACGCGACCTGGCGCACCTCGCCTGTCCGGAAGAGGGCTACGTCGGCGGTGAGCAGGCCGCGGCGCTCGCTGGCGAGGTGCCTGAGGGGATCTTTTGCGCCAATGCCCAGCTTGCCTGTGGCTTTCTCGATGGAATGCGCCAGCGCGGCAAACAGGCGCCTGAGGATTACCAGCTGATTGGTTTTGATAACACGCCGCCGACCGCGCAATATAGCTACCAGCTCACCACCCTACATCAGGATGTGGCGGCGATTTCCCGCCAGGCGCTTACCCGGCTGCAGGAGCGCGCCGCCGACCCTTTACAACCTTCACGCACCACCTGGGTGGAGGTGACGTTAATTCACCGGCGCACGTCGCCCTTTGTTATCTGAGAGCAGGACTATGACGGAAGCACAACGAGAATCATTATGCGACTTGATTCGCCAGGCTGGCGCCCACGCCCAGGCGCTGCGCGATGCGGGATTACAGGTCGATAAAAAATCGCGCCAGGACTTTGTGTCCCAGGCGGATCTCGCGGTAGAACAACAGATTAAAGGCTGGCTGCAGGCCCATTTTCCCCTGGAGGGTTTCCTCGGCGAGGAGAGCGGTTTTGCTGGCGATGAACAGACCGTCTGGGTGCTCGACCCTGTCGATGGCACCACCAACTTTATCCTCGGTATGGATTACTGGTGTATCTCGCTGGCGCGAGTATGCCAGGGCGAGCTGACGCTTGGCATTATCTACGCTCCCGATCGCGATGAGTTTTTCTTCGCCGGCCGCGGCGAAGGCGCGTATCTCAACGACCAGCGTCTGACGCTACGCGAACCGGATCCGGATGCGGTGGTGGTGGGTATGGGCCGTTCCAGCCGCGCCCCGGCCAGCGACTACGCCCAGGCCATCGCGACCCTGCTCGACGCCGGCCTGGAATATCGCCGCTTCGGCGCGGGGGCCCTGATGCTGGCGCATGTCGCCGCCGGCCAGCTCCATGCCTATTATGAAGCGCATATGAACAGCTGGGACGCGCTGGCAGGCATGCTGTTGATCGAGGAGGCGGGTGGAAAGTGCAATGCGTTTCTCGCCAATGAGGGTCTGCGGAGAGGCAACCTCGTGCTGGCGGGCTGCGCAAGCGTCCAGCCGCGGCTGGCGGCCCTGCTGGCGAAATAACGCCACGCCGCCGGCGGCTGGCCGGCGGCGTGGACTGACTACCGCCAGGGTTCGCTGCGGGGAATATTATTCGGACAGCGCTTAATTGCGCAAAAGGACTGGTAAAAACAGGAGTCAGACCGCTCGCCGCCGGCATGGTATGGGCAAGATGGCCGCTCACGTAATTTTTCCCATTGCGCCTCATCGTACACCGTAATATTGTAGATTTTTAATGAATGATACTGGTCATTAATTAAAACTCTCGAGGAATAGAGCTTCATCGACTCGCCGGGCAGCAGGATCACATCGGCCTCGTACCACATGATAAATTTTAAGAAACGCAGACTGGATATTGCCGAGAAGGCGATACCGGATTGCGGGCAGATCAGAGTATTAAGAATAGTCCATTTCATATTCCTTCCTTATACAGATGCTACAAATTGTTACCGTATATAGTGATAGCATTCATTATTATAAACCGCAAGCGCCCCTGACAATTATGTGACTTAAGACAATTCCTAACAACACAACCCATTATTAGTAACGTTTCATTTTCCTCTCGAAATTTATGATTAGGCCCGATAAAAAACAGCCAAATTAACCTTAAAAAAGAAAATATAATAAAAAATAAGATAATATAAACTTAATTGACAATACGTCTTAGTCCCTCTGGATGAGGCCTCAGTCATTGGTATTAGATGATGCAGCACTGAGCATTACCCGCGGTTGGCAAGAAAAGAGGACCGTAGCAGGCAGCTATTTATTGCGCGGTTACCTCGTCGTACGTCACCAGGTCCGCGAGGCCCTCAGACCGCGCTCGGGTAAATGTCGCGGGAGTCCCGCCAGATCGCATTCCTTAGCGCTAATATCGACATAGCGATTGAGCATATTCTGCTCAATCGCTATGTCGGAAGACAGTCCACAGAATATTGCCACGCCGGTTTAACAAGCCCCGCTGAGGCCCTACCAGGTTTTGCCGATATTAAACTGAAACTGTTCTGCTTTATCACCATCGTACTTTTTAAACGGCTCTGCCCAGGAGAAGACCAGTGGACCAAGGGGAGACATCCACTGCACGGCAATCCCCGCGGAGAGACGAATATGACTCGGATCGCCGTAGTCAGGGATACCTGCCGCCAGCGTCTGCGTGGTGTTGTGCCAGGAGGTGCTCCAGACCGTCCCCGCGTCAACAAACAGCGAGGTTCGCAGACTATCGGCGTATTTGTCATTCACAAAGGGGGTTGGAATGATAAATTCGCTGTTCAGCACCGCCATGGCATTCCCGCCGACCGCATCAGACGAGGCGTCCAGCGGGCAGGCGCTATAGCTGCTTTCGCTACCATTGCAGCGGTAATAGGCCGCTTTAGGCCCAATGGTGTTAGAAGAGAAGCCGCGCACCGACGACGAACCGCCAGCGTAAAAGTTATCGTAGAACGGCACACTTTTGCCGTCTAACCCGCCAGCATAGCCTGCGCGCAGGCGTTCCATCCAGACCCAGCGCTTGTTTTCGCTCAGCGGCAGATACTGGGCGGTGTCAAAAGAGAGTTTGTAGTAGCTATTATCCGAACCAGGGAGCGTCACTTTACCGCTCAGGCTGCTCTTGTTTCCCGCACGCGGGAAGAAGCCGCGATCGAGATCGTTGTAGCCCCATCCAAGACTCAAAAAATAATCGTTGGCGCTATATTTTGCGCCACTGTCGCCATCTTTCGTCACCACGCTGGGCTCGATTCCCCGAGAGCTGAGGTAGCGCCAGGTCGTCAGCTCCGGATCCATATTGGTCAGGCGATTATGGACATAATCCAGCCCCAGGTTCAGGGAGTTATTTTCGCTAATGGGAAACCCTAGCGTACTGCCTAAGCCATAGCTCTGCTGGTTATAGCTCCCGGCATCCGCATCGGAAGCATCATAGCTGTTATAAAAAATCTTTCCGCCCAGGCTGATGCCATCAACGGTAAACCACGGGTTCGTCGCCCCCAGTTCAAGATAAGACTGATAGCTGTTGCGCGTCCCATTGAAGCTCACGCTATTGCCCGTACCCAGCCAGTTATCCTGCGTCACGCCAAGCTGATAGCTCACGCCGCTATCCGTACCAAATCCCAGGCCCACGTTGAATGAGCCGGTGTTGCGCTCCTTCACCTTGTAGACCACATCGACCTGATCCGCCGTTCCATTGACCGGAACGATCTGCTGTTCAACGTTCTCAAAAAAACCCGTTCGATCAAGACGTACTTTCCCTTGCTCGACTTTTTCGTTGTTGAGCCACGCCCCTTCCATTTGGCGCATTTCACGACGTAACACCGCGTCCCGGGAGGTGTCGTTACCGGAAAAGCGGATCTGGCGTACCGAGTAACGGCGGCCGGCGTTGACCTGAATATGCAGCGTCACACGATGATGCGCGTCATCGATTTCCGGCGTGGTCGTCACCTGCGGCCAGGCATAACCATACTTACCAAAACGCTTTTTGATCTCATTTTCAACCGTGGTGACTTGCGCCCCGCTATACCATGCCCCCGCCAGCGGCTGGGCAAGGGCCTCGATCTCCGGTCCATGCTGCGCCAGGTCGCCTGTCACCTGAGTTCGGTCGACCTGATAACGTTCGCCTTCATTGAGGGTGATGGTGATATACAGGGATTTTTTATCTGGCGTCATACTGACCTGCGTGGACTGGATCGCAAAGCGCGCATAGCCGCGATCGAGATAAAAACTGCGCAGCGTTTCCAGATCGGCTTCCAGCTTCTGTTTCTGATATTTTTTATCCGCTACCACATTCCACCACGGCACATTATCGCGTAGCTGAAGCTGGTCCAGGAGCGTCTCTTCCCGAAACGCCTGATTACCGATAATGTTTATTTGTGCGATTTTCGCCGATACGCCTTCCTGAAAGACGAACGTTAAGTCAACGCGATTACGCGGTAACGGAGTCACCACAGCGTGAACCTGCGCGCTGTATTTCCCCGCGCTGTAATAGAAATCCTGCAACCCCTTTTCTATTTCGCTAAGCGAATTTCGATCCAGTGCGCTACCTGCTGAAATACCTGTCGCGGTGAGATTTTCCTTTAACGCATCATCCTTCACCGACTTATTCCCGGAAAAACTGATGCTGGCAATAGTGGGCCTCTCCTTAACCTGCACCACCAGCGTTTTCCCATCGCGCAGGATCTGCACATTCTCGAAATTGCCGCTCGCATACAGCGCGCGCACTGCCTCGCTGACTTCCTCTGCCGTCACCGCTTCTCCCGCGTGCAACGGCATACTTAATAGCGCCGCCCCGACGGTCACGCGCTGCAGCCCTTCAAAACGGATATCATCAACTTGATATGAGGTTGCGGCGTACAACGTTAAAGGGGTAATCAATAATCCGCTGATGATATGAGTCTTTTTTAACATGAATGTGTCGTCTACGAGATAATGAGCAATAGCAGTTATCTGCTGGCGTTGAGCTTATTTGTTCAGGATGCGTATCTAAGATATGCGACAGAAATAACCTGAGCGAGGCGCAGAATTACATGCAATTATGGCGACAAAATGGAGAAAAAAAGGATGTTAAATCATCTTTAAAAATATATTTAATGATGGAACTTTTCCTGAACGCCGTGGTTCTAATGGCCAACACCAGAGCTATATTTAGATTTTTCTGAACGGTCTTTATTGAAAAAGCCCCCTTTCTTGCTAATGGAAAGGGGGAAGGATCTCGTTAGGAATGTTGTTCTCTGGAATCACCAGGAACAGGCACAATCATATTCTTAAAGCCAGCAGATATAATGAAGAGAAATTGAATAAATTATGCAATCGACATCACAACATTCTATCTTGTATTCACCGCCAGACGCCGATGGCGAACATCTCCATATTTTCCTCAAAATAGCAGAATACAGTAGGGACGCCTTATCAAGGCATCAAGGAAAGTCTATCGTTATCTACAATAGCCAAGCAGTGGCGCCTCGCCAGGGAAGGTGAGGCATAGGCTTCACCATCCTGCCGCCTCCCATCATCAATCACAGGGAATCGCGTATGACACGCTTACTTAAAACGATGTTACCTATCATTCTCTGCACCCTCGTTGGGTTATCGTTCGCTTCACCCACGCAGGCTGCCTCCAGTCTGCCGATTGTTCTCCCCGCGCTAACATGCGATGCGCTAAGCGCTACCGACTTCAGCGCCGCCGTTGGCGCAAAGGTCACTATCAACCACACTGAAATGCAGACCTCTGCGCAGGGAAGCTGGTGCAAGGTGAGCGCCACTATCGCCCCCCAGATTGGCGTGCAGATTGCCCTGCCGACCCAGCGCTGGAGTCAACGTTTCTTGCAGGTCGGCTGCGGCGGACTGTGCGGGAGTATTAACCTGAGTCTGTCGAATGCCAGCGGCTGCCTACCGGCAATGAACGGCGAGTTTGTGGTGGCAGCAACCGATATGGGGCACCATGGCAGTATGATGGATGCGTCATGGGCAGAAGATCCGCAAAAGCGCATCGATTTTGCCTGGCGCGCCAACCACCTGACCGCAGTGCTGGCCAAAGCGGTGATGCAGACGCTTTACCGCCAGCCGCCAAAGTACGCGTACTTTATGGGCTGCTCAGACGGCGGTCGCGAAGCATTGATGGAAGCGCAGCGCTTTCCGCAGGATTTTGACGGTATCAGCGCTGGCGCGCCAGCGGCCTTTTTCCAGTTTCAGAACTCCTTCTTCCACGGCTGGAATGTGGCCGCCAATCAGCGTCCGGACGGTACCGCTATCTTGTTGAAAGATCGCTTACCTTTGATTCACCAGGCCATACTGGCTCACTGTCCGACGCTTTCCGGCGTGCAGGACGGCATCCTGCAAAACCCCTATGCCTGTCAGTTCTCTGAGACTTGGCTCCCCCGCTGTCCTGCCAACGCTCAGGACCGTTCCGCCTGCCTGACACAGGAAGAGATTGAGGTAGTGAAAAAGCTCTACCGCGGCGCTTACGACAGCCACGGCGCCCAGTTCGTCGCTGGCGGTCTTCCGCTGGGCTCCGAGCTACGCTGGCCGGTGCCGGAGACGCCGACCGGCCACTCAATGTCGGAAATGATGGTACTACCGGCTCTGCAATCCGTGCTCCTGCCGGGAGGAAAACAGAAGATCCAATCGATGCGGGATTTCCCACTTAATCAGCAGAATTTTGACGCCGTCGCTCAACTGGCACCGCTCTATAATGCGGCAAATACCAATCTTCATGCCTATCAGCAGCGCGGCGGCAAGCTTATCCTCTGGCACGGTCTGGCCGATGACTCCGTCAGCCCAGCCTTTTCTATCGCCTATTACCGCGGCGTAGAAGCAGAGATGGGCCATGCCGCAACGGATTCCTTCCTGCGGTTATTCCTGCTGCCTGGGGTAGCACATTGCGGTAATGGCGAAGGTTACGATCAAATTGATCTCCTTACCCCGCTGATGCGCTGGACCGAGGAAGGCATCGCGCCGCAAGAGATTATGGCCGGCAAACGGGCGCCAGCCGCCGCCAGGCTGCCGCCGATGACAGAAAAACCAGATGCCCAAACGCAGTTTCACGGCGTGCAGAAAGTCAGTCAGCCTTACGCTGACGCCGCTCCAGCCGTTATCGCAACGCGTCCGGTGTATCCCTTCCCGGCCATTGCCCGTTATAACGGGCACGGCAACGTGAATGACGGCGAAAATTATCATGCAGAGCAATCAACCGCGTTTGGTCATCTGCAGGTGGCAAAACCCGCCAGCGACTTTATTGGCCCTGATAACCAAAAAAATTATCAGGTTCGCCACGGCGAGCTCGCCGTTCAATAAATCAAGGGCTCCTCATTGAGGAGCCCTTCGTTTTTGGGATTGGCCTCAATCATGCATAGCAAAACGCTCCAGCAATCGGTATTAAGCGACCTGCTCTTGTGGATCGATAATAATCTGGATAAGAAACTGACCGTCGACGATCTGAGCGATATCTCTGGTTATTCCCCCTGGCATTTGTTTCGGCTCTTCCGTCATTATTTTGATCGATCGCCGATGGAATATATCCGCCAGCAGCGCATGTCGCTCTGTCGCCGTTTATTGCTGACGACGCCTGGTTACCGTATTGTCGATATTTGTATTATGGTTGGTTATGACGATCTCAGTGCGTTTAATCGTACCTTCAAAAAATATCATGCGCTCACACCCACTCAATATCGTCATCAGGTCACCCGGCAAAAATAAGGAAGGTCCCCCTCCTCCGCATCGCTGCGGTTGGGAATGGAAGGGGGACAGGGGGGTATTGCAGAAGGGAAATAGCAGGGTGCTATTATCGAGCCCGATCGGGATCAACGACCTTGCGCGACGGAAATCAGTATAAAAAGATATTTTGAGCTAATAATGTAGAGGGCGTGAAGATTTTGTCACCATTTATAATTGTCTCCACCGCTCTCATCTGAAATAAAAAAACCGGGCCGCGCTGCACCCGGTTTCATTCTCACCAGCACCATCAGAAGTGAGTATTTACGCTCACAAAGAAGGTCCGCCCCGATTCGTTATAGGTCTCGGCACCCGCGCCATACAGATAAGCTCCCGTCGTCGCGTTGCCGGTCGTTTGCGCATTCCCTGCCCGATAGTGGCGGATATCAAACAGGTTATCTATCCCGCTGGTGAAGCTCAGATTTTTGTTCACATCCCAGGTCGCACTGAGACCGACAATACTGTATGGGCTGACTTCGTTTAATTCGCTGCCGCTGACCGCCTCGCCCTTATAATTAAAGCGTTTTGGTTTCTGTCGGCCATACCAGGTAAAGGTGCTCTGCAGAGAGAGATCTTCACGGACCTGCCAGCTCAAAGTCGAGTTCAGGGTAAACTGCGGGATCACTGACAGTCGGTCGCCTGTCGTCTTATTCTTGCTCTGCAGCATCCATGTCAGGTTATTGCTCCAGTTAACCGTCTCCCCCATCGGAAGATTCAACGTTCCTTCCAGGCCTTCCACTAACGCCTTTGGTACGTTTTCCCACTGATAGATATTGGTGGTGCCGTTGCTGGCAGTGCCCACCGCCGCGTACCCTGACTCAATCTTGTTGTGATAGTCGTTACGGAACCAGGTGATTCCCGCCTGATAGCCCTCATGCTTATACTCAAGACCAATCTCTTTATTAACGCTGGTCTCCGCTTTCAGGTCGCTATTCCCCATCAGATAGCAGGCGGAACTACTGGCGTAACAGCCTTGACCGTTGCTGTAGAGAATATAGTTCGGGTTCAACTGGTAGAGGTTAGGCGCCTTGTAAGCGCGGGCAATGCCCAGCTTCAGCGTCCAGTCGTCCGTCAGCTCCTGGGACAGGTTCAGTGAGGGGCTCCAGTTATTGCCGACGATGCTGTGGTGGTCGAAGCGCAGAGCGGGTGTCAGCATGGTGCTGTCCGTTAGCGCCATATTATCTTCGGTAAACAGCGAGAAGATCTCGGCGCTGGAGTACGGGCTACGACCGGTAGCCGATACGCCATCGATAGTTCCGTAAGAGAGCGCCTGGGTTGTCGATACGCCATCTTTCATCCGCTGCTGATTCCATTCTGTCCCCAGCGTCAGATTCTGATCGACCCCCAGCGTAAACGGAATATTCACTTCGCTATGTAGCAGAACATCGGCCAGATCGATATCTGAAAACTCGCTACTGGAGAAGATCCCTTCCGTCCCCCCCGCCAGCCCTTCATTCATTCGCGAGTTGCGGGTGTGTTCGTACTGGGCATAGCTGTTGCTGGTCACGCCATTATCCCAGCCGCCGGTCCATGTCACGCCATAAGTTTGCCGGTAGAGACGGTTAGTCTCTTTCCCGTACATGCTCTTCACCAGCGTACTGGTATTGGTGTTTTGTGTGTCGCCGGCATAGAGGTTGCCCTGTCGGCTGTAGCCGGCCTCAAACTCCAGGGCCTGCATCGGGGCGAACTCCCAGCGCAGCTTACTGTGAATATCTTTGTTCACCACCCCTTCACGTCCGGCGGGATAAGAGCCCGCGTAGGAGCCTGTACGCTCGGCTTCATGCCCGGCGTTAATGTCCTGAGCATCGGCCTGGGTTTTACTCAGATTACCCCAGAGATTGAAGCTGACACTGTCTGACAGCGGACCATTGAGGCTAAAGTTGGTACGTTTCGTCGACCCTTCTTTACGATGCTGCGGAGCATTCATATAGGTATTCCACGACCCATGCCATTCAGGCGTGGTCGGTTTGGTCACGATGTTGACGACCCCGCCCATCGCGCCATTACCATAGCGCGCCGCCGCCGGGCCGCGGATCACATCGATATGATCGATCATCTCTGCCGGCACCCAGTTGGTATCGCCACGGGAATCACGATCGCCGCGCCAGCCATACCGCACCGAGTTACGGCTGGTGACCGGTTTTCCATCGACCAGCACCAGAGTGTTCTCTGGTCCCATCCCACGGATATCAATTTGTCGGTTGTTGCCTCGCTGACCGCTGGTGGAGTTACCGGTCAGATTGACCCCGGGTTGCGTACGAATTAACTCCGACACATCGCGGGCGGGGGGATGTTTGCGAATCTCGTCCGCAGTAATGGTCGACACGCCCGGCGCCTGCAGGTTCTGCCTGGCGGCAGTCACCACCATCGTTTCCTCGTTATGTTCAGCAGTGGGGGTGCTCTCGTCAGACGTCGATGGTTCGATAACGCTCTCTGTCGCCTGCAGCGGCACGCTACAGGCAAACAGAGGAATGGCGATCCCCAGCGGGAAGAGAGACGTGTATTTCATAGAATATGCCCTGTTTTCTGTTGCTGTCGGGCATAACGCCTTCCCCAATTGAAAAAACAATGGGATAAAATATTTGCCTCAGCGCCTCGCCAGATTTTGGCGCAGGTCAGCGCCTTCCCGGCATTAATGGGAATAAGAAGACAGCGTGAGGCATAATAAAATTAAGTGCCCTGTTTCATCATTAGAGAAAAAGCGCTGCGCGCTATTCTTTGATAGCGTAATCCAGACAGCGTGTCATTAGAGTAATGTGCCGTGTTACGGTAATAAAAATGAGATTCATTATCAAGATGATAATAATCAATATCAGAGAAAAATAAAATAACATTTACCAATCAGCTGGTTACCAAAAAACAAACGAAAGAGAATAAAGTAAAAATAAAATCATCACTTTCTATTCATCATTAAAAAAACATATTTTTATCATATTATCTCCATAGTTAAATTAAAGACAAAAGCACATTAATAGTAAGTAATACTATTTGCGAAAGACTCTTTGTCGGTATCGTTACACCTTTTCCCCCATGTCCTACCCAGCTAACGGCGGCCGTTCTGCTAAAATAAACACATCCCCCTGCGGAGTGCTCCTCCATGAACGCCAATTCGCTATCACGCCTGTTTATCGCCTGGCTTACCTGCCTCGCGACGCTGTTATTCGCCCCTTTTCTGCCGGCGGCGGAGGCGGAAATCGCGCCGCCGGTGGCAACCGAAGACAACACGCTGTCGATCCATATCGACGACATGCTGCAGCCGTGGAAAGG
Organism: Klebsiella sp. GB_Kp047; assembly: GCF_040065235.1. Classification (NCBI taxonomy): domain Bacteria; kingdom Pseudomonadati; phylum Pseudomonadota; class Gammaproteobacteria; order Enterobacterales; family Enterobacteriaceae; genus Klebsiella; species Klebsiella sp. GB_Kp047. The sequence continues at coordinate 56,145 of NZ_JBEAJG010000008.1, read as the reverse complement.
CGATCTGCCTGGCATGCTCGATCGGCGCACCATCCGGGTATTAACCACCTACAGCAAGACCTTCTTTTTTATTGATAAAGGCACCCAACGCGGGGCAACGCACGACATCTTTATCGCGCTGGAAAACGATCTGAATAAACAGCTGGCGAAAGATAAAAAGCTAAAACAGCGCCACCTGAAGCTGCATATCGTTTTTGTGCCGGTCAGTCGGGATAATCTCTTTACCGCGCTTAATGAAGGTAAAGGGGATATCGCCGCCGCCAACCTGACTATCACGCCCTCGCGGGAAGCCCAGGTCGATTTCGCCCAACCGCTCTACAGCAACGTGAAAGAATTACTGATCTCCGGCCCGGCATCGCCGAAGGTCGACAGTCTGGAGCAGCTCTCCGGTCAAACGGTCTTTGTTCGCCGCTCCTCCAGCTATTACGAAAGTCTGCAAGCGCTGAACGCCCGATTTGCCAGCGAGTCACGACCGCCGGTTACCCTGGAAGCGGCGCCGGAAGCGCTGGAGGATGAAGATCTGCTGGAAATGCTCAACGCCGGGCTGGTGCCGTTGATCGTCGTCGATCAGCATAAAGCGGTTTTCTGGAAACAGGTATTTCCGAAAATCCAGGTCCATGACAACGTGGTGCTGCGCGACGGCGGCAACATTGCGTGGGCGGTACGCCAGGACAGCCCGCAGCTGCTGGCGCTGCTGAACAACTTCGTGAAAAAGAATCGTCAGGGCACCACGCTGGGTAATACCCTGCTGCTGCGTTACCTGAAAAATGCCCAATATGTTAAAAATGCCGCAGCGAGTAAGGAACGGCGCAAGTTCCTCGCCATGGTGGACGTCTTCCGTAAATATGGCGATCGCTATGATGTCGACTGGCTGCTGATGGCGGCCCAGGGATACCAGGAGTCGCGGCTGAACCAGTCGGTTCGAAGCCACGTTGGCGCCGTCGGAGTGATGCAGGTGATGCCCCGCACCGGAAAAGAGCTGAAGGTGGGCGATATTAAACAGCTGGATCCCAATATTCATGCTGGCGTGAAATATATGCGCTGGATGATAGATCGTTACTATGCTGATGAGCCCATGACCCGGCTGGATAAAGCGCTATTTGCCTTTGCCTCCTACAACGCCGGTCCGGCGCGTATCGCCCGCCTGCGCACCATGACCAAACAGCGCGGGTTTGATCCAAACGTCTGGTTCGGTAACGTCGAAAATCTGGCGGCAGAAAAAATCGGCGCGGAAACGGTGACCTACGTCAGCAATATCTATAAGTATTACATCGCCTATCGGCTGATCGTCGATGACATGGCCCGCAAACAGAAAGCGACGGCGGCGCCGCGGCAGGAGCCGGTGGCGCCGCCAGCCAAACCGCAGCCCAGCGTGGCGATGCCCGCGACCGCTCAGGTGCCCGCGGCCTGAAGCGCTTGCGGCCAGCGGTCAAAACCACTTCTGAGGCGGTGGTGAAATAATCATAAAAAAAGCCCCGGCGAAACCGGGGCTTTCTGTGTTAACTACGCGGATATCGCGTTTAAGGCAGGCCTTAGAACGGGATATCGTCGTCGAAGTCCATCGGCGGTTCGTTGGAAGGCGCTGCCGGAGCCTGCTGCTGCGGACGGGACTGCGCGCCGCCGCTGAACTGGTTGCCGCCCTGCGGCTGCTGAGGCTGACCCCAACCGCCCTGCTGCTGTCCGCCGCCTGCCGGTGCGCCGCCGCCCTGACGGCCGCCCAGCATCTGCATGGTGCCGCCAACGTTTACCACCACTTCAGTGGTGTATTTGTCCTGACCGGATTGATCGGTCCACTTGCGGGTACGCAGTTGGCCTTCAATGTACACCTGAGAGCCTTTACGCAGATACTCACCAGCGACTTCAGCCAGTTTGCCGAACAGCACAACGCGGTGCCATTCAGTCTGCTCTTTCATTTCGCCGGTCTGCTTGTCACGCCAGGATTCGGAAGTTGCCAGCGTGAAGTTGGCGACTGCGCCGCCACTTGGCATGTAGCGTACTTCCGGGTCCTGCCCCAGATTACCGACGAGAATCACCTTGTTTACGCCTCTGCTGGCCATGTTCGTGTCTCCTGAATACGTTTCTTAATAGTGTAAACGCGCGAGTGTACCATTTCCACGTAGCATTTTAATAGCTGCGAGGCTGATTCCAGAGATAGTACCCGGCTACGACATTGTTGCACACTCGACCTGAATTTGCATTCCGATACTGTATATTCATTCAGGTTAAATTGTGTCATAATTAGCCGTTTCTGCCGTTTGTCCTTCAAGCAAACCAGGCAATCCGTGTATCTACCTACCGGGAAAGGTGAATGGATAAGATCGAAGTTCGGGGCGCCCGCACCCATAATCTCAAAAACATCAACCTCGTTATCCCGCGCGACAAACTCATTGTCGTCACCGGGCTTTCCGGGTCTGGCAAATCTTCACTCGCTTTCGACACCCTGTATGCCGAAGGCCAGCGTCGCTACGTCGAATCGCTCTCCGCCTATGCGCGACAGTTCCTGTCGCTGATGGAGAAGCCGGACGTCGACCATATCGAAGGGCTGTCGCCGGCGATTTCCATCGAACAGAAATCAACCTCTCACAACCCCCGCTCGACGGTGGGTACGATTACCGAAATTCACGACTATCTGCGTCTGCTGTACGCCCGCGTCGGCGAACCGCGCTGTCCGGATCACGACGTGCCGCTGGCGGCGCAAACCGTCAGTCAGATGGTCGATAATGTCCTCGCCCAGCCGGAAGGCCTGCGCCTGATGCTGCTGGCGCCCATTATTAAAGAGCGCAAAGGCGAGCACACTAAAACCCTGGAAAACCTCGCCAGTCAGGGCTACATCCGCGCGCGGATCGACGGCGAGGTCTGCGATCTGTCGGATCCGCCGAAGCTGGAGCTGCAGAAGAAGCACACCATTGAGGTAGTCATCGACCGCTTCAAGGTCCGCGACGATCTGGCGCAGCGCCTGGCCGAGTCGTTTGAAACCGCGCTGGAGCTCTCCGGCGGGACCGCCATCGTGGCCAATATGGATGATGAGAAAGCGGAAGAACTGCTGTTTTCCGCCAACTTCGCCTGCCCGATCTGCGGCTACAGCATGCGCGAGCTGGAGCCGCGTCTCTTCTCCTTTAACAACCCGGCGGGCGCCTGCCCGACCTGCGACGGTCTCGGCGTGCAGCAATATTTCGACCCCGATCGCGTGGTGCAAAATCCGGAGCTGTCGCTGGCGGGCGGCGCCATCCGCGGCTGGGATCGGCGTAACTTCTACTACTTCCAGATGCTGAAGTCGCTGGCGGAGCACTATAAGTTTGACGTTGAAGCGCCGTGGGGCACCCTCAGCGCCAGCGTGCAGAAAGTGGTCCTGTACGGTTCCGGTAAAGAGAATATTGAATTCAAATACATGAACGACCGCGGCGACACCTCGGTGCGCCGCCATCCGTTCGAAGGCGTGCTGCATAACATGGAGCGCCGCTACAAAGAGACGGAATCCAGCGCGGTGCGCGAAGAGCTGGCGAAGTTCATCAGCAATCGCCCGTGCGCCAGCTGCGACGGTACGCGTCTGCGCCGTGAGGCGCGCCACGTGTTTGTGGAAAACACCCCGCTGCCGACCATTTCCGATATGAGCATCGGCCACGCGATGGACTTCTTTAACAATCTGAAGCTCTCCGGCCAGCGGGCGAAAATCGCCGAAAAAGTGCTGAAAGAGATTGGCGATCGCCTGAAGTTCCTCGTCAACGTCGGCCTCAACTACCTGACGCTCTCCCGCTCGGCGGAAACGCTCTCCGGCGGCGAGGCCCAGCGTATCCGTCTGGCGAGCCAGATTGGCGCCGGACTGGTTGGCGTGATGTACGTCCTGGATGAGCCCTCCATCGGCCTGCACCAGCGCGATAACGAGCGCCTGCTCGGGACCCTGATCCACCTGCGTAATTTAGGCAACACGGTGATCGTCGTTGAGCATGACGAAGACGCCATTCGCGCCGCCGACCATGTGATCGATATCGGCCCCGGGGCCGGGGTCCACGGCGGCCAGGTGGTGGCGGAAGGGCCGCTGGAGGCCATTATGGCGGTACCGGAATCCCTGACCGGCCAGTTCATGAGCGGTAAGCGCAAAATTGAAGTGCCGAAGCAGCGCGTGCCCGCCGATCCGGAGAAAGTCCTCAAGCTAACCGGCGCGCGCGGCAACAACCTGAAGGATGTAACGCTGACCCTGCCAGTGGGCCTGTTTACCTGCATCACCGGCGTCTCCGGCTCGGGTAAATCCACGCTGATCAACGATACCCTGTTCCCGATTGCCCAGCGCCAGCTCAACGGCGCGACCATCGCCGAACCAGCGCCGTATCGCGATATCCAGGGGCTGGAACATTTCGATAAAGTGATCGATATCGACCAGAGCCCGATCGGCCGGACGCCGCGCTCCAACCCCGCGACCTATACCGGGGTGTTTACGCCGGTGCGCGAGCTGTTCGCCGGGGTGCCGGAATCACGTTCCCGCGGCTATACGCCGGGCCGTTTCAGTTTTAACGTCCGCGGCGGTCGCTGCGAAGCCTGCCAGGGCGACGGGGTGATCAAGGTCGAAATGCACTTCCTGCCGGATATCTACGTACCGTGCGACCAGTGCAAAGGTAAGCGCTATAACCGCGAAACGCTGGAGATTAAGTACAAAGGCAAAACCATCCACGAAGTGCTGGATATGACTATCGAAGAAGCGCGCGAGTTCTTTGATGCCGTACCGGCGCTGGCGCGTAAACTGCAAACCCTGATGGACGTGGGTCTGACCTATATCCGTCTCGGCCAGTCGGCGACGACCCTGTCCGGCGGCGAGGCGCAGCGCGTCAAGCTGGCGCGCGAGCTGTCCAAGCGCGGTACCGGCCAGACGCTGTATATCCTCGATGAGCCGACCACCGGTCTGCACTTCGCCGATATCCAGCAGCTGCTGGAAGTGCTGCACCAGCTGCGCGATCAGGGCAATACCATCGTGGTGATTGAGCACAATCTCGACGTGATAAAAACGGCCGACTGGATTGTCGATCTCGGCCCGGAAGGCGGCAGCGGCGGCGGCGAAATTCTGGTTTCCGGTACCCCGGAAACCGTCGCCGAGTGCGAAGCCTCGCACACCGCGCGCTTCCTGAAGCCGATGCTAAAATAATTAGCGAGAAAGCTGCTGCCGGACCGGCTCCGGCAGCATTTTCACCGCCTGCTGATAAGACGCATCGACCAGGTAGTAGATTTGCGAATCCGGCAGCGAGCCATCCAGAAAGACGGTGCTCCAGTGCGCTTTATTGAGATGCTGGCTGGGCCGGACGTCGCGATGCTGCTGCCGTAGCAGCTCCGCCAGCTCCGGGCTCGCCTTCAGCGCAACCGCCGGCCGCTGGTCTTCGACCTCCTTCACCATGGCAAACAGGACGTCCGAGACCTTAATCTGCGTGGCTTTCCAGTCGCTGTGGACGCTCTGCTCTGCTCCCGGCTTCGCCATGCAGTACTGCAATAACTCCGAAATTGTCATCTTTTATTCCCCCATGAGCGTCGCAACGATGTGCCGCGAACCGCCGTGTATCCGATGCTCCCCCAGCCAGATGCCCTGCCAGGTCCCCAGCCTGACGCGTCCGTCCTCGACCGGCAGCATCAGCGACACGCCAAGCATCGATGATTTGATGTGCGACGGCATATCGTCAGGGCCTTCATAATCATGTTCGTACGGCGCATTGTCCGGCACGGCGTTGAGAAAATACTGCTCCATGTCATACCGGACGGTGGGATCGCAGTTTTCGTTGAGCGTCAGGGAAGCGGAAGTATGCTGGAGCAGGAGGTGTAGCAGGCCGACCTTCACCCCGGACAGCCCGCGGATCTGGCCGAGGATTTCGTCGGTGACCAGATGAAAACCACGGGATTTAGGCCCAAGCGTCAGGGTTTGCTGATACCACATCATCGACTCCTTTTTGCGAATGAATCCCTCTAAGTGTGCAGCAATACGTGAAAAGGTAAAACCTTCCACCCCGGATTTTGCATAAAAAAACGGCAGCGTCACCGCTGCCGTTTATCACGTTCTGACGCCTGTCAGTATTCGGAATTGACGATCACTTCTTCGCCCAGCGCGCCGGCCATCGGCAGCGGCTTATAGGAGGAGTTGGCGGCACGCAGCACGCGGATCCCGCGGGCGCCCGCCTCGCGGGCGGCGGTAATATCGTTATCCGAGTCGCCATAGAAAACCTTTATCTGCTTCGTCTGCAGCCACTGGGTCTTGGTATTCTGACCCGGCTTATCGCCAGCGAAAATCACTGGGTTCATATTGGCGGCGGGGATAAGAAAATCATCCTGCAGGGTTTTAGAAACGGTTTCTGTTTTGGTCTGGCTGCGGCCGGTGACGAACCAGATGCTGTCGCCACGCTTCACATGCATGGCAATCAGCTGGCGCGCCACCTCTTTTGGCATGCTGAATTCGTCCCAGCCGTTGTTCATTTTTTCCCAGAACTGCGGGTTTTTCAGGTAATCCTCACTGCCGGGAGAGAAGGTTTTTTGCCCGCGCCAGAAACCAGGACTGGAGAAGAGAACGGTGTCATCGATATCAAAGCCGACGGCCATCGGCGGACGCCCCAGCAGGCTGTTCTCAATTTGCGCCACCGAAACCCAGTGGATCGGCGCCTGCTCGGCCAACTGGGCCACGTTGGTGCCGACCCACAGCGGCTGTGGCGTGGAGGCGCGCGCGACTACGGCGCTGTTCAGCGTGAACAGGAGAGAAGCCGCCGCAAGGGCGAGAGTAAGTTTGCGCATATTTATCCCTAAATCTATCAATCATTATTGTTTTCAATAATGTGCATGCTTAGTAACGCCCCGACCTTACCCGCAGGCGACAGGGATGAAAAGCCTTTTTCGCGTAGATGTCATAGAAAAAGAGGATGATCACAATCAGAGGGGGTTGCCCCTGCCCGTTGACCGGCAGAGACAACCTGCTGGAGGGCGGCTTACATTACCGCGGCAAAGGCTTTCGCGACCTGCTGAACATTACGTGAGTTTAACCCCGCCACGCACATGCGTCCGCTGGCAATCAGGTAGACGCCAAACTCGTCGCGCAGGCGATCCACCTGCGCCGCACTGAAGCCGGTGTAGCTGAACATCCCGCGCTGCTTGAGCAGGTAATCCACATTGCTGCCCGGGGCAACCTGCTGCAGCGCGTCGACCAGCGCCTGACGCATAGTCAGGATATGCGCGCGCATGGCGTCCACTTCCGCCTGCCAGGTGGATTTCAGCCCGGCATCGTTCAGCACCGTCGCCACCACCTGCGCGCCAAAGCTCGGCGGGCTGGAGTAGTTGCGGCGCACGGTGGCCTTCAGTTGGCCAAGCACGCGGCCTGCGGTTTCACTGTCTTCACAGACCACCGACAGGCCGCCGACGCGCTCCCCGTACAGGGAGAAAATTTTGGAGAACGAGTTGCTGACCAGCATCGGCATCCCGGCGCTGGCGCGAATGGCGTAGGCATCCTCTTCCAGCCCTGCGCCAAAGCCCTGGTAGGCGATGTCGAGGAACGGGATCAGCTGACGCGCTTTCAGGATCTCCACCACACGATCCCACTGTTCCGGCGTCAGGTCGGCGCCGGTCGGGTTGTGGCAGCAGGGGTGCAGCAGCACAATGTCGCGCGCCGGCAGCGTTTGCAGCGTCGCCAGCAGCGCTTCAAAGCGCACGCCGTTGGTGGCTTTATCAAACCAGGGGTAAGTACTTACTTCGAAGCCAGCCCCTTCAAATATGGCAATGTGGTTTTCCCAGGTCGGGTCGCTGACCCAGACATGAGACTCAGGAAAGTAGCGTTTGAGGAAGTCGGCCCCGACCTTCAGCGCGCCCGAACCGCCGACCGTCTGAATGGAGGCGATGCGGTTTTGCTTAAGCGCGCTATGCTCCGCGCCAAACAGCAGCGGCGCAATTGCCTGGCGGTAGCCGCTCAGCCCTTCCATCGGCAGATACAGCGAGGCGCCGTGCGGCTCGGCGTTCAAGCGCGCTTCCGCTTCCGCCACCGCCTGCAGCTGCGGGATAATGCCGTCATCGTTGTAATACAGCCCGATACTCAGGTTGACTTTGTCGCTTCGCGGGTCTTCTTTGAAGCGTTCCATCAGAGAAAGAATAGGGTCGCCGGCGTAGGCGTCAACTTTTTGAAACACGCGATGTATCTCCAGGTTTACATGGGGCAGGTTCTTACACAATAAACCGGATATGACGGCAGGTCGAGAGGATGTTGAGGGGAAAGTGACCGCGCAGCGGTATAAACCGCTTTTTTGTCCGCGGCTATACCGATAGCGTACCGGATAAGCGTCTGAGCTATCCGGTACGAACAAGGCTTAGTCGAGGTATTTCATGGCGACGCGGGAGGTCAGTCGCGTAATAAGTTCGTAAGCACTCACTTTCGTTATCTCGGCGATGCGCTCTACCGGGAGTCCCTCTCCCCACAGCACCACCGCGTCGCCGGCTTTATCCTGGGCCTGCGGGCCGAGGTCAACGCAGATCATATCCATCGCCACCCGGCCGACAATCGGCACTTCGCGGCCATTAACCAGCACCGGGGTGCCCGACGGCGCAGCGCGCGGATAACCGTCGCCATAGCCCATCGCGACCACGCCGAGACGCGTGTCGCGTTCGCTGACCCAGGTGCCGCCGTAGCCGACGGGCTCCCCTGCTTTATGTTCGCGCACGGCAATCAGGCTGGACGTCAGGGTCATCACTGGCTGACAGCCAAAATCTTTCCCGGTGGAGCGATCGTCCAGCGGCGACACGCCATACAGGATAATGCCCGGACGCACCCAGTCATAATGCGACTGCGGCCACAGCAGGATACCGCCCGAGGCGGCAATAGAGCGCAATCCCGGCTTGCCTTCGGTAAAGGTGGTGAAGATATCCAGCTGGCGTTCGGTGGCGCCGCAGGTCGGCTCATCGGCGCGGGCGAAGTGGCTCACCACGTTAACCGGCTGGCGGACGTTTTTGCACTGGCTCAGACGCTGATAAAACGCCTCGGCTTCCTCCGGACGCACCCCTAAGCGATGCATGCCGGTATCCAGTTTCATCCACACGGTCACCGGCTCGGGGAGGTCGGCTTGCTCCAGCGCCGCCAGCTGTTCGGGGCTATGCACCGCCGTATGCAGACGCTGAGCGGCGATCACCGCCAGGTCTTCCGCCGCAAAAAAGCCTTCCAGCAGGAGGATCGGCTGCGCGATCCCCCCCGCTCGCAGGCGCAGCGCCTCTTCCAGGCGGGCGACGCCAAAAGCGTCGGCGTCGGTCAGCGTTCGCGCGGTCTCAAGAAGACCGTGTCCGTAGGCGTTCGCTTTCACCACCGCAACCAGTTTGCTGGCAGGCGCCAGTTCACGCAGACGTTGCAGGTTGTGTCGCAGAGCGCGGCGGTTGATAACTACAGTTGCCGCTTGCATTTGAATTCCTTAATAAAAGAAGGAGGGAGGGTTACTCATCATCATACTGAGGACCGGCATAATTATCGAAACGCGACCACTGACCGTTGAAGGTCAGTCGCACGGTGCCGATCGGGCCGTTACGTTGTTTACCAATGATAATTTCCGCGATGCCCTTAAGATCGCTGTTCTCGTGATAGACCTCATCACGGTAAATGAACATGATTAAGTCGGCATCCTGTTCGATAGAGCCGGACTCACGCAGGTCGGAGTTGACCGGACGTTTATCGGCACGTTGTTCCAGTGAGCGGTTCAGCTGCGACAGCGCCACCACCGGCACCTGTAGCTCTTTGGCCAGCGCCTTCAGCGAGCGGGAGATTTCGGCGATCTCCAGGGTACGGTTGTCAGAGAGCGACGGCACGCGCATCAGCTGCAGGTAGTCGATCATAATCAGCCCGATGCCGCCATGCTCGCGAGCGATACGCCGCGCGCGGGAACGCACTTCCGTCGGCGTCAGGCCGGAGGAATCATCGATATAGATGTTACGTTTTTCCAGCAGGATGCCCATGGTGCCGGAGATCCGCGCCCAGTCTTCATCGTCCAGCTGACCGGTACGAATGCGGGTCTGATCGACGCGCGACAGCGAGGCCAGAGAACGCATCATGATCTGCTCGGAGGGCATCTCGAGACTGAAGATGAGTACCGGTTTGTCCTGCAGCATCGCTGCGTTTTCCACGAGGTTCATCGCGAAGGTCGTTTTACCCATCGACGGACGGGCGGCGACGATAATCAGATCCGACGGCTGCAGGCCGGCGGTCTTTTTGTTGAGGTCGTCGTAGCCGGTGTTGACCCCGGTAACGCCGTCATGCGGCTGCTGGAACAGCTGTTCGATACGGGCGACGGTGGCGTCGAGGACATCGGCGATGTTTTTCGGCCCTTCGTCTTTATTGGCCCGGCTTTCAGCGATTTTAAAGACGCGGGACTCGGCGAGATCGAGCAGATCTTCGCTGGTTCGCCCCTGCGGGTCGAAGCCGGCCTCGGCGATCTCATTGGCCACCGAGATCATCTCGCGCACGACCGCGCGTTCGCGCACGATGTCGGCATAGGCGCTGATGTTCGCCGCGCTGGGGGTATTTTTGGACAGTTCCGCCAGATAGGCAAAGCCGCCGACGCTGTCCAGCTGTCCCTGACGCTCCAGCGACTCCGCAAGGGTGATCAGGTCAATCGGGCTGCCCGACTCCTGCAGGCGCGCCATCTCGGTAAAAATATGACGATGCGGACGGGTATAAAAGTCGTCGGCAACGACGCGTTCGGCGACGTCGTCCCAGCGCTCGTTATCCAGCATTAAACCGCCCAACACCGACTGCTCCGCTTCAATCGAGTGCGGCGGGACTTTCAGCCCGGCGAGCTGCGGATCGCGTTCGCGGGTTTCTGTCTGTGGTTTGTTGAAGGGTTTATTTCCTGCCATAGCCTAACATTTCACCGATACGGAAAAGAGCGTGACAGTATAGCGAGAAAGCCATTGCCGCTAAAGAACCCATTAAGCGTGGCTGGCCTGAGGCGGGTAAGAAAATCCGTCGCTGCCGCCGCAGGCTGTTAAGCTTACTGGATAATCTCAGAACAACACAGGAGCGAACATGGCAACACGCATCGAATTTTCAAAACACGGGGGGCCGGAGGTGCTTCAGGCGGTTGAGTTTACCCCTCGCGATCCTGCGGAGCATGAAATTCAGGTCGAAAACAAAGCTATCGGCATCAATTATATCGACACCTATGTTCGCAGCGGCCTCTATCCGCCGCCGTCGCTGCCGAGCGGTCTGGGCACCGAGGCGGCCGGCATCGTCAGTAAAGTCGGCCATGGGGTGACGCACATTAAGGCAGGCGATCGGGTGGTGTACGCCCAGTCGGCGCTCGGCGCCTACAGCACGGTGCACAATGTGCTGGCCGATAAAGCGGCGGTCTTGCCGGACGCCATCTCTTTCGAACAGGCCGCCGCGTCGTTCCTCAAAGGATTAACGGTCTGGTATCTGTTGCGTAAAACTTACGAAATTAAGCCTGATGAGATGTTCCTGTTTCATGCCGCCGCCGGCGGCGTGGGGCTGATTGCCTGTCAGTGGGCGAAAGCGCTGGGGGCGAAACTTATCGGCACCGTCGGCAGCGCGCAGAAGGCGCAGCGCGCCAAAGCGGCGGGCGCCTGGCAGGTGATTAACTATCGCGAAGAACCTATCGCGGAGCGGCTCAAAGCGCTCACCGACGGTAAGAAAGTCTCCGTAGTCTATGACTCGGTAGGGAAAGATACCTGGGAAGCCTCTCTGGACTGTCTGCAGCGCCGCGGCCTGATGGTCAGCTTTGGCAACTCCTCCGGCCCGGTGACCGGCGTTAATCTGGGGATCCTGAATCAGAAAGGTTCTCTGTACGTCACCCGCCCATCGCTGCAGGGCTATATCACCAACCGGGAAGAGCTGGCTGAAGCCTGCAGTGAGCTGTTTTCGCTGATCGCCAGTGGAGTAATCAAAGTGGACGTGCCGGAGAGTCAGACCTATCCGCTGACCGAAGCGCGACGGGCGCATGAAGTTCTGGAGAGCCGGGTGACACAGGGGTCGAGTCTGCTGCTGCCGTAAGCGGTCAAAAGGACAAAAGGACAAAAGTTTAGGGCTTCCACCTGGGAAGCCCTTACTTTTTTTTAGTTCGGCTGTATGTAGGGTACAGCGCGATGAATTCGTTAACGCGCTAATAGTGACAGATTTGCGTAGCGATGCCTACGCGGTTCTGTGCAAAATTGTTCAGGTTGTGACACACCCCTCAATACCTTAGTAACGCCAACGGTTATTGTCGCGAAAAGCGTTTCCGTCCGGGGTTTTCAGCGCCCGAATAACCCACACCACCACCACCGCCAACAGCAGCCACGGCAGCAATTTGATCATTAAAGCAAACAAACCGCCGACGAACATCAGCGCCGTAGCCACCACGATGGCGGCGATAATCCCCAACAGCGATACGCCGGTGACCAGCAGCATGACAAAAAATCCGATGACAAATAACAGTTCCAGCATGGCTCTCTCCCCACAGTCATTAATATGTCGCTCTGCAGGTATTACAAAAAATATGCCAACAATAACAAACTGAATTTAAAAGAAAACGCCCCGCAATAGTGTGCGAGGCGTGGTCAATTTCACCAGGTTTTGGTGAGAAACTAACGCTTATCGGCCACCAGCTTTAGGGCCTGCTCCAGCACCGCAATGTCGGCGCCGGGTTTATGCGCATTTTCGCTCAGGTAGCGACGCCACTGGCGGGCGCCTGGGATACCCTGAAACAGTCCCAGCATATGACGGGTGATATGGCCCAGATAGGTGCCCTTGCTGAGCTCGCGCTCAATATACGGGTACATGGCCCGCACGACGGCCACCGGATCGGCATCCGCGCCGGCGACGCCGAAAATCTCCCGGTCGACCGAAGCCAGAATACCCGGATTCTGATAGGCCTCACGCCCGACCATCACCCCATCCATATGCTCAAGCTGCATTCTGGCTTCATCCAGCGATTTGATACCGCCGTTAATCGCCATCGTCAGGTGGGGGAAGTCACGCTTCAGCTGCCAGACGCGGGGGTAATCCAGCGGCGGGATCTCGCGGTTCTCTTTCGGGCTCAGACCGGAGAGCCAGGCTTTGCGGGCGTGAATAATAAACATCTCACATTCGCCCTTGCCGGAGACCGTCTCAATGAAATCACAGAGGAATTCATAGCTATCCTGGTCGTCGATGCCGATACGGGTCTTCACCGTGACCGGGATCGACACCACATCGCGCATCGCTTTGATACAGTCGGCCACCAGCGGCGCGTTACCCATCAGGCAGGCGCCAAACATCCCGTTCTGCACGCGATCGGAGGGGCAGCCGACGTTGAGATTGATCTCGTCATAGCCGCGCGCCTCGGCCAGCTTCGCGCACTGCGCCAGGGCCTGCGGGTCGCTGCCGCCGAGCTGCAGTGCGACCGGGTGCTCTTCTTCGCTATACGCCAGGTAGTCGCCTTTGCCATGAATAATCGCCCCGGTGGTCACCATTTCGGTATACAGCAGCGTATGCCGCGACAGCAGCCGCAGGAAGTAGCGGCAATGTCGGTCAGTCCAGTCGAGCATCGGCGCGATGGAGAAGCGATGAGCAGGGAAAACAGGTGACGTTGATTCAGGCATCATGGCGAATAAATAAGCATCCGGGTAAAAAGGGGCGCTACTATAGCATAAAGATAAACCACAGGCGCGTAGTGCGCCGCGCTTCGCCCCTTCCCGGTGTCGATTACTTTATCCGCGGTTTGCCGTCATGTGGGCCAAAGAACTGCGGCGGATGGTCAACCCAGCGATCCTGGCGCGTCGCGGCATAGCCAGGATTGAGCGGGTAGTAAATTCGGTTGTACTTTTTGTTGGCCTCACCCACCACCAACAGACGAACCTCCTGCTCGGTGTTATTGAGAAAAGTGTGGCAGATGCCGGTACCAGCGGGAAAACCCACGCTGTCCCCCGGCTCCAGTTTCCAGAGATAGCCGTTTATCCACACTTCCGGATAGCCCTCCAGCACATAGATGAACTCTTCCTCATCGCTCTCCGCGTGCGGGTAAGAGGTGCGCCGCCCGGGCGGCAGTCTCTCGTGGTGGATCCCCAGCCGGTTGAGGCGTAAACCGCGCCCCAGCGGCGCGCCAATGGAAAAACGCTCCGGGCTGTCGGGATAAGTGGCATCGTCGGGCCCTTCCAGTTCGCGCCAGTGGCGAATGCAATCAGGTCGTTTCATCGTTTTCTCCCGAAAATGAGACACTTCAGATATAGCATACCTGGGTCAGGCGTGTTGCGATTAAATCGGGCATGACGGTTTTAGCGGCCGGCTAAGGCGCAGCCTCCACGAGCGTCAGCGGCCAGCACCCGGAACTGGCGCAGGCACCGACAACCTGAAGTATGACCCGCATCACCCGTCGGGTCTCGGCGTTTTCCGCGGAACGTGATAAAGTAACAGATTCAATTTCACGCAACCTGAGGATGCTCATGGATAAGACCCCTTCGCAAGAGATGTTAGCGCATGCTGAAAAGCTGTGTGCGCAACGCGGCGTACGCCTGACCCCACAGCGTCTGGAAGTGTTGCGCCTGATGAGCCTGCAGCAAGGGGCAATCAGCGCCTACGACCTGCTGGATCTGCTGCGCGAGAAAGAGCCGCAGGCGAAGCCGCCGACGGTCTACCGCGCGCTGGAGTTCTTACTCGAGCAGGGTTTTGTCCACAAGGTGGAATCGACCAACAGCTATGTGCTGTGTCATCTCTTTGACCAGCCGACCCACAGCTCGGCCATGTTTATCTGCGACCGCTGCGGCGTGGTGAAGGAAGAGGCGGCTGAAGGGGTGGAAGATATCATGCATACGCTGGCGGCCAGAATGGGCTTCGCCCTGCGCCACAATGTGATTGAAGCTCACGGCCTCTGCGCGAGCTGCGTGGAAGTAGAAGCCTGCAGCACGCCGGGACACTGCCACCACGATCATACTATTCAGCTCAAAAAGAAAGCCCGCTGAGCGGCAGCCGCAGCGGGAAAAAGGGTTAACGGCGCGTCCCTGCGCCATTCAGACAGGCACTAACACAAATGCTTCTTTCTTCGGATCAAGGAACGCTACCAGCGATAGTCGTTCTTATGCTCCCAGTCTGAGACTTCTTTCTCAGCCTGATCTTTCGCATAGCCGTAACGCTCCTGAATTTTGCCGACCAGCTGGTCGCGCTTCCCTTCGATTACGGTCATATCATCATCGGTAAGTTTGCCCCACTGTTCCTTGGCTTTACCTTTCAACTGTTTCCAGTTACCGCCGATTTCGTCTTTATTCATGATAACGTCCTCATCATTCGGTGGGTTTACAGCCCGTTTTGTGCCGGACATGGTATTAACTATAGATGAGAATGCTGGCGCCGATTCGTTATTCGGAATTTTTAACCACCATACCGATGGATAAGACTGAGGAGATTTCCCCGGCTTGCGCTACGCTGAGCCGGGCTACTGAGTTGCCCCGGTAAGCGGTGCGCAACCACGGGAATTCATGGATAGCCGTTATGAACGGCAATAACTAGCTAAACCAGGTTCCGCGTCGCCAGTAGCGGCGCCAGATCAGCGCCAGCGACAGGCCGCGCAGGGCGAGAAACACGGCCAGCGCCAGCCACAGGCCGTGATTGCCGAGCACCGGGACCGTAAGCAGCGTCACGGCGAAGCCGGCCGCGGCGACCGCCATGCTGTTCCGCATCTCCGCGCCGCGCGTCGCGCCGATAAACATGCCGTCCAGCAGATAGCACCAGACCCCGACCACCGGCAGGATCGTCTGCCAGATCAGATAGCGATCGGCCAGCTGCTGCAGGGAAGGCAGCGAGGTTAACAGCGCGATGATGTGCCCCCCCGCCAGGCTGTAAACCAGGGCAAACGCCAGCGCCACCATACCGGACTGCCGGCAGGCCGCCCGCCACACCTCCAGCAGCTGGCTGCCGTCGCGCGCGCCGTAGGCCTGGCCGGAGTGGGCCTCCACGGCATAGGCAAAGCCATCCAGCGCGTAGGCGGTAAAAGTCAGCATGGTCATCAGTACGGCGTTGACCGCCACGATATCGCTGCCCAGCCGGGCGCCGAAGACGGTCAGCGCGCCAAAGCACAGCTGCAGCAGCAGGGAGCGCAGCATGATGTCGCGATTCAACGCCAGCAGACGGCGCATGTCTCCGCTCCAGGCGTTTTTCAGCATCGCCAGCGACACGCCGCGCAGCGTTAGCACCCGCTTCGCCATCATCAGGCCGATAATCAGGGTCGCGTACTCCGCGGTGACCGTGGCCAGCGCCGCCCCCTGGACGTTCATCCGCAGGCCCATCACCAGCCACAGGTCGAGCACAATATTCAACAGATTACCGACCACCAGCAAAATCACCGGCGCCCGGGCGTACTGGACCCCCAGCAGCCAGCCGAGCAGCACCAGGTTGGCCAGCGAGGCGGGCGCGCTGAGCCAGCGGATTTCGAGAAACCGTCTCGCCTGCTCGAGAACCGCCTCGCTGCCGCCGACGATATGCAGGGCGAGGTTAATCAGCGGCAGGCGAAACAGGATAATCACCACCCCGGCGCCCAGCGCCAGGACCAGCGGCTGCACCAGCGCCCGCGCCAGTCGCAGCGGATCTTTGGCCCCCCAGGCCTGAGCGGTCAGCCCGGTGGTGCTCATGCGCAGAAACAGCAGCAGCATAAACAGGAAACTGGTGGCCGTTGCTCCGACCGCGACGCCGCCGAGGTATACCGGGCTGTCAAGGTGGCCGATCACTGCGGTATCCACCAGCCCCAGCAGCGGGACGGTGATATTGGAGAAAATCATGGGGAGTGCAAGGCGCCACAGCGCTTTATCGGCAGCGTTGAGCAGCATGTTCAGGGACCTGATTGAGGACAAACGTCGCAGCGCCATGCATCAGATGACGCTGCGCAGGGGCAGGCGTTACAGCCATTCTCCATTACGGATCACGCCAACGGCCAGACCCTCAATGGTAAAACTCTGCTGACGCAGATCGACAACGATAGGGGTAAACTCGCTGTTTTCCGGCAGCAGTTCGACGACGTTGCCCTGCTTTTTCAGGCGCTTGACCGTCACTTCATCGTCAATGCGCGCTACCACCACCTGGCCATTGCGCACATCCTGGGTTTTGTGGACCGCCAGCAGATCGCCATCCAGAATACCGATGTCTTTCATCGACATCCCGCTGACGCGCAGCAGAAAATCGGCGTTGGGCTTGAACATCGACGGGTCGACCTGATAGTGGCCTTCAATATGCTGCTGCGCCAGCAGCGGCTCACCGGCGGCGACGCGGCCGATCAGCGGCAGGCCGTGCTCTTCTTCCGTCAGCAGGCGGATACCGCGCGAGGCGCCGGAGACGATCTCGATCGCGCCTTTACGCGCCAGCGCTTTCAGGTGTTCTTCCGCCGCGTTTGGGGAACGGAACCCCAAGCGCTGAGCAATCTCCGCACGCGTCGGCGGCATGCCCGTCTGGCTGATATGATCCCGAATGAGATCAAACACCTCTTGCTGCCTGGTCGTTAACGCTTTCATTCCGCCCCCTGGGTGTATATACAGTTATGCTGTGAGTATATACAGCTAACGGTGATTTTGGAACCACATGGCACACAAAAATCGGCAGATTGTTTATATTTTGCGAGGGTTAGCGAAGAACGTTAGTGATAATGGCTCCACAGCAGCGTTCCCCAGGTGATCAGCGCGATGATAATCGCCAGCAGGACAGCCGCCGACCCCATGTCTTTGGCGCGCCCTGAAAGCTCATGATAATCCGAGCCAATACGGTCCACGACCGCCTCAATCGCGCTGTTGAGAATTTCGACTATCATCACTAGCAGGACCGAGCCAATCAGCAATACGCGGGTGATGGCGTCGACGTCCAGCCAGCAGGCTATCGCGACGGCCACAATGGCGGCGACGCCTTCCTGACGAAACGCGGCCTCGTTGATCCACGCCGCGCGAAATCCTTTCCAGGAGTAACCTGCCGCCTTAATGATTCGGGTTAACCCGGTGGTATTATTGGCCATCACAAAACCTTTTTTATGTAAATGACGTCGATGAGTGTACGCGTTTGCCGCGCGGTAACGGAAATTTTGCCCGCTTTCTGTTATTCTTGCCGCGCATTTGCATGATTAACCAGAGGCTTCACATCGTTTATGTCCGGCTGGCAACGAATTTACTATAAATTACTGAATTTACCATTACGGGTGCTGGTAAAAAGCAAGTCTATTCCGGCAGAGCCTGCTCAGGAATTAGGACTCGATACCTCGCGTCCGGTCATGTACGTCCTGCCCTATAACTCCAAGGCGGACCTGCTGACGCTGCGCGCCCAATGCCTGGCGCATGATTTACCTGACCCGCTAGAACCGCTGGAAATCGACGGCGCCCTGCTGCCGCGCTACGTATTCATCCACGGCGGGCCGCGCGTATTCACCTATTACACGCCAAAAGAAGAGTCCATCAAGCTGTTCCACGACTACCTCGATCTGCACCGCAACCATCCGGATCTCGATGTGCAAATGGTGCCGGTGTCGGTGATGTTCGGCCGCTCGCCGGGTCGTGAGAAAGGGGAAGTCAATCCGCCGCTGCGGATGCTTAACGGCATTCAGAAATTTTTCGCCGTCTCCTGGCTCGGCCGCGACAGCTTCGTGCGCTTCTCTCCTTCCGTATCGCTGCGTCGCATGGCCGATGAGCACGGTACTGATAAGATCATCGCCCAGAAACTGGCTCGCGTCGCGCGGATGCATTTTGCCCGCCAGCGCCTGGCCGCCGTCGGCCCGCGTCTGCCGGCCCGCCAGGATCTGTTTAACAAGCTGCTGGCGTCGAAGGCCATTGCCCGTGCGGTGGAAGACGAAGCACGCAGCAAGAAAATTTCCCACGAGAAGGCCCAGCAGAACGCGATTGCGCTGATGGAAGAGATTGCCGCGAACTTCTCTTACGAGATGATCCGCCTGACCGACCGCATTCTCGGCTTCACCTGGAACCGCCTGTATCAGGGCATCAACGTGCATAACGCCGAGCGCGTACGCCAACTGGCGCACGACGGCCATGAGATTGTCTATGTCCCCTGCCACCGCAGCCACATGGACTATCTGCTGCTCTCTTACGTCCTGTATCACCAGGGGCTGGTGCCACCGCACATCGCGGCGGGTATCAACCTTAACTTCTGGCCGGCCGGGCCAATCTTCCGCCGCCTCGGCGCGTTCTTTATTCGCCGCACCTTTAAGGGCAACAAGCTCTACTCCACGGTGTTCCGCGAGTACCTTGGTGAACTGTTCAGCCGCGGCTATTCCGTGGAGTATTTCGTCGAAGGCGGCCGCTCCCGTACCGGCCGTCTGCTCGATCCGAAGACCGGTACGCTGTCGATGACCATCCAGGCGATGCTGCGCGGCGGCACCCGGCCGATCACTCTGGTGCCGATCTATATCGGCTACGAGCACGTGATGGAGGTGGGGACCTATGCCAAAGAGCTGCGCGGCGCCACCAAAGAGAAAGAGAGTCTGCCGCAGATGCTGCGCGGCTTAAGCAAGCTGCGCAACCTTGGCCAGGGCTACGTTAACTTCGGCGAACCGCTGCCGCTGATGACCTACCTGAACCACCATGTGCCGGAGTGGCGGGAAGCGATTGACCCGATCGAAGCGGTCCGCCCCTCCTGGCTGACGCCGACGGTGAATAACATCGCCGCTGACCTGATGGTGCGCATCAACAACGCCGGCGCGGCCAACGCCATGAACCTGTGCTGTACGGCGCTGCTGGCCTCCCGCCAGCGTTCGCTGACCCGTGAGCAGCTCACCCAGCAGCTGGAGTGTTACCTCGCGCTGCTGCGCAATGTGCCCTATTCGCCGGATGCCACCGCCCCATCCGCTTCGGCCAGCGAGCTTATCGACCATGCGCTGCAGATGAATAAGTTCGAAGTTGAAAAGGACACCATTGGCGACATCATCATTCTGCCGCGCGAGCAGGCGGTGCTGATGACCTACTATCGCAACAACATTGCCCATATGCTGGTGATGCCGTCGCTGTTAGCCGCCCTGGTGACTCAGCATCGTCATCTCAGCCGCGCCGAAGTGCTGCGCCATGTGGAAACGCTCTACCCGTTCCTCAAAGCCGAGCTGTTCCTGCGCTGGGAGAAAGCGGAGCTGGCCGGAGTAATGGATGCGCTGATTGCCGAGATGCTGCGTCAGGAGCTGATCGTCATCGATGGCGATGTGATGAGCCTTAACCCGTCGCACTCTCGCTCCCTGCAGCTGTTGGCCGCAGGCGCTCGCGAGACGCTGCAGCGTTACGCCATCACCTTCTGGCTGCTGAGCGCTAACCCGTCGATCAACCGCAGCTCGCTGGAGAAAGAGAGCCGTACCGTGGCGCAGCGCCTGTCGGTGCTGCATGGCATCAACGCGCCGGAGTTCTTCGACAAAGCAGTGTTCAGTACCCTGGTGTTGACCCTGCGCGATGAAGGCTATATCAGCGATACGGGCGATGCCGAGCCGGAAGAGACCCTGAAGGTCTACCGGATGCTGGCGGATTTGATTACGTCGGATGTACGTCTGACGATCGAAAGCGTCACGCAGGACGACGCGTAACGCGGCGTTTGCCGTCCTCACCGCCCCCCGGTAAACCGGGGGGATGGGGACAGGGTTTTACAGGTAGCTCATCGCCAGGCCGAGGAACAGCACCAGCCCGACGTAGTTATTGTTCATAAACGCTTTAAAGCAGTTATCGCGGTCGCGATTGAAGATAAGCTTCTGCTGCCAGCCAAACAGACCCGCCGCCACGAACAGCGACCAGTAGTATTCCCAGCCCAGCCCATTCAGCCAGCCCACCGCGCCCATCAGCGCCAGCACGGCCACCTGCAGGATACCGATAATCAGACGATCGTTTTCGCCGAACAGGATCGCCGTCGATTTAATGCCGATCTTGACGTCGTCATCGCGATCCACCATCGCATACTGGGTATCGTAGGCCACCGCCCACAGAATGTTGGCGAGGAACATCAGCCAGCAGCTCAGCGGCAGCGATTCACTGACGGCCGAGAAGGCCATCGGGATCGACCAGCCAAAGGCCGCCCCCAGCACCACCTGCGGCAGATGGGTGTAGCGCTTCATAAACGGATAGACCCACGCCAGCGCCAGCGCCGCCACCGACAGCAAAATCGTCATGGTGTTGAGGGTAAGCACCAGCAGGAAGGAGAGCAGCACCAGAACGATAAACAGCGTTCGCGCCTCTTTCTCGGTGACGTCGCCGCTCGGCAGCGGACGGCGGGCGGTACGCTTTACGTGACCATCAAATTTTCGATCGGCATAGTCATTCACCACGCAGCCGGCGGCACGCATCAGCCAGACGCCGGCGACAAAGACCGCCAGGATCCACAGCGGCGGGACGCCCGGCGAGGCCACCCATAGCGCCCACAGCGTCGGCCACAGCAGCAGCAAGGCGCCGATCGGTTTGTCAGTGCGCATCAGGCGATGAAACGCCAACAGCTTATTCTGCGACAGACTCCACTCCATTTTTTCTTCCTCTTAGTACAACGGCGACGCAGGCAAAAACAGCTCGGTCAGCAGCAGGGGTTTGCCGCTCAGCCGCAGGCGGGAACGACGTCCCCACAGCGCTGCATCGCGACCAATTTCAATAAAATCGCGGGTTAATGTCGACGACGTGAACAGGTATCGCCCCAGCGGGGTCTGCCCGAGCTGCTGTAGCGCCAGCTCCGGCCCACACAACGTCGACTCCGGCACCACCGTGCGCCCGGCCAGCCAGGGCTCACCGTCGGCATTGAGTATAATCTCCCGCAGCCAATAGCGCGGCTCGTCGGGCAACAGCGCCGCTTCGTCAGCCAGCGCCTCACGCCCGATATACCCTTCGTTAACCAGGGTGACGGTGACCTGCTTTCCTTGTTGCTCAAAACGCTGGGTCATTGAGTCCTCCAGCAGCAGCCAGTCACTCAGAGGCGGCGCCAGGGGCGGCATAACGGCAAAATAGCGCAGCGCACGCAGTCGCGTAAGCGCAGGATGGGACATGCCTGATTCTCCGGTACATAACGTGAGAGCATTGTATCGCAGAATAGGCGGTTGGTGGCGGGCAAACGTCAATATACGATCATTCACGCAACAGCCATGCAACAGACCGCCGCGCGTGCAAAAAAAGGTGCATCCCGGAGGATGCACCTAAAGGCTGTGCCTAAACATCAGCATTGTGGGGAGACGATTACCCCTTGCCTTTTACACTGCTGATAAAGGTGGAACGAGCGGATTTCGAGCCGAGGCGCTCAGCTTCGTTCATCAATTTCAGGGCTTTGTCGATGTCACCTTGTTTCACCGCCTGCTTAATACCGTTGTTGAAGTAGGTTTCGGTATCGCTGAGCATCGGTTCGCTTTTAGCGGCCGGCGCCGCAGCGGCTGCGGCGGCTGGCGCGGCTACCGGCGCCGCGGTGTTACCGACGGTGACCGGGCCCGGGCCGGAGGAGCCGAACAGCGGCCCCACCAGCACGCTGGAGGTGCTGTTGGTTTTCACTTTCAGCTTCAGCACGCCATCGGTGGTATGTTTGGCGATGGGATCCGGGATGTCCGGCGCCGCATTACCTGCGCCTTTGGCATAGGCTTTCGCCGGATCCAACAGGGTGGTGGTCTGCTGGAGATCTTTTTCAGTGGTAAATACCAGCACATAGAGCTTCTGCTGGCCCAGCGCCGGGGTCAGGCGCATCACGCCGCCCAGGCGATCGGCAGTCATCACGCCCGGCTGCTGATAGGTGAAGTAGTTGCTGGGGAAGAACGCCGCTGGCGTCATGTTCTGGTCGAGAATCAGCACGTTCGGCGCAAAAATCTGCTTATGTTTGTTCAGCTCGCTGTCGAGGGTCAGGGTCAGCTCACCGATATTGGCCGGCACGCTCCAGGCGGCGACCGGTCCGACGATCCCCGGTACATCCAGGCGTTGACCGCCGGTGGTTAAATCTACGCTCTGCGTCTTCGATTGATCGGCAGGCGTCCAGATCAGCTGCTGCAGCGCACTGGCTGGAATAGACGGCGCGGCGCTGGTGTTCTGCGGTACAAAGTTAACATCGGCAAGGCTCATCCCCGGCACGCATGCCAACATCCCTGCGGATAAACACAGAGCGACGAGAGTTTTCTTCATTTTCATTCTTCTCACCTTGGATAGCATCGGTTTAGCGGTAGCCAGGCAATAGCGCGCTAACCCTGAATAGTCAGGAGGGGCCGATGCCCCTCCCAGGTTACACCCGTCCTGCGGACGGTATTACCACCACACTTCCATCTGGGCACCGAAGGTAACTTCGCTGTCGTCACCGCGGCTGGAGGTGAAAGCGCCGCTTCCGCTGCTGTCTTTTGTCTGCAGACCGGAGGTGTTGCTGTAGCCCCAGTTTTCATCCCACTTCGCGTAGGTTGCGAAGATACGGATAGCCGGACGAGACCAGACGCTGTTCCCTGCCTGCCATTGCTGAGCCAGAGTAATTTTGTACTGGTTGTTGTTTTCGCTGGTACGCTGGGATTTCACGTTGTCGTAACCGATTTCCAGCTGGGTGCTCATGATCGGCGTCCATTTGTACATCGGACGAACACCCACGGTGTACCAGGTGGAGCCGTTTTTGCTGTCCAGATCCACGTCCTGGTACATCGCAACGTACATCAGGCCCCAGTCATCGTTGAAGTCCATCGCGCCGTGATCCAGAACGCGGATCATGCTGCCGTTGTTATCGATGCTGGTCCCTTGAGAGTGGCCGCTGTTCCAGGAGGTCATTGCGTCAGTGGCGTACTGAACGACAAACTTGTTGAAGCCGCCCCAGATGGACTGAGTATGTTCACCGGTCCACATCCAGCCGTCTTTCGACGCGCCGTCTTCCAGACGGTAGTCATCCTGCGGGTTAGCACGGCCGTAATCGACGCCTAACTCCAGCACGCCGCCTGGGTTGGTTTCCAGGCCCGCCAGACGGATGTCAAAGACGTCGTTGGCAGTTTTCGCAGCATATTTTTTGGTGTCATCGCTGGAGAAAGTATAAGAGCCGCCGCTTTCTGAGTTACGAGTAGCGGCCAGAGAGAGCTTACCGAAGCCAAGGTCAACGTTTTCCAGACCTGCACCCGGGCCGGAGATATCCCAGTAGTAGAAGTCGATCATGTGAACGTCATGACGCTGATAGAAGCGTTTACCCGCCCACAGCGTGGAGCCCGGCAGCCAGTCGATCAGGTTTTTACCCTGGATGTTGGCTTCACGGAACGCCGGAGAGGTGCTTTCCCAGTCATCTTCCTGATTCACGGAATAGGCAACGTTAGTATCGAAATAAAAACTCTTATCCCCTTCCTTCCACAGCTCCTGGCCCAGCTTCAGTTCCGCATAGGTTTCACATTCGTTACCAAGACGGTATTTACTTTGAGCGCCGGTCGCTTTGAAGCACTGTTGCTCGCCGCCGCTGCCGGTCCAGCCAATGCCGGAACGCGCGTAGCCATGGAAATCGACAGCCAGCGCCTGAGCAGACATAACGCCTGCCGCGACGGCGACCGCCAGTGGAAGTTTGCGCAGAGTAATCATCATTCTATCTCCTGAGATCATTGCTTTTCTTTGCACGCTTCGCCGGTGTACCGCCAGCCGGGTTCGCGCCTTTTTTTAATGGGAAGCCTTACACGCCCGGCTCTTTATGCAGCCGACGACAAGCGGTGCCATCCTCACGGAATAAATGGCAACGTTCTGGCGGCAAACCGATGGCGAATGTGGCTCCCTCTTCTACCAACACCACGTCGTTCTGGCGGTAAACCAGGTTCTGACGGATGGCGGGGATCTGGATATGAATTTGCGTTTCGTGACCTAACTGCTCGACGACCTGAACCTCGCCTTCGAGGGTCACATCGGCGATATCGCTGGGCAGTAAATGCTCCGGGCGGATACCTAAGGACATGTTGGCGCCCGCCTGAACGTTGGCGCTGTCCACCGGCAGCCAGATTTGCTGGCGGTTCGGCAGTTCAACCTGCACCTGATCGATAGCCGTCGCGGTGACTTTAACCGGCAGGAAGTTCATCTTCGGTGAACCGATAAAGCCGGCGACGAAGCGGTCAGCCGGATAGTGATAGAGTTCCAGCGGTTTCCCGACCTGCGCCACCCGGCCAGCGTCGAGGACCACGATCTTGTCCGCGAGGGTCATCGCTTCCACCTGATCGTGGGTGACATAGATCATGGTGCGGCCCAGTCGCTTATGCAGACGGGAGATTTCGATACGCATCTGGACGCGCAGGGCGGCATCGAGGTTGGAAAGCGGCTCATCCAGCAGGAAGACGCTCGGCTCAGCCACCAGGGTACGACCAATCGCCACGCGCTGACGCTGACCGCCGGAGAGGGCTTTCGGTTTACGCTCCAGCAGATGGGCCAGCTGCAGCACTTCCGCAACCTGGGTCACCCGCTGGTTAATCAGATCTTTTTTCGCGCCGGCCAGCTTCAGGCCAAACGACATATTTTCCGCAACGGAAAGGTGGGGATAGAGCGCATAAGACTGGAATACCATCCCAACGCCGCGTTCTGCCGGTGGGATC
The DNA here is from genome assembly GCF_040065235.1 of Klebsiella sp. GB_Kp047. NCBI lineage: Bacteria > Pseudomonadati > Pseudomonadota > Gammaproteobacteria > Enterobacterales > Enterobacteriaceae > Klebsiella > Klebsiella sp. GB_Kp047. The sequence goes on along the minus strand of NZ_JBEAJG010000008.1, from coordinate 30,706 downwards.
TCGTTCATGCGGGTGTCCCCGATAAACAGGTCCCCGCTGGTAATAGTTTCTAACCCGGCAATCATACGCAGCAGGGTAGATTTGCCGCAGCCCGATGGCCCGACAAACACGACGAATTCCCCTTCGTGGATATCGAGATTGATATCTTTCGATACCACCACGTCACCCCAGGCTTTCGTTACATTTCGCAGCTGTACGCTCGCCATGCCCTTCTCCCTTCGTTACAACCTGTCACTAACAGTCACATTCAAGATGGGTCGACTATGCGGCATTCATTAGCCGGGCAAATCCTCCACCCCCCGGCTTTTTTATGGGGGAGGAGATGGGAGGATGAGAGATTGGCTCTCGCCGCGGGGGATGGCGGGCGGCGCGTGATTTCGTGATGGAGGCGACAAAATTGGGCGCTTTTTTCTGTGCTCCAGGACGCAATACGGCCGTTTTTGCAATGGAGATCACACAACCAGCGGGTGGGGCGTAGACCTGGGGAGGATGGAAAGGGGTTGTTAAAAAAGGAAACTCATCATCGTTAAGCCACCGAAGTGTATCCACGAGTACAACACCAAAAAGGACGGGTATATGAAAATCAAAACTGGCGCTCGCATCCTCGCGCTGTCGGCACTGACCACGATGATGTTTTCCGCCTCTGCCCTCGCGAAAATTGAAGAAGGTAAGCTGGTTATCTGGATTAACGGCGACAAAGGCTACAACGGCCTCGCTGAAGTGGGTAAAAAGTTTGAAAAAGACACCGGCATTAAAGTTTCCGTAGAACACCCGGACAAGCTGGAAGAGAAATTCCCGCAGGTTGCGGCGACCGGCGACGGCCCGGACATCATCTTCTGGGCGCATGACCGTTTCGGCGGCTACGCGCAGTCCGGCCTGCTGGCGGAAATCACCCCGGACAAAGCGTTCCAGGACAAACTCTATCCGTTCACCTGGGATGCCGTTCGCTATAACGGCAAACTGATCGCCTACCCGATCGCGGTGGAAGCGCTGTCCCTGATTTACAACAAAGACCTGGTGCCGAACCCGCCGAAGACCTGGGAAGAGATCCCGGCGCTGGATAAAGAACTGAAAGCGAAAGGTAAGAGCGCGCTGATGTTCAACCTGCAGGAACCGTACTTCACCTGGCCGCTGATCGCTGCCGACGGCGGATACGCGTTCAAGTTTGAAAACGGCAAGTACGATGTGAAAGACGTCGGCGTGGACAGCGCAGGCGCGAAAGCGGGCCTGACCTTCCTGGTTGACCTGATCAAGAACAAGCACATGAATGCCGATACCGATTACTCCATCGCGGAAGCGGCCTTCAACAAAGGTGAAACCGCGATGACCATCAACGGTCCGTGGGCGTGGTCTAACATCGATAAGAGCAAGGTTAACTACGGCGTGACCCTGCTGCCGACCTTTAAAGGCAAACCATCGAAACCGTTCGTTGGCGTGCTGAGCGCGGGGATCAACGCCGCCAGCCCGAATAAAGAGCTGGCGAAAGAGTTCCTCGAAAACTACCTGATGACCGATCAGGGTCTGGAATCGGTTAACAACGACAAACCGCTGGGTGCCGTGGCGCTGAAATCCTTCCAGGAAAAACTGGAAAAAGATCCGCGCATCGCCGCCACCATGGCGAACGCCCAGAAAGGCGAAATCATGCCTAACATCCCACAGATGTCTGCCTTCTGGTATGCCGTTCGTACCGCGGTTATCAACGCCGCCAGCGGTCGTCAGACTGTCGATGCTGCGCTGAAGGATGCCCAGAGCCGTATCACCAAGTAAGAAAACGGCGGGTGGCGCTTGCGCTTACCCGCCCTACCACTACGGCTCGGACCGTAGGTCAGGTAAGCGAAGCGCCACCTGACAAATAAGCTTTCACCGCTGTAGAGGATGATCCCCATGGATGCCGTTAAAAAGAAACACTGGTGGCAAAGTCCGCAACTCACATGGTCTGTGATTGGCTTACTGTGCCTGCTGGTGGGTTACCTTGTTGTTTTGATGTACGCCCAGGGGGAGTACCTGTTCGCCATCATGACGCTGATTTTAAGCTCAGTTGGCCTGTATATTTTCGCTAACCGCAAGGCTTATGCCTGGCGCTATGTCTATCCCGGCCTCGCCGGCATGGGCCTGTTTGTCCTGTTTCCGCTGATCTGTACTATCGCTATCGCGTTCACCAACTACAGCAGCACCAACCAGCTGACCTTTGAGCGCGCGCAGCAGGTGCTGATGGATCGCTCCTTCCAGGCCGGCAAAGCCTATAACTTCACGCTGATCCCGGCAGGCGACGAGTGGAAGCTGGCCCTGACCGACGGTGAGAGCGGTAAAAACTACCTTTCCGACGCCTTTAAATTCGGCGGCGAGCAGAAGCTGGCGTTAAAAGAAACCGACGCCCTGCCGGAAGGCGAGCGCGCCAACCTGCGCGTCATTACCCAGAACCGCACCGCGCTGAACCAGCTGACCGCCGTGCTGCCTGACGACAGCAAAGTGATCATGAGCTCGCTGCGCCAGTTCTCCGGCACCCAACCGCTGTATACGCTTGGCGAAAACGGCGTGCTGACCAACAATCAAACCCACGTCAAATACCGCCCGAACAACGACGTTGGTTTCTACCAGGCCATCAACGCCGACGGTAGCTGGGGCACAGAAAAGCTGAGCCCGGGCTACACCGTGACTATCGGCTGGGACAACTTTACCCGCGTCTTCCACGATGAAGGCATCCAGAAACCGTTCTTCGCGATCTTCGTCTGGACGGTGGTGTTCTCGGTGCTGACCGTGGTGCTGACCGTCGCGGTGGGGATGATCCTCGCCTGCCTGGTGCAGTGGGAAGCACTGAAAGGCAAAGCGATTTACCGCGTCCTGCTGATTCTGCCGTATGCCGTACCGTCATTTATTTCGATTCTGATTTTCAAAGGTCTGTTCAACCAGAGCTTTGGTGAAATCAACATGATGCTCAGCACGCTGTTCGGCATTAAGCCGGCGTGGTTTAGCGACCCGACCACCGCGCGCACCATGATCATCATCGTCAACACCTGGCTGGGCTACCCGTACATGATGATCCTGTGCATGGGGCTGCTGAAGGCGATTCCGGACGATCTGTACGAAGCGTCGGCAATGGATGGCGCCGGCCCGTTCCAGAACTTCTTTAAAATTACCTTCCCGCTGCTGATTAAGCCGCTGACGCCGCTGATGATCGCCAGCTTCGCCTTTAACTTTAACAACTTCGTCCTGATTCAACTGTTGACCAACGGCGGTCCGGACCGTCTCGGCACCACCACCCCGGCCGGTTATACCGACCTGCTGGTGAGCTACACCTACCGTATCGCCTTTGAAGGCGGCGGCGGTCAGGACTTCGGCCTGGCGGCGGCTATCGCCACGCTTATCTTCCTGCTGGTTGGCGCGTTAGCGATTGTGAACCTGAAAGCCACACGCATGAAGTTTGATTAATTGGAATAACCAGGCGTTATTGGCGCGGGCAGTTTGGACTCGGCCAGCGCGGAAGAACCGGAGCGTACACGTAGTACGTGAGGATTCTGAGCACTGCCCGAGTTCAAAATGGCAAGCAAAATAGCCTGGTGCGAAGTCAAGGGGAGTAAAATTACAATGGCTATGGTCCAACCCAAATCGCAGAAGCTACGTTTATTTACCACGCATCTCCTGCTACTGATTTTTATCGCGGCGATTATGTTTCCGCTGCTGATGGTTATCGCCATCTCGCTGCGCGAGGGTAACTTCGCCACCGGCAGCCTGATCCCGGATACCATCTCCTGGGAGCACTGGCGTCTGGCGTTAGGCTTCAGCGTCGAACACGCGGATGGCCGCGTCACGCCGCCGCCGTTCCCGGTCCTGCTGTGGCTGTGGAACTCGATTAAGGTCGCCGGGATCACCGCGATCGGTATCGTCGCCCTCTCCACCACCTGCGCCTACGCTTTTGCCCGTATGCGCTTCCCGGGGAAAGCGACCCTGCTGAAAGGGATGTTGATTTTCCAGATGTTCCCGGCGGTGCTGTCGCTGGTGGCGCTGTACGCGTTGTTTGACCGCCTGGGCCAGTACATCCCGTTCGTCGGCCTCAACACCCACGGCGGCGTGATCTTTGCCTACATGGGCGGTATCGCCCTGCACGTCTGGACCATCAAAGGCTACTTCGAAACCATCGATGGCTCGCTGGAAGAAGCGGCGGCGCTGGATGGCGCGACCCCATGGCAGGCGTTCCGCCTCGTACTGCTGCCGCTGTCGGTGCCGATTCTGGCGGTGGTCTTTATTCTGTCGTTCATCGCGGCTATCACCGAAGTGCCGGTCGCCTCGCTGCTGCTGCGCGATGTGAACAGCTATACCCTGGCGGTAGGTATGCAACAGTATCTCAACCCGCAGAACTATCTGTGGGGCGACTTTGCCGCCGCGGCGGTACTCTCCGCCATCCCGATTACGGTCGTGTTCCTGCTGGCGCAGCGCTGGCTGGTGAACGGCCTGACGGCGGGCGGGGTGAAAGGTTAAGTTTTTTGTAACACCGGCCCCAAATTTCAGAGGAGGGCCGACGGTCTAGCCGCAATACACGACCCCAACCGGGTATTGTCGCCGTCGCCCTCAGCTGAAAAAGTAAGGCCAATGCCACTGCTATCCTCAACTGGACCCTACATAAATTCTATTTGTGACTGTTGGTCAGCGGCCCTTGAGGCCGCTTTTTTTTATTCGCGTTTCAGGCGATTAGAGTTACACAGCCAGAGCGTAATCACCAGGATCAGGATTGCGGCGGAATAAATAAGTACCGCCATCGGCGACTCATGGTCGATGATGATCAGACGCACAATCGCGGTGATGCCGATATAGACAAAATAGCGCAGCGGGAAATGGAACCCCGACTGAAAATACTTGACGATCAGCGCGATAAACTCGAAGTAGAGAAAGTAGACCACCAGACCTTCCACCAGCCGGTACTTACTGGTCGGCTCCGGGGTAAAGAGGACATCGGCCAGATGCAGCGTCTCTTTACCGAGGAAGACGATCAGGATAATCCCCAGGCACAGCAGCCCAAGATTCAAAACCGTTTGCATCGCAGTGGCGATAAAATTCACCAGTGGGCGATAAACCGACGACATATTCACACCTCATAATCAGTCCGTGTTGCGTCCGGTATAGCGCAAAAGTGTGATCCAGATCTACAGTTACCCCTCACCGCGTGGGCTTTAAATTTTTGCGCCCTCAGGGCAGGATTTCGGCAAAAGAGAAAAATGCTCTCCTTAACGGCGTGTGATCGACATAACTGATTCCCATGATTTGCATAAAAATTTGCTTATACAACCATTGTTAATCAATAGCTTAATTTACATACAAGCCTGCATGTTTAGATATGGCTAAAAATAAAATTTTTCTCCAGACCTTAATAAATAAAGGGTTATTTGAGAAAGTTTTTTTCTGCCGATTCCCTTAGCATATTTCCTCATCATCTTACGTCCAGGAATCATAATAATGTCTGACCAAACATCCTCTCTTTTTATTCGCTGGCTACAGCGAGAAGTCGTACCAGCATTAGGTTGTACTGAACCCGTTGCTATTTCATTTACCACCGCTTACGCCGCGAAACATTTAGCGATACCCTGCGAAAAAATTCGCGGTTTTATTTCTGCCAACCTGTATAAAAACGCCACGGGTGTCACGATTCCCGGCACGACAGTGAATGGCGTCGCGCTGGCCGCCGCCATCGGCGCCTTTGGCGGCGATGCCGATAAGGGATTACAGACCCTGGCAGGCATTACTTCACAGCATGTGGAACAGGCACAAGCGCTGGTGGACGCCGGCCACGTTAATATTGACGTCCAGGACACGCCTGACTTTATTCATCTCGATCTCACCCTCAGCGCCGGTGACCAGACCTGTCGCGTCGTGGTAAAAGGCACGCATACCAATGTGGTCGAGTTATATATTAATGGCGAACAGCAGCCATTACACGCCGGGGAAAATAGCGCCACAGCGCAGGCCGAACTGCCAACTTTCTCTCTCCAGGAAGCGTATGACTTTATTATCTCCACCCCGGTTGAGAATATTACGTTTATTCTGGAAGCCGCCCGCCTCAATAGCGCACTGGCTGCAGAAGGAAAATCGAAAAAGTATGGGTTGAATATTAACGGAACATTCTCTGAAGCCGTTAAAAATGGTTTGTTAAGCAATGACTTAATGAGTGAGGTCATTATCAACACCGTCGCGGCTTCCGATGCGCGTATGGGAGGCGCCCCGGTGGTGGCTATGTCGAACTTCGGCTCTGGCAACCAGGGGATCGCGGCGACCATGCCGGTGGTAACCGTCGCCGAGCATCTGAATGCCGATGAAGAGACGCTCGCTCGCGCGCTGGCGCTCTCACATCTGACGGCCATTTCCATCCATTCGCGCTATACCCGCCTGTCCGCACTGTGCGCGGCCTCCACCGCCGCCATGGGCGCCGCCGCCGGTATGGCATGGCTGTTTACCCGCAATATCGAAACCATCAACACCGCCATCATCAATATGATTAGCGATGTTACCGGCATGATTTGTGATGGCGCCTCCAACAGCTGCGCGATGAAAGTGTCCTCGGTGGTTTCCAGCGCCTTTAAATCTGTATTGATGGCGATGCAAAACCGCTGCGCCAGCGCCAACGACGGCATTGTCTGCGCCGACGTCGAACAGTCGATTAATAACCTGTGCCGCCTCGTGATTAAGCCTATGGCGCAAACTGATAAAGAGATCATTCGCATTATGGTCAGCAAATAAGACCAGCCCTTTTGTACCCCACGCAATAATGATTTATTGCCTGCACCAACAGGTATTTTACGATGAATAAAAAAGTCATATTACGCGGCGCCAGCGCCATTATGCCCCTGTGCATCGGGGACTTTCCTTTCTCGTTCATTGTTGGCGCGTTAAGCGTCAGCGCCGGAATGAGCGTCTGGCAAAGTACCGCGTGGTCGGCGATTGTGATTGCCGGCTCGGCGCAGATGCTGGCACTGAATATGTTAAAAACCGGCGCCACGCTCGGCGTGATTATTTTCACCACATTAATTATTAATCTTCGCCACGTGCTGTATAGCGCCTCTATTTCCGGTACCGTGCGCGAAGCCTCATTCTTTAAAAAATGCTTTATGTCCTATGCGCTCACCGACGAGGTGTATGCCACCACCGTCAAAGAGATGGAAGGAAATAAAAAGGAAAAATATCTGTTTTATGGCTCGGCGATGATCACCTTCTGGGCGATTTGGGTGCTGGCCGATTTTCTTGGCGCGCTGGTCGGCGCCTCGTTTCCCCACATTGAAAAATACGGTCTCGATTTCGCCATGGTCGCCGCCTTTATCGCCATCGTGGTGCCGCAAATTAAAAGCCAGGCCTGCACCGTCGCCGCGGTAGTGGCCGCCGTTTCCGGCGTGCTGTTAGTGGTCCTGCCCTACTCGCTGGGTATCGTCGTCGCCTCCGTGCTCGGCGTCCTCGCCGGCCTGTGCGTCGACCTGGCGGAAGAGCGCAAGCAGAGGGCAACAACCGAATCCGATATGCCGTTAGTGGAGGCGCTGGAAAATGAGTAATAGCTACTTTATCGCCCTGACGCTGGGCATGGCCGCGGTCACTTTTCTTATTCGTTTCTCGTTTATCGGCCTGGCCGGCAAGATCCAGATGTCTGAGCGGGTGACCAAAACATTGCGCTTCGTGCCGGTCACCGTCCTGCCGGCCATCATCACCATTCAGATCCTGAGCGTGAATTCCAGCATGGAGTTCGACTTAAAAAACCCGAAGGTGATCGCCGCTATTATCTGTACGCTCGCCAGCTTCCGTTTGGGTCTGGTGTGGGTGGTGGTCAGCGGCGTCGGCTCACTGGTGCTGTTGAATTATTTTCTGTAACTGTTTGAAGGGTAACCCCATGATTATTACTACCGCTGACGCGCCCGCCGCGATCGGTCCGTACGTTCAGGGTGTCAATCTCGGCGCGATGACCATCACCTCCGGCCAGCTGCCCATTAATCCGCAGGACGGCACCATGCCCGACGACATTGCCGAACAGGCGCGCCAGTCGCTGGAGAACGTGAAAGCCATCGTCGAAGCCGCCGGCCTCAGCGTTGGTCAGATCGTCAAAACCACGGTGTTTGTGAAAGACCTGGCGGATTTTGCCGCCATCAATGCCGCCTACGAGGCCTTCTTTACCGAACATCAGGCGGCCTTTCCGGCGCGCTCCTGCGTGGAAGTGGCCAGGTTACCGAAAGACGCTGGCGTCGAAATCGAAGCGATCGCTTTCGCCCGTTAACCCCCCGGCTGGAGGAAGAACCTCCAGCCCCTTCCCCACCGATTTTTGTCGTTCCACGTTGTTCATATTACAGGCACTATAGCCACTGAACGACCCGAGGAAAGCAGCATGTTGACTATCCGAAAGGCATTACCCGAGGACGCGCCACAACTGAGCGCGATGGGTTATGCCAGTTACCAGCACCACTTCGCCCATCTCTGGCGCAATGCCGATGAACTGGCGTTATTTCTTAAGCAAGAATATGCCGAAGATGCGCTACATCGGAGTCTGACCGATGCCAACCATCATTGGCTCATCGCCGAAGCCGCTTCCCCCGTTGGTTTCGCTAAATATAGCTATCAACAGCGAATGGCTGACGACGGCACGACTGGTACGCTGCTGCATAAGCTCTACCTGATGCCGGGGGAGACTGGCCACCGCTACGGCGAGCAGATTTTTCACGCCGTCGAGACGCGAGCAAAAACGGCCGGTGAACGCTGGCTGTGGCTGGAAGTACTCGCCGCGAATCCCGCCGCGCGCCGTTTTTACGAACGCCAGGGGATGCAGCACATCAGAGACGCAACTTTTCATTCCGCCAGCCAGCAAAGCACCTTACATATTCTGGCCAAACCGCTATGAGAGGAACTATGCCTGAGCTTCGTGACACCGGCGTACGTAACGTCGTTTGTGGTGAAAATGTCGTTATTTACCAGCCCGCCAACCTGTACGACTGCACGCTGGGTGATAACGTCTTCGTAGGGCCGTTCGTTGAGATCCAGGGGAATACCCGCATCGGCGCGGAGAGTAAAATCCAGTCTCATACCTTTATCTGCGAGTACGTCACCATTGGTCGGCGCTGTTTTATCGGTCACGGGGTGATGTTCGCCAACGATCTGTTTCGCGACGGCAAACCAAACGCCGACCGCGCCAGTTGGGGGCGGATTGAGATTGGCGACGACGTGTCGATCGGTAGCGGCGCCACGATTCTGGCCGTCAGTATCTGCGACGGCGTGGTGATTGGCGCGGGCAGCGTGGTGACGAAGTCCATCACCGAGAAAGGCGTGTGGGCGGGGAATCCAGCCCGCCTGCTGCGACGGCTGTAAAAAAAATGCCGACCATAAGGTCGGCATTCCGTCTTAGCTGCGCAAGCGTTATGCGCGCCAGGCTTTATAACGGTTAATCAGACCGTTAGTGGAGCTGTCGTGGCTGCTGACTTCGCTGCCGTCTTTCAGCTCCGGCAGGATGCGGTTAGCCAGCTGTTTGCCCAGCTCAACGCCCCACTGGTCGAAAGTGAAGATGTTGAGGATCGCGCCCTGGGTGAAGATTTTGTGCTCGTACAGAGCAATCAGCGCCCCGAGGCTGAACGGGGTGATCTCACGCAGCAGGATGGAGTTAGTCGGGCGGTTGCCTTCGAACACTTTGAACGGCACCACGTGCTCCAGGGTCGCCGGATCTTTACCCTGATCGCGATATTCCTGCTCCACCACCTCACGGGATTTACCGAAGGCCAGGGCTTCGGTCTGGGCGAAGAAGTTGGACAGCAGCTTCGGATGATGATCGGAGAGCGGGTTGTGGGTGATAGCCGGGGCGATGAAATCGCACGGTACCATTTTGGTGCCCTGATGGATCAGCTGGTAGAACGCGTGCTGACCGTTGGTGCCCGGCTCGCCCCAGATGATCGGACCCGTCTGGTAGTCCACGGCGTGGCCATTACGGTCAACATACTTACCATTGGACTCCATGTTGCCCTGCTGGAAGTAGGCGGCAAAACGGTGCATGTACTGGTCGTACGGCAGAATCGCTTCGGTTTCTGCCCCGAAGAAGTTGTTGTACCAGATACCGATCAGCGCCAGCAGTACCGGCAGGTTTTTCTCCGCCGGGGTGGTGGAGAAGTGTTTATCCATCGCATGCGCGCCGGACAGCAGCTCAACGAAGTTGTCGAAGCCCACGGAGAGAATGATGGACAGGCCAATCGCCGACCACAGGGAGTAACGGCCGCCAACCCAGTCCCAGAATTCGAACATGTTGGCGGTGTCGATGCCGAACTCGCCAACCGCTTTCGCGTTGGTGGAGAGCGCCGCGAAGTGTTTAGCCACGTGCTTGTCGTCGCCCGCGGTCGCCAGGAACCAGTCGCGCGCGCTGTGGGCGTTGGTCATGGTCTCCTGGGTGGTGAAGGTTTTGGACGCGACCAGGAACAGGGTGGTTTCCGGATTGACGCTCTTCAGCACTTCGGCAATGTGGGTGCCATCGACGTTGGAGACAAAGTGCATGTTGAGGTGGTTTTTATACGGACGCAGCGCTTCGGTGACCATGAACGGACCGAGGTCGGAGCCGCCGATACCAATGTTGACCACGTCGGTGATCGGTTTGCCGGTGTAGCCTTTCCAGCTACCGGAGATAATCGCTTCAGAGAAGGTTTTCATCTTCTCCAGCACAGCGTTCACTTCCGGCATCACATCTTTGCCATCAACCACAATCGGCGTGTTGCTGCGGTTGCGCAGCGCGACGTGGAGTACCGCGCGATCTTCGGTGCGGTTGATCTTTTCACCGGAGAACATCGACTTGATGGCGCCCGCCAGGTCGGTCTCTTTCGCCAGATCCTGCAGTTTAGCCAGCGTCTCTTCGGTGATGCGGTTTTTGGAGAAGTCCACCAGCATCAGATCGTCAAACGTCGCGGAAAACTTAGAAAAACGGTCGCTATCTTTGGCGAACAGCTCGCTGATAGTGACATCTTTCATTTCGTCGAAGTGTTTCTGTAATGCCTGCCAGGCAGAGGTCTGCGTTGGGTTGATGTTTTTCATTAGCAATACTCTTCTGATTTGAGATTGTGACTTCGGTCGATTGTAGCGCCGGTGACGGAAAATTGTGATGATTTTTGTGACTTGTCCCTGACGCCGGTCAGGAATCGGGTCAAAACGGAGTAAAAAGCCCCATTAGTATAGCTATCATAAGGCTTTTTTCTGTTAGCCGCAGGGGCATGAAAAATCCGCATAACCGCAGCGTTGACATAGCTGGCGTTAAGCCTTTATATATCCGCAGTGCTTACGTATTGTAAGTATCTATTGCTCGCGCATTTCACGCTACAGCGAAAGGGTATTCGCGGGGGATATAATGTCCTTATTCTCCCGGCCAGGTGAAAGACGTCGGTAATTGCCAGAAGAGGTGCGTTGCCCAGGTAACCGTATTGGAGGAACCAGTCCGGCGAAAATACGTGAGGGGGAGCAACGCCGAGGTGAAAGAGCGTCTGGTTACGCTCCTCACCGGCCACAGGGGCTGAATCCCCTGGGTTGTCACCAGAAACGTTCGCAGTCGGGCGTTTCATACCCGAACACTTCAGCGCCCAGAGCGGTGAGTCGGGTCTACAAGGTGGAGCACTTCTGGGTGACATCGTAGTTGTTTATCATTCTGCGCCACCCTGTTTATCGCTCTTCCCTTGTGCCATGGCTGAATAATTTGGCCTGGCTTATTAAGACATTTTGTTGCGATCCGGCGGCATCCAGCCCCTGCCAGGATCGGTGTTCAGGAATCGTTTTAATAAGTCAGGCCCCCTGACACGAGGTTGTTATGACAGATTTAGTCGTCGCCAAATTTGGCGGCACCAGCGTTGCTGATTTTGACGCGATGAACCGCAGCATTGATGTGGCGCTGCTTGATGCCAATACCCGTATTGTTGTGCTCTCCGCCTCTGCCGGCGTGACCAACATTCTGGTGGCCTTAGCGGAAGGGCTGGAACCCACCGAACGTTTTTCCCAGTTGGACGCTCTGCGCCAGATCCAGTTCAATATTCTGGAGCGTTTGCGCTATCCCAACGTGATCCGCGAAGAGATTGAGCGCCTGCTGGAAAATATCACCACGCTGGCGGAAGCCGCCGCGCTCGCCTCCTCTAGCGCGCTGACTGACGAACTGGTCAGCCATGGCGAACTGATGTCCACCCTGCTGTTTGTGGAGATTCTGCGTGAACGCGGAATTCAGGCGCAGTGGTTTGACGCCCGTAAAGTGCTGCGCACTAACGATCGCTTTGGCCGCGCCGAACCGGATATCGCCGCTGTCGCCGAACTGACCCAGCAGCAGCTGACGCCGCGTCTCGCGGAAGGCCTGGTGGTGACGCAGGGCTTTATCGGCAGCGAAGCGAAGGGCCGCACCACCACCCTCGGCCGCGGCGGCAGCGATTATACCGCCGCTCTGCTCGGCGAAGCGCTGAATGCCACCCGCGTCGATATCTGGACCGATGTGCCCGGGATCTATACGACCGACCCGCGCGTCGCGCCAGCGGCGAAACGCATCGACGTCATCGCCTTTGAAGAGGCGGCGGAAATGGCCACCTTTGGCGCCAAAGTGCTGCACCCGGCGACCCTGCTGCCTGCCGTGCGCAGCGATATCCCGGTATTTGTCGGCTCCAGTAAAGAACCGAAAGCGGGCGGTACGCTGGTGTGTAAAACCACCGAGAACCCGCCGCTGTTCCGCGCGCTGGCGCTGCGCCGCCGCCAGACGCTGCTGACGCTGCACAGCCTGAATATGCTGCACTCCCGCGGCTTCCTCGCCGAAGTGTTCGGTATTCTGGCGCGCCATAACATCTCCGTCGATTTGATCACCACCTCCGAAGTGAGCGTGGCCCTGACCATGGACACCACTGGCTCAACCTCTGCGGGCGATACCCTGCTGACCCAGGCGCTGCTGACCGAGCTCTCCTCGCTGTGTCGCGTGGAAGTGGAAGAAGACCTGGCGCTGGTTGCCCTGATCGGCAACGAGCTGTCGAAAGCCTGCGGCGTCGGCAAAGAGGTGTTTGGCGTCCTTGATCCGTTTAACATCCGCATGATCTGCTATGGCGCATCCAGCCACAACCTCTGCTTCCTGGTCCCTGGCGCCGATGCGGAGAAGGTGGTGCAGACGTTGCATCATAATTTGTTTGAATAAAATTCCTTAGCACGATAAACAATACCTATAGCCGGGCTCGAACCCGGCTTTTTTATAACAACATCAACACAACCAGCTGACCAGCTCGCCGCCCTACCGGTTCGGCGCGGCCGGTTTGCGTATCGCAAGGAACACAACATGCTCGCAACTCTGACGCGGCTGTTCCCGTTATGGGCACTGCTGCTCTCCGTTCTGGCCTATTACACCCCCACCACTTTCACCCCGATCGGCCCGTGGGTTACCACCCTGCTGATGCTGATTATGTTCGGTATGGGGGTACATCTAAAGCTGGCGGATTTCAAACGCGTCCTGTCGCGTCCGGCGCCGGTCGCTGCAGGGATATTTCTGCACTATCTGGTGATGCCGCTCGCCGCCTGGCTGCTGGCGCTGCTGTTTCATATGCCGCCGGAGCTCTCCGCCGGGATGGTGCTGGTGGGCAGCGTCGCCAGCGGGACGGCCTCCAACGTGATGATCTTTCTGGCCAAAGGGGACGTGGCGCTGTCGGTGACTATCTCCTCGGTCTCCACCCTGGTCGGCGTCATCGCGACGCCGCTGCTGACCCGTCTGTACGTCGACGCGCACATTCAGGTCGACGTCATGGGGATGTTGCTGAGCATTCTGCAGATTGTGGTCATTCCCATCGCCCTGGGGCTGATTGTCCATCATCTGCTGCCGAAGGTGGTGAAAGCGGTGGAACCGTTCCTCCCCGCTTTCTCGATGGTGTGCATTCTGGCGATCATCAGCGCGGTGGTGGCAGGTTCCGCGGCCCATATCGCGTCCGTTGGCCTGGTGGTGATTATCGCGGTGATCCTGCATAACACCATTGGCCTGCTCGGCGGCTACTGGGGCGGACGTCTGTTTGGTTTTGATGAATCCACCTGCCGTACGCTGGCGATCGAGGTAGGGATGCAGAACTCCGGCCTGGCGGCCGCGCTGGGTAAAATTTACTTCGGCCCGCTGGCGGCGCTGCCGGGAGCCCTGTTCTCCGTCTGGCATAACCTGTCCGGTTCGCTGCTGGCCGGATACTGGTCAGGGAAGCCCATCGCCAAAAAAGCCAGCAAGCGCTGAGCGTGACACGTCCGGGCGCAGGCCCGGGCGTGTGCGTTATCCAATCTGCAAACGTACTGGTTTACCTAACTTCATTAACATCATGACTAACGCATCCAGGGTAAACTTACTGGTTTTCTGATTGACCACATCTGAAATGCGTGGGCGCGAAATGCTCAACTTCGCGGCAGCATCGGCCTGCTTCAATTGATGTTCATCTATCCACTCAGCGATTTCCTGCATTAACTGTCGTTTAAGCGCCATCAACTGCTCAACTTCTTTTTCCGCTTGTCCGCGAAGCTGCTCTGCGTCAGCATCATCAAAGCCCAGTTCACTGAATATATTGCTCTCTTCAGAGGTCACATGACGGATACCATCCACACTCTTACGATTCATTTATGACTCCTGTGTTCCTGCTGTATAACCCGCAAACGGCTTCTGACAATCTGTTTTTCGTGTTCGGCGGTCCGTCGCGTCTTTTTGTTAAAACAGTGCAGGACATATATCGCCTCTGCAAAACGGGCCAGATAAATTACCCGATATGCACCGGAAAAGTGGCGCAGGCGGATTTCTTCAACCCCCCGCCCCAGTTGAGGCATTGCTTTCCAGTCCGCAGCCTCTAAACCCGACTGTAAACGATAAAGCTGAAATCCGGCATCTCTGCGGACGTCCTCAGGAAACTGGCGCAGATCGTCAAAGGAAGAGCCCATCCAGACGATACGCCTTAATCTTGGTTGCTGATTGAGCATACCACATCCTTGTATAAAATTTTATACACCACTCGCCCGATATTTATCGTCGATAACAGGTTGATCGTGCCGTTACCCTAAGCCAGTTCACCTCACGGGTCACGAACGAGGGAAATATTCTGCGAGGCGCTTTCCGGATGCGTTCTATTTTGCGCTGATTACCGTACACTGGGTGCTCTGGTCTGACTGAGGGCACCACCATGGCACTCCCCCGAATTACACAAAAAGAGATGACCGAGCGCGAACAGCGCGAATTGAAAACGCTGCTTGACCGCGCGCGCATTGCGCACGGCCGCCCGCTGAGCAATGCGGAAACAAACAGCGTGAAAAAGGAATATATCGATAAGCTGATGGCGCAGCGCGAAGCGGAAGCGAAGAAAGCCCGCCAGGTGAAAAAACAGCAGGCTTATAAGACGGATAAGGAAGCAACCTTTTCCTGGTCGGCGAATACGCCGACCCGCGGCAGGCGTTAGCGCCCTTTCTTTTTACGTCCCGGCTGGGTGAAACGTTTGCCGTTGCCAGCCGGGCGGCCTTTATCGTTGCTATTTTCCACCTTCACCACCGGGCGCTTGATCCCGGGGGTCGCCGCTTTGGCCTTCGGCTTCGCTTTCGGCTTCGCTTCGGAAGAGGAGTTTTCAATCAGCTTGAACAGGTCGATCAGCTCGTCATCGGTCAGATCGCGCCACTCACCCAACGGGATCCCCGTCAGGCTGACGTTCATAATCCGCGTACGCTCAAGCTTCGTCACTTCATAGCCAAAGTGCTCGCACATGCGACGGATCTGGCGGTTTAACCCCTGCACAAGGGTGATGCGGAAAACGGACGGCGCTTCTTTCTTTACCTTACATTTTTTGGTCACGGTCCCGAGAATCGGTACCCCCGCGCCCATGCCGCGAATGAACTCATCGGTCACCGGCTTATCGACCGTAACCAGATACTCTTTTTCATGGTCGTTGCCGGCACGCAGGATCTTATTCACCAGGTCGCCATGATTGGTGAGGAAAATCAGCCCCTGGGAGTCTTTATCCAGACGGCCGATAGGGAAGATACGCTTGCTGTGGTTGACGAAATCGACAATGTTGTCGCGCTCGCCGTCTTCTGTGGTGCTCACAATGCCGACCGGCTTATTCAGCGCAATCAGCACCAGATCATCCGCTTCGCGCGGCTCAATCAACCGTCCGTTAACTTTGACCAGGTCGCCAGGCTTCACCTGATCGCCAATCGTGGCGCGCTTGCCATTGATAAAGACGTTGCCTTGTTCAATAAAGCGGTCCGCTTCGCGACGCGAGCAGATGCCGCTTTCACTGATGTATTTGTTTAATCGGGTTGATGAGTCGGGCAGCATAGATTCTCCTGTAAAAGCGAAATATACCCTACCTTGTGGGCGAGAAAAAACCTGGATTGTATGATTCATTATCCAGAAGCTTCGTCGGGCTTGTGAACAGCATTCCGCTTACCTACATCATGCGCCATATCAGCGCGCCGGTATGGGGGCGATGCTAGAATTTCTGCTTCAATAATATTTTTAAAACAGGAAGAAAAGATGGAACTGCTGTTACTCAGTAACTCCACGCTGCCGGGAAAAGCCTGGCTGGAACACGCCCTGCCGCTGATTGCCGGTCGGGTCAAAGGGCGCCGTAAGGCGGTATTCATCCCCTTCGCTGGCGTGACGCAATCCTGGGATGATTACACGGCCAAAGTGGCTGCGGTTATGGCGCCCATGGCGGTCAGCGTAACCGGTATCCACAGCGTAGACGACCCTATCGCCGCCATTGAAAGCACCGAGATGGTGATCGTCGGCGGCGGGAACACCTTCCAGCTGTTGAAAGCGTGCCGCAGTCGCGGTCTGTTGGCGCCGATTGTCGATGTCGTCAAACGCGGGGCGCTGTATATCGGCTGGAGCGCAGGTTCAAACCTCGCCTGCCCGACCATTCGCACCACCAACGATATGCCGATTGTCGATCCGCAGGGATTTGATGCGCTGGGGCTGTTCCCGCTACAGATTAACCCGCACTTCACCAACGCGTTGCCGACCGGGCATCAGGGCGAAACCCGCGAACAGCGTATCCGCGAACTGCTGGTCGTGGCGCCGGAATTAACGGTGATTGGTTTGCCGGAAGGAAACTGGATCCAGGTCACCGATGGTCACGCGACGCTCGGCGGCCCGAACCCGACGCTGTTGTTCAAAGCGGGGGAAGAAGCGATAACCCTGCCTGCGGGCCACCGCTTCTGAGCCTGGGGGGCTAACGTTTCCCGGATAGCGGCGCATTGCGCCTTATCCGGGCTGCCTCAACGGGACGTCCAAACGCAAAACCCCGGTTAGCACAGCGCCGCCGGGGAATGGCTCAGTAGTCATCCCGTTCGTCGTCTTCATCCGGTTGCTCCATCACGCTGTAAGCCACCGAGCAGAACAGGCTGTTCAGGCGCTTCATATCCCCCAGCAGCGCCAGATGCAACGTACTGGTTTCGATACTCTGCACGTTCTGCTGATGCAGGCGGTCAACGTGCGCATGCGAGTAGCGGCGGTTAAGAATGCGGAACCGGTGTTTGCTGCGCCGCAGGCGACGGGCGCTCGGCACATCGCTGGAGAAGAAGACCGACATCGCCAACTGCAGATTGCTGAGCAGCAGATCGTACAGGGCGTCCAGCTCCTTTAACCCTTCCACCGAGAAGGCGCGACGCGCCGCCAGCGATTTATCGGCGATCTCGCTGCCCATCCGCTCGACGATATCGGAGGCCTGCTCGAGGTTTAACGACATCTCAATAATTTCCGCCCAGCGCCGGGACTCTTCTTCCGCCAGCTCATCCTTTGGCATTCGCGCCAGATAGAGCTTAATGGCGGTGTAGAGGACGTTGATATCGTCCGCCATGCGGCGCAGTTCTTTCTCCTGACGCGGTTCGCCATGCATCACCTTATGCAGGCTCTCCAGCATTTGCTCCATCGCGTCGCCAATGCGCAGCGTCTCGCGCGCGGCGTTGGCTAGCGCCAGCGCCGGGGTGTCCAGCGCCGACGGGTCAAGATGCTTGGGTTTGAGATGGTTATCCAGCTCGGGTTCATCGCGGATCATGCGCTGGCACAGCTTCGCCATCGGTCCGGCAAAAGGCACCATCGCGATGCAGCGCAGCAGGTTGTAAAAAACGTGGAAGTAGATAACCAGCTCGGACTCGGCCAACGGCAGCTTGTGCATCGCCGCGGCCAGCGGATGGACGAACGGCAGAATGATCAGGCTCCCCACCAGCTTAAACAGCAGGCTGCCCAGCGCCACCCGGCGCGCCGCCGCGTTCGCCGCGCTGTTGTTGAGCATCGCCAACAGCCCCGATCCCAGGTTGGCGCCAATCACCAGGCACAGCGCCACCGGGAAAGAGATCGCTCCCGCCGCGGTCAGCGTCGCGGTCAGCAGCACCGCCGCCAGGCTGGAGTAGCTAATGATCGCGAATACAGCGCCAATCAAGGCATCCAGCATGATATCCCCGGTCAGCGAGGCAAAAATCACCTGCACGCCGTTGGCCTGGGTAATGGGGTGGACGGCCTGCACAATCAGCTCCAGGGCCAACAGGATCAGCCCAAGGCCGATCCCCACTCGCCCCAGCTGCCCGGCGCGGGTCTGCTTGCGGCCGAGGAAGAAAATCACCCCGATAAATATCAACAACGGCGACAGCCACGACAGGTCGAAGGTCAGTACCCTCGCCATCAGCGCCGTCCCGACATCGGCGCCCAGCACCATCACCAGCGCCGGCGTGAGGCCCACTAAATCCTGGGCGACAAACGAGGTCACCAGCATGGTGGTGGCATTGCTGCTTTGTACCAGCGCAGTCACGCCAAGACCCGCGCAGAAGGCGAGCGGCTTTTTCTCTACGCTGCTACTGAGAACGGTACGTAGGCGAGCGCCATAGACGCGCATCACCCCGGTACGCACGATATGCGTGCCCCACACCAGCAGAGCGACCGCGGACAACAGGTGTAGCAGAGTTAACACGGAATCAGCTTCTCCTTATCGTTATAGGTGTTCCGACGTTCTGGAACCTATCTCAGTATAAGGGGTTAACCTCAATAAAGAGACAAGGCGCTCACAGAGCGCCTTGTTAGTTGTAAGGAAAGATGACGACTAGTCCGCATCATAGCCCAGATTAGGGGCTAACCAGCGCTCGACTTCCGCCGGGGTCATCCCTTTACGCCGCGCGTAGTCTTCGACCTGGTCGCGCTGGATCTGCGCCACGGCGAAGTACTTGCTGTCCGGATGGCTGAAATACCAGCCGGAAACCGATGCCCCCGGCCACATGGCGAACGATTCGGTAAGCTTCATGCCGGTATGGGCTTCGACGTCCAGCAACTGCCAGATGGTGCCTTTTTCAGTGTGCTCCGGACAGGCCGGATACCCCGGCGCCGGACGGATCCCCTGGTAATTCTCGCGAATAAGTTCCTCATTGCTGAGGTTCTCATTGGCCGCATACCCCCAGTAGACCTTGCGCACTTTCTCGTGCAGATACTCGGCGAAGGCTTCCGCCAGACGATCGGCGATGGCCTTGATCATGATCTTGTTATAGTCGTCATGCTGCGCTTCATAGGCCTCCGCCAGCGCGTCCTCTTCCAGGCCGCCGGTGACGGCGAAGGCGCCAATGTAGTCCGCTTTGCCGCTCAGCTTCGGCGCCACAAAGTCGGCGAGGCAGTAGTTGGCGAAGCCGACCTTCTCCGTCTGCTGGCGCAGGTGATGGCTCACCGTCAGCACGTGGGTGCGGGTTTCATCGCGATAGATTTCAATATCGTCGCCCACCCGGTTGGCCGGGAACAGGCCCACCACGCCGCGCGGGTTGAGGGTTTTCTCTGCGTTCAGTTTATCCAGCAGCTCGTTAGCGTCTTTGAACAGGCGCTGCGCCTCTTCCCCTACCACTTCATCTTCCAGAATGCGCGGATATTTACCCGCCAGCGACCAGGTCATAAAGAACGGCGTCCAGTCGATGTAATTGCGTAGCGTCTCGATACTGGCTTCCACCTCCTGAATCCCCAGGCGATGGGCCACCGGCGGCGTATAGCTCTCCCAGTCAAAGGCCAGATCGTTTTCCCGTGCGGCCGCCAGGGTCACCGGCGGGGTGCGCGGTTTTTTACGCCCATGCTGGATACGCACCGTTTCATACTCTTTGCGCGTGCGGGCGACAAACTCATCGCGCTGCGTATCCGAGAGCAGCGCAGCCACCACCCCGACGGTGCGCGAGGCGTTCTGTACGTAAACGGTCGGGCCGCTGTAGTTCTGCTCGATTTTCACCGCCGTATGCGCTTTCGAGGTGGTCGCGCCGCCTATCAGCAGCGGAATGGTAAAGCCCTGACGCTCCATCTCTTTCGCCACGTTAACCATCTCATCCAGCGATGGGGTAATCAGCCCGGAAAGGCCGATGAGATCCGCGTTTACCTCTTTGGCGGTTTTGAGAATTTTATCCGCCGGGACCATCACGCCAAGATCGATGATTTCGTAGTTATTACACTGCAGCACCACGCCGACGATGTTTTTGCCGATGTCATGAACGTCGCCTTTTACCGTGGCAATCACCATTTTGCCGTTACTGGAGCCCTGTTCTTTACTGGCTTCGATAAACGGCTCAAGGTAGGCCACCGCCTGTTTCATGACGCGAGCGGATTTCACCACCTGCGGCAGGAACATTTTGCCTTCGCCGAACAGATCGCCGACCACGTTCATGCCGTCCATCAGCGGCCCTTCGATCACCTCAATCGGGCGGGCAGCCTGCTGACGCGCTTCTTCGGTGTCCTGTTCGATAAATTCGGTAATGCCCTTCACCAGCGAATATTCGAGGCGTTTTTTCACCTCCCAGCTGCGCCACTCCGCCTGCTGGGCATTGGCGCCGTCGTCAACTTTACTGCCGCGATATTTTTCCGCCAGTTCGAGCAATCTTTCGGTGCTGTCATCGCGGCGGTTGAGGATCACGTCCTCCACCGCGTCGCGCAGCTCGCCCGGCAGGTCATCATAGATGGCCAGCTGACCGGCATTGACGATCCCCATATCCATGCCGTTGCGGATCGCATAGTAGAGGAATACGGCGTGGATCGCCTCACGAACCGGGTCATTGCCGCGGAAAGAGAAGGAGACGTTGGAGACCCCGCCGGAGATCAGCGCATGCGGCAGCTCGCGTTTGATGTCTTCGCAGGCGCCGATAAAGTCCTGGGCATAGTTATTGTGTTCTTCGATACCGGTCGCCACCGCAAAGATATTCGGGTCAAAGATAATATCTTCTGGCGGGAAGCCGACCTCTTCGGTGAGGATTTTGTAGGCGCGACGGCAAATCTCAATTTTACGTTCGCGGGTATCAGCCTGGCCCACTTCGTCAAAGGCCATCACCACTACCGCAGCGCCGTAGCGGCGAACCAGTTTCGCATGGTGGATAAAGGGTTCGACGCCCTCTTTCATCGAAATCGAGTTAACGATGCCTTTGCCCTGAATGCATTTCAGGCCTTTCTCAATAACTTCCCACTTGGAGGAGTCGATCATGATCGGCACGCGGGCAATGTCCGGCTCGCCGGCAATCAGGTTGAGGAAGCGCACCATCGCCGCTTCTGCGTCGAGCATCCCCTCGTCCATGTTGATATCGATAATCTGCGCGCCGCTTTCCACCTGCTGACGCGCGACGTCCAGCGCTTCGCTGTACTTCTCTTCTTTGATTAAGCGTTTAAATTTCGCCGAGCCGGTAACGTTGGTACGTTCGCCGACGTTAACGAACAGGCTGTCATCGCCGATATTGAGCGGCTCAAGGCCGGCGAGGCGGCAGGCCACCGCGATTTCCGGCAGCTGGCGCGGCGGCAGGCCCGCTACTGCCCGGCTCATGGCGGCGATATGCTCCGGGGTCGTACCGCAGCAGCCGCCGACGATATTAAGGAAACCGGCTTCCGCCCATTCGCGGATCTGCGCCGCCATGGTATCGGCATCCAGATCGTATTCGCCGAAGGCGTTGGGCAGGCCGGCGTTCGGGTGCGCGGTGACGTAGCATTCAGCGATGCGCGACAGCTCCTGGACGTACTGGCGCAGTTCGTCCGGCCCGAGGGCGCAGTTCAGACCAAACGATAAGGCTTCGGCGTGGCGCAGCGAGTTATAGAAAGCTTCGGTGGTCTGCCCGGAAAGCGTGCGGCCGGAGGCATCGGTAATGGTGCCGGAGATCATCAGCGGCAGGTCAACGCCCAGCGCCTCCAGCTCCTCTTTCACCGCATAGATGGCCGCTTTGGCATTCAGGGTATCAAATACCGTTTCAATCAGGATCAGATCCACGCCACCTTCCACCAGCGCCCGGGTGGACTCGCGATAGGCGGCCACCAGCTGGTCAAAGGTAATATTACGGAACGCCGGATCGTTCACATCAGGCGAAATGGAGGCGGTGCGGTTAGTTGGGCCAAGCACGCCCGCCACGTAGCGCGGTTTTTCCGGCGTGCGGGCCGTCCAGGCGTCGGCGCTGGCGCGGGCCAGCTTCGCCGCCGCATAGTTGATCTCTGCCGACAGGGATTCCATCTGGTAATCCGCCATCGCGATGGTTGTCGAGTTAAAGGTGTTGGTCTCAATGA
Organism: Klebsiella sp. GB_Kp047; assembly: GCF_040065235.1. Lineage (NCBI taxonomy): Bacteria > Pseudomonadati > Pseudomonadota > Gammaproteobacteria > Enterobacterales > Enterobacteriaceae > Klebsiella > Klebsiella sp. GB_Kp047. The sequence goes on along the minus strand of NZ_JBEAJG010000008.1, from coordinate 8,217 downwards.
TATCCGCGCCGGCCTCGAAGTAGGCGTCGTGGATCTCGCGGATCACCTCGGGCTTGCTGAGCACCAGCAGGTCGTTGTTGCCTTTCAGGTCGCACGGCCAGTCAGCAAAGCGCTCACCGCGAAAGTCCTGCTCACTCAGACGATAGCCCTGGATCATGGTGCCCATGCCCCCATCCAGAACCAGAATACGTTCTTTTAACTGCTGATGCAGTTGCTCAACTTTGCTGCTCACACTTGCTCCCGACAACGCTCAACTCAGGCCAAATAGCCAACAAACCATACTGGCATAAACCACCGGAGCGGAAAAGACAACAACGGGCAATATGAGACATGTTCAGCTTCACTCCTCCGATGAGTCCGGTTGTGATTGCATTATCGCCAAATAAAACGAAAATTATTTCCACGATACAGAAAAAGGAGTCCGCGATGGCCACTACCCCCGTTCCCGCGAAACGCGGCAGAAAACCCGCGGCTGCCACCGCCCAGCAGGCTGGCGGTCAGGTTCAGTCGCTGACCCGCGGCCTGAAATTGCTCGAATGGATTGCCGAATCCCACAGCAGCGTCGCGCTGACCGAGCTGGCGCAGCAGGCGGGTCTGCCCAACTCAACCACTCACCGCCTGCTGACCACCATGCAGCAGCTGGGTTTCGTCCGCCAGGTCGGCGAGCTGGGCCACTGGGCCGTCGGCGCGCATGCCTTCGTGGTCGGCAGCAGCTTTCTGCAAAGCCGCAATCTGCTGGCGATTGTCCACCCGATCCTGCGCCAGCTGATGGAAGATTCCGGTGAAACGGTGAATCTGGCAGTGCTTGACCAGAGCGACCACCAGGCGATCATTATCGACCAGGTGCAGTGCACCCAGCTGATGCGGATGTCGGCGCCGATCGGCGGAAAACTGCCGATGCACGCCTCCGGCGCCGGGAAGGCGTTCCTCTCGCAGCTGAGCGAAGAGCAGGTTACCAGCCTCCTGCACCGTAAAGGGCTACATGCCTATACGCATGCCACGCTGGTCTCGCCGCTGCATCTGAAGGAAGATTTAGCGCAGACCCGCAAGCGGGGCTACTCGTTCGATGACGAGGAGCACGCGCTCGGCCTCCGCTGCGTCGCCGCCTGCATTTATGATGAACACCGCGAACCGTTCGCGGCAATCTCCATCTCCGGCCCCATCTCACGCATGACCGATGACCGGGTGACCGAGCTGGGCGCGCTGGTGATCAAAGCGGCGAAGGAAGTGACGCTGGCATACGGCGGGGTTAAATAAAAAAATGCCCCACCGGGGCATTTTAAGTAGGCCTGATAAGCGTAGCGCCATCAGGCAGATCGGCGCACCTTGCCGGATGGCGGCGTAAACGCCTTATCCGGCCTACTGTCGGCGCCATAGCGCACGCTAAAACGCTGCTTGCGCCGGTAGGCGTAGACATCTTCCACATGGCCGTTTTTAATCCGCGTCTGCAGTTCGCGCCAGTAGTCGGCGCGCAGCAGGTCGGCATGCATCTCCTCAAACAGCGGCCCAATGCGCGGGTCGGCACACAGCCAGTGGCGGAACTCCTCCGGGAACACATCCCCCGGCGAGACGCTGTACCACGGCTCGCTGGCCAGTTCATCCTCGGGATAGCGCGGCGGTGGGATCTGGCGAAAATTCACTTCCGTCATATAGCAGATTTCGTCATAGTCGTAGAACACCACCCGGCCGTGGCGGGTGACGCCGAAGTTTTTAAACAGCATATCACCGGGAAAGATGTTGGCGGCGGCCAGCTGGCGGATAGCATTCCCATACTCTTCTACCGCATCGCGTAGCGCCTGGCCGTTAACCTGCTCCAGCCACAGGTTGAGCGGCACCATTCGCCGTTCAATATACAGATGACTGATGACAATCCGGTCGCCGAGGTCGGTCAGTTTGTTCCCCGCCTCCGCCTGCAGCAGCGCCAGCAGCGCCGGCGCGATTTGTCGTTTCTCCAGCACGAAATTTTCAAACTCCTGCGTGTCCGCCATCCGCCCGACGCGGTCATGCTCCTTTACCAGCTGATAGCAGGCGCGCACGTGGGCGGCGGTCATCTCTTTCTGCGGCGCGAAGCGGTCTTTGATCACCTTAAACACCCGGTCAAACCCCGGCAGGGTAAACACCAGCATCACCATCCCGCGAATGCCCGGCGCCTCAATAAACTGCTCATCGCAGCGAGCGATGTAGTGCAGATATTCACGATAGCTTTCGGTTTTGGCGTGCTTCTGGCAGCCAATCGCCATATACAGCTCGGCCGTGGTTTTCCCCGGCAGGATCTCGCGCAGCCATTCCACCAGGGCGCCGGGCAGTGGCGCATAAACCATAAAATAGGAACGCGCGAAGCCAAACACGATACTCGCTTCGGCATGGGTGGTCAGGCAGGTATCGACAAACAGCTCGCCCTCGTCGCTGCGATGGATCGGCAGCAAAAAGGGCAGCGTGGTCATCGGCATCACCAGTTTGCCCACCAGCCAGGCGGCTTTATTACGATAGAACAGCTCATTGGCGACCTGCAGATGACAGGTGGCGAGCAGTTCCTCCCCCAGCGCCTCCTGCAGACTGGCAATGATATAGCCGATATCCCGCGCTTTATTTTGCCACGGCAGCCGCAGCGGCAGATCGGACAGCACTTTACCCAGCAGGTGCGGCCAGCCGCGATCGGCAAAAAAATCTTTCGCCAGCGGTCGCGGAAGGGTGCGAAAAGGACGCTCGGGCTGCGAGCTGAAAATAAAGAGCCGCTCGGGGGTCAGCGAGCGGTGGTCAAACAGGCGGCAGTAGACCGAATTGAAAAAGCTCTCGGCAATTTCAAAACGAGGGTAATCCGGCAGCAAACGGGTGTAGTGGGCTTTCACCCGCAGCAAAAAGTCGGCATCCGTGCTCTTTCCTTCCGTGATGCAGCGCAGCTGCTCCACCACCAGACCCACATGGTGGTCATAGAGGTGGATCCGCTGTTTCATCGCCTGCTGCACCGCATGCCAGTCGGCCTGTTCAAAGCGCTGCTGCGCGCCGGAAGTCACTTCGAGAAAACGCCCATACTGAGCGTCAAATCCCTGCAATATCGTTTGGGCAATCAGTAATTCCAGACCACGCGTCATCGAACTCCCCCATCCGGCACCACGTCAGGCCGGATGGCGCGCTCGCTTATCCGGCCTGGATCCCTTCACAGGCCCGGTTAGCGTCGTGCCACCGGGCATGGCTCAAAACTGATCTTCTTCGGTCGAGCCGGTCAGCGCCGTCACCGACGAGGCACCGCCCTGGATAATGGTGGTGACCTTGTCGAAGTAGCCGGTACCCACCTCCTGCTGATGCGAGACGAAGGTATAGCCTTCCGGCCCGGCGGCGAATTCCGGCTGCTGCACTTTTTCAACATAATGGCGCATCCCCTCACCCTGAGCGTAAGCATGGGCGAGGTCGAACATGTTGAACCACATGCTGTGGATCCCGGCGAGGGTAATAAACTGGTACTTGTATCCCATGTCCGACAGCTGCTGCTGGAAGCTGGCGATGGTTTTATCATCGAGATTTTTCTTCCAGTTAAACGACGGCGAGCAGTTATAGGCCAGCAGTTTGCCCGGGAAACGCGCATGAATGGCTTCAGCAAAGCGACGCGCCTGCTCAAGATCCGGTTTCGACGTTTCACACCACACCAGGTCCGCATACGGCGCATAGGCCAGCCCGCGGCTGATCGCCTGCTCGATCCCGGCATGGGTGCGGAAGAACCCTTCGCTGGTGCGATCCCCGGTAATAAACTCACGATCGTACGGATCGCAGTCTGAGGTAATTAAATCGGCAGCGTCAGCATCGGTACGGGCGATCACCAGCGTCGGGACCCCCATCACGTCAGCCGCCAGACGCGCCGCCACCAGTTTCTGTATCGCTTCCTGGGTCGGGACCAGCACTTTACCGCCCATATGACCGCACTTCTTCACCGACGCCAGCTGATCTTCGAAGTGAACAGCCGCTGCACCGGCTTCAATCATCGATTTCATCAGCTCGAAGGCATTAAGGACGCCGCCAAAACCGGCTTCCGCATCCGCCACGATCGGCAGGAAATAGTCGATAAAGCGCGGATCGTTCGGCTCGATCCCGGCTGACCATTGGATCTGATCGGCGCGGCGGAAGGTATTGTTGATCCGATCCACCACCGCCGGTACCGAGTTGGCCGGGTACAGCGATTGATCCGGATACATGCTGGACGCCAGGTTAGCATCCGCCGCCACCTGCCAGCCGGAGAGATAAATGGCTTCGATGCCGGCCTTCGCCTGCTGCAAGGCCTGGCCGCCGGTCAGCGCGCCAAGGCTGTTGATGTACCCTTTCTTTGCTTCACCGTGCAGCAGACGCCACATTTTCGCCGCGCCAAGCTGCGCCAGCGTGCATTCCGGGTTCACCGAGCCGCGTAATTTCACCACCTCTTCCGCGCTGTACGGGCGGGTAATCCCTTCCCAGCGCGGGTTCGTCCACTCTTTGTTTAATTCTTCGATTTGTTGGGTACGGGTTTTCATGTGCAGATGCTCCATATAATTTCCTGGCTCTCCAGGCGCATTGGTGAAGGACTAAATGGCGAACCACACCATCTGGCGATTAGGCCAGCAGGCGGTAGCCCGGTAATGTCAGAAAATCAATCAGTTCATCAGAGGTGGTGATCTGCTCCATCAGCCGCGCCGCATCGTCAAAGCGGCCATGGCTGAAGCGGTGCTCTCCCAGCTCTTCCTGAATCACCATCAGCTCTTCCGCCAGCCACTGGCGGAACAGCGCTTTTGTGACCGGCGTGCCGTCGTTCAGGGTTTTCTGATGATGGATCCACTGCCAGATAGAGGTGCGCGAGATCTCAGCTGTCGCGGCGTCTTCCATCAGGCCATAAATCGGTACGCAGCCGTTGCCGGAGATCCAGGCTTCGATGTACTGCACCGCCACGCGAATGTTGGCGCGCATCCCGGCTTCCGTGCGCTCGCCCTCGCAGGGGGCCAGCAGCTGTTCGGCGGTAATGGGCGCGTCCTCGCTACGGGTCACCGAGAGCTGATTCGGCTTGTCGCCGAGCACGCGGTTAAACACCGCCATGGCGGTATCCGCCAGCCCAGGATGGGCGATCCAGGTGCCATCGTGACCGTTGTTCGCCTCCAGCTCTTTGTCGGCGGTGACTTTATTCAGCACCTGACGGTTACGCTCGACATCTTTGCTCGGGATAAAGGCCGCCATCCCGCCCATCGCAAACGCCCCGCGTTTGTGGCAGGTCTTAATCAACAACCGTGAGTAGGCGCTAAGGAAGGGTTTATCCATCGTCACCACCTGGCGGTCCGGCAGTACGCGGTCCGGATGGTTTTTCAGCGTCTTGATATAGCTGAAGATATAGTCCCAGCGGCCGCAATTCAGGCCGACAATATGGTCGCGAAGCGCATGCAGGATCTCATCCATCTGGAACACCGCCGGCAGTGTTTCAATCAGCAGCGTGGCCTTGATAGTGCCGCGCGGCAAATCAAAGCGATCTTCAGTAAAGCTGAAGACATCGTTCCACCATGCCGCCTCTTGCCAGGCCTGGGTTTTTGGCAGATAGAAGTAGGGACCACTTCCTTTCGCCAGCAGCGCCTGGTAGTTATGAAAGAAATAGAGCGCAAAATCGAAAAGACTGCCGGGGATGGCCTCATTACGCCAGGTCACATGCTTTTCCGGCAGGTGCAGACCGCGCACACGGCATACCAGCACAGCGGGATTGGGCTGCAGTTGATAGATTTTGCCAGCCTCATTGGTGTAGCTGATGGTCCCGTTCACGGCATCGCGTAGGTTGATCTGACCATCAATGACTTTACGCCAGTCAGGCGCCAGCGAATCCTCAAAGTCCGCCATAAAGACTTTTACGTTAGCGTTCAACGCGTTAATGACCATCTTGCGCTCGACGGGGCCGGTAATTTCAACGCGGCGATCCTGCAAATCCGCCGGGATACCACGAATGGTCCAGTCGCTATTTCTAATGGAAGCAGTTTCCGAAATAAAATCCGGCAGCTGTCCATCGTCAATAGCCTGCTGCTGCTGCAGACGCGCGGCCAGCAGTTTATTGCGCGCCGGCGTAAAGCGGCTCACCAGTTCCGTCAGAAATTCTACCGCCTCAGGCGTTAAGATTTGCTTCTCCTGCTCGCCATAGGGCTGACTAAAGGCCAGTTCATCGGTGATTGTCGCCTGCTGCGTCATTGTGCTGCTCCTCTTGGTTGATCCGCTGGAAGCGAGCGAAAGATCGTTGTGCAGTTTTCGCTCAGCACAATTAAGACTACTCAATTAATTTTCAAAATCAAAAACAATTTCCATTTTAATTTTAAAATGACATTAACATATTGATAACAATGGAATTAAAGTTATCATCAGCTGTGAGGTGAATTTCGGAAATAAAAAAGGCACCCGAAGGCGCCAGAGGCAAAGTGCTGAAACGCTTTAGGATCGTTTCGTGCGGAGTATTACTCCAGCGTTGGATTCATATGCCGCAGATCGTATGGTGTAATTTGGTAGACGTAATAGTTCAGCCAGTTAGCGAACAGCAGATTACCGTGGCTGCGCCAGGTAGCGCGCGGTTTGTTCTGCGGGTCGTTTTGCGGAAAATAGTTGTGGGGAACCTCAGGGTTCAAACCGGCTTCCACATCGCGGAAATATTCACTTGCCAGGGTATTGGCATCGTACTCGGGGTGGCCGGTGACAAAGGCGATACGCTTATCTTTACTGGCGAACAGATACGCATCGCCCTCTTCTGTCTCCGCGAGGATCTCGAGATCGGTATAGTCACGGATAAGCCCTGCCGGAAAGTCAGCATAGCGTGAGTGTGGGGCGAGGAAAGAGTCGTCGAAACCGCGGGTCAGTAAGGCGTGTGGGTGTAGAATATGGTGTTCATAGACGCCAGAAATCTTTTCGGCACGGGTTTGCTTGGGAATGCCGTACAGAATATTCAGCGCGGCCTGCACCGCCCAACAGACGAACAGCGTCGAAGTGACGTGATCCTTGGCCCACTCCAGCACCTGTTTGATCTGCGGCCAGTAAGCGACATCATTAAATTCAACCAGGCCTAAAGGAGCGCCGGTGACGATCAAGCCGTCAAAGTTCTGATCGCAGATCTCATCGAAATTGCAGTAAAAGTTATTCAGATGCTCCGCCGGCGTATTACGTGACTCACGTGCATCGATGCGTAATAACTGGATGTCCACCTGCAGCGGAGAGTTCGACAGCAGACGCAGGAACTGATTCTCCGTCTCGATTTTCTTCGGCATCAGGTTGAGGATTAACACCTTCAGGGGGCGGATTTCCTGAGTTGTTGCACGCGTTGTCGTCATTACAAAGACGTTTTCATTGCGCAAGAAATTGACGGCTGGTAGCTCGTCCTGCACCCGAATTGGCATAACTCTATTACCTCATAGCATACGTATAAACGTTTAGACATCCAGATAGCTGAAGATAACCAGGAATCGGGTGAATGTCGAGTCTGCATGTTCACGGTGAGAAAATTTCACGGCGCGCATTGAGTTAGAATATAAGAATGAAGAAAAGGAGAAAATATGGTTATTAGCATCCGCCGTTCCCGGCCTGATGAAGGGGATAAACTGATTGCGATCTGGTGTCGGTCGGTCGACGCCACCCACGACTTTCTGTCAAAAGCGTATCGAAAGGAGCTGGAGGAGATGGTACGCGCATTTTTACCGGAGGCTCCGCTGTGGGTGGCGGTTAACACGGAGGACCAGCCGATCGCCTTTATGCTACTGACCGGAGATCATATGGATGCGCTGTTCGTCGATCCAGATGTCCGCGGCTGCGGCGTGGGGAGATTGCTGATTGAGCATGCGCTGTCGTTAACGCCGAAGCTGACGACCAACGTAAATGAGCAGAATGAACAAGCGGTCGGGTTTTATCAGAGAATGGGTTTTAGGGTGACAGGGCGGTCTGAAACGGACGATCTGGGGCAACCGTATCCGTTATTGAATTTGATACATGAGCAGCAGGCTGAAGCAGACTAAGATTGACGTCGCAACTGCTAACACTTAGACAGGAGCCTCTCCGGAGACGGTGCTGCGCACCTTGTCCGGGCTACGGATCGTGTAGCCCCGGTAAGCGCAGCGCCACCGGGGAGGCATGCCGGCACCCTCCCCGGATGACACAAACGCAAAAAAGCCCAGTCTTTCGACTGGGCTTTCTGCTTTATTTGATGCCTGGCAGTTCCCTACTCTCACATGGGGAGACCCCACACTACCA